>NZ_JBIVGN010000012.1:0-198119 GCF_044748705.1 Pseudomonas sp. NPDC089758
GAGTTTCTCGTTCCGACTACGCTGGAAGTGGGGCGCATTATAAGGGGATTCGAGAACGCGTCAAGGCTTAATTCCAATAAACTTCACAATCGCTGAAAAACAAAGCGGGGAGGCCTGTCGGCCTCCCCGCTTCTATATATAGCTACACCACCAGGCACTCACTATATAGCTACACCACCAGGCACTCACTCCGCCTTGAGCGTAACCCGGGCAAACGCCTTCTTGCCCGCCTGGCACACATGAGTGGCGCCAATCGCAAACATGAAGTCACGTTCAACCACCGCACCATCGACCTTTACCGCACCGCCATTGAGCAGATCGCGCGCCATCGCCGAGTTTTTCACCAGGCCTGCACGGTTCAATACAGCAGCGATCGGCAGGTCTTCGGCCGCTGCCACCTCGATCTCAGGCAGATCTTCCGGCAACTCACCCTCTTTCATGCGATTACCCGCCGCGCGGTGGGCGTTGGCAGCCGCCTCTTCACCATGGAAACGCGCAACGATTTCTTCCGCCAGCTTGATTTTGATGTCGCGCGGGTTCGCACCATTGGCGACATCGGCACGCAACTGCTCGATCTCTTCCATGGAGCGGAAGCTCAGCAACTCGAAGTAACGCCACATCAGCGTGTCCGGGATCGACACCAGCTTGCTGTACATCACCCCAGGGGCTTCCTGGATACCGACATAATTGCCCAGCGACTTGGACATTTTCTTCACGCCGTCCAGCCCTTCGAGCAGCGGCATGGTCACGATGCACTGCGCTTCCTGGCCGTAAGCGCGCTGCAACTCGCGCCCCATCAGCAAGTTGAACTTCTGGTCGGTACCACCGAGTTCCACGTCAGCCTTGAGGGCTACCGAGTCATACCCCTGCACCAGCGGGTAGAGGAATTCATGAATGGCAATCGGCTGGTTGGTGGTGTAGCGCTTGTCGAAGTCGTCGCGCTCAAGCATACGCGCCACCGTGTACTGCGACGCCAGGCGAATGAAATCAGCCGGTGTCAGCTTGTCCATCCAGGTGGAGTTGAACGCGACCTCGGTCTTGGCCGGGTCGAGAATCTTGAACACCTGCTGCTTGTAGGTCTCGGCGTTATCCAGCACCTGCTCACGCGTCAGCGGCGGGCGAGTCGCACTTTTGCCGCTGGGATCACCGATCATTCCGGTGAAGTCACCGATCAGGAAGATGACCTGATGACCCAGCTCCTGGAACTGGCGCAGCTTGTTGATCAGCACGGTGTGCCCCAAGTGCAGGTCAGGCGCGGTCGGGTCGAAACCTGCCTTGATACGCAGAGGCTGGCCGCGCTTGAGCTTCTCCACCAGTTCCGACTCGACCAACACTTCTTCCGCACCGCGCTTGATAAGCGCCAGCTGCTCTTCAACCGACTTCATAGACAGACCCGCAAGGCTCAGATTCAAGGGGAGCCAACCATACAAGATCGGCCATCAAATACAAGTTTCGCAACGGAATGTGACCTGACCGCAGCCTCGCGGCGTCTACGCGCCCTTGCGTGAAAATGGATTTGGTTATATTTTATACAGTTATTTCATCTTCATCATGTCATTCATCTTTTCCATATTCACTTTTCTTCAAAAAGTCACCTTACCTATGACCGACGAAACGCCTAAAGCGCCCCCGCTTTATCCGAAAACCCACCTGCTGGCCGCCAGCGGCATCGCCGCCCTGCTCAGCCTGGCTCTGCTGGTATTTCCGTCCAGCGAAGTCGAAGCCAAAAAGACTACCCTCAGCCTCGAACTGGAAAGCCCGGCGGAGCAACTCAAGGGTGAGTCCGCCGCCGCGCCACTGGTGCAGACCCAAGCCGATCAAGGTTCACCTTTCGCGCAAATCGAAGGTGCCGATAGCAAAACCGAGCAAGCTTCCCAAGGGCTTCCGGCCCTGGAGCAAAAACCCGAAGCCACAACGCCTGGGCATCGCGAAGTCACCGTGGCGCGTGGCGATACACTGTCCACCCTGTTCGAAAAAGTCGGCCTGCCCGCCAATGCGGTACACGACCTGCTGGCCAGCAGCAAGCAGGCCAAGCAATTCAGCCAACTCAAGCACGGCCAGGTTTTGCAGTTCGAGCTCGATAAGGACGGCCAATTGGCCAGCCTGCAAAGCAAGGTCAGCACCCTCGAAACCATCCGCCTGACGAAGACCGCCAAGGGTTATACCTTCGACCGCGAAATCAGCAAACCCCTGGTACGTACCGCGTACGCCCACGGTGTGATCAAAAGTTCGTTGTCGGCCTCGGCCCAGCGTGCCGGGCTGTCGCATAGCCTGACCATGGACATGGCCAAGGTACTGGGCTATGACATCGACTTCGCGCAGGACATCCGCCAGGGTGACGAATTCGACGTGGTCTACGAGCAGAAGGTCCTGGATGGCAAGGTGGTTGGCACAGGCAACATCCTGTCTGCCCGCTTCACCAACCGTGGCAAGACCTACACGGCGGTGCGCTACACCAACAAGCAGGGCAACACCAGCTACTACACAGCCGATGGCAACAGCCTGCGCAAGGCGTTCATCCGCACCCCCGTGGACTTTGCTCGTATCAGCTCGCGATTTTCCGCAGGCCGCAAGCACCCGATCCTGAACAAGATCCGCGCACACAAGGGTGTCGACTATGCCGCCCCACGCGGCACACCGATCAAAGCAGCCGGTGACGGCCGCATCGAACTGGCCGGCCGTCGCGGTGGGTACGGCAACACAGTGATCATCGCCCACGGCAACAGGTACAAGACCCTCTACGGGCACATGCAGGGCTTTGCCAAAGGCATCAAGACCGGCAGCAGCGTGAAGCAGGGGCAGATCATCGGTTATATCGGCACCACCGGCCTGTCCACGGGCCCGCACCTGCACTATGAGTTCCAGGTCAATGGCGTCCACGTCGACCCGCTGAGCCAGAAGGTACCGATGGCCGACCCGATCGCCAAGGCCGAGCGCCAGCGGTTCTTGCAGCAGAGCAAGCCACTGATCGCGCGCATGGATCAGGAAAAGGCCACCATGCTCGCAGCGAACAAGCGCTGATCCATGGCGCTCTACCTGGGAGTAATGTCTGGCACCAGCCTCGACGGGCTGGACATTGCCCTGATCGAACAAGGCGAGCGGCTGGAGCTGCTCGCCACCCATTACCTGCCGATGCCCGCCGAGCTGCGTCAGCAACTGCTTGCCCTTTGCGCCAGCGGCCCTGACGAAATCGCACGTGCAGCATTGGCGGAAAACCACTGGGCCAGCCTTGCCGCAGAAGGCATACAGCAGTTGCTGAAAAAGCAGGGGCTGCAGCCTGCCGCCATCCGCGCCATCGGCAGCCATGGCCAGACCATCCGCCACGAGCCTGCCCGGGGTTTTACTGTACAGATCGGCAACCCGGCATTGCTTGCCGAGCTCACCGGGATCGCAGTGGTAGCCGATTTCCGCCGGCGCGATGTGGCGGCTGGCGGCCAAGGCGCGCCTCTGGTGCCTGCGTTTCATGAAACCCTGTTCGCCCATCTTGGCCAGCGGCTGGCAGTGCTCAACGTGGGCGGCTTCAGCAACCTCAGCCTGATCGAGCACGACAAGCCGGTCCACGGCTTCGACTGTGGCCCCGGCAATGTCCTGCTGGATGCCTGGATCGAGCGTAAGCGCGGTCAGGCCTATGACGCCGACGGCGCCTGGGCGGCCAGTGGCGTGGCCCAGACCGATTTGCTGAACGCGTTGCTGAGTGATCCTTTCTTCGTCGGCAGCGGCCCGAAGAGTACAGGCCGCGAAGTGTTCAACCTGGCCTGGCTGGATGGCCATCTCGCTCGTATGCCGCATTATCGCGACGAGGATGTCCAGGCCACACTGCTTGAACTGACGGCGCGAACCATCACTGAGTCCTTGCGTAATGCACAGCAAGGCACAGAAGCACTGCTTGTCTGTGGAGGCGGTGCACACAACGGTGCATTGATGGCTCGCCTTGACGCGCTGCTACCCGATACCCGGGTCACCAGCACCCAGGCATATGGCGTAGACCCAGACTGGGTCGAGGGTATGGCATTTGCCTGGCTGGCTCATTGCTGCCTGGAAGGGATCGCTGCCAACCGCCCCAGCGTTACGGCAGCGAAGGGGCTCCGGGTGCTGGGCGCGATCTACCCAGCCTGACCTTGCAACCGCCAACGAAAACGCCGCGCGAATGCGCGGCGTTTTTTGTACTACCGGGCTTCAGATCGAGAAGGAAGATCCACAGCCACAGGTGGTAGCGGCATTCGGGTTCTTGATCACGAAGCGCGAACCCTCAAGACCTTCCTGGTAATCCACCTCCGCGCCCGCCAGATACTGGAAGCTCATGGGATCTACCACCAGGGATACACCTTCGCGCTCGACGATGGTGTCATCTTCGGCCACATCTTCATCGAAGGTGAAGCCGTACTGGAAACCCGAGCAGCCACCACCGGTCACGAAAACCCGCAGTTTCAGACGATCATTACCTTCCTCGCAAACCAGAGTCTTCACCTTTTGCGCGGCGCCGTGAGTGAATTCCAAAGCCGTGGGGGTGAAGGTTTCGACGCTCATGTTGATTCTCCCGGCGCAGTAGCCGCCATAAAACTCGATGACGCGCATTATCCGCTTCTCCGAGAAAATCGGTCAACAATTCGTAAGCCGCAAGTGACAAGCTACAAGCTGAACGCAGTACGCTCACTTGCAGCTTGTGCCTTGCCGGCGGTGTCAGGGCAGCAGGCCGGCATGGGACAGGCCCATGCGCTCGTCCAGGCCAAACAGAATGTTCAGGTTCTGCACCGCCTGGCCTGACGCGCCCTTGACCAGGTTGTCGATGACCGACAGCACGACCACAAGGTCACCACCTTGCGGGCGATGAACGGCAATACGGCATACGTTGGCACCGCGAACGCTACGGGTTTCCGGGTGACTGCCCGCTGGCATCACGTCGACGAACGGCTCGTCAGCGTAGCGCTTCTCGAACAGTGCCTGCAGGTCGACCGACTTATCGGCAACCGTCGCGTACAGGGTCGAGTGAATGCCGCGGATCATCGGGGTCAGATGCGGCACGAAGGTAAGACCGATATCCGTGCCCGCAGCCAGGCGCAGGCCTTGGCTGATTTCCGGCAGGTGACGGTGGCCCTTGACCGCGTAGGCCTTCATGCTCTCGCCAGCCTCACAGAACAGCGACCCCACGGCGGCACCACGGCCGGCGCCACTGACACCCGACTTGCAATCGGCGATCAGGCGCGACGGGTCGGCCAGGCCCGCTTCGAGCAGTGGCAGGAAGCCCAACTGGGTAGCGGTCGGGTAGCAGCCCGGCACGGCGATCAGGCGCGCCTGGCGAATTTTCTCACGGTTGACTTCAGGCAGGCCGTAGACCGCATCCTTGAGCAACTCCGGCGCGCCGTGCGGCTGACCGTACCATTTCGCCCACTCGGCAGCGTCCTGCAGGCGGAAGTCGGCGGACAGGTCAATGACCTTGGTTCCGGCAGCCAGCAACTCGCCGGCCAGGGCGTGCGCGACACCGTGCGGGGTGGCGAAGAAGACCACGTCGCAGGCTGACAGGGCCTTGCTGTCCGGCACACTGAAAGCCAGGCCGTCATAGTGGCCGCGCAGGTTCGGATACATGTCGGCGACCGCTACGCCCGCCTCGGAACGCGAAGTGATGACCGCCACTTCGGCCTGTGGATGCTGTGCCAGCAGACGCAACAGTTCGACGCCGGTGTAACCCGTGCCGCCGACGATACCGACCTTGATCATAACGCTTGCCCCTTATCAACGAGCCGTCTGGAAAGCGCACGATGATAGGGGCGCAAGGCGCCTGTAACAACTCTTCGGGTGACCCTTCGGGCGCTTGGCCTCTACTATCTGACGACCGTGAATACCTGAAGGAACTCTCTCCATGCTTTACCTATGGATAAAAGCGCTGCACATCGTCAGCGTGGTCTGCTGGTTCGCCGGCCTGTTCTATCTGCCCCGGCTGTTCGTCTACCACGCCCAAAGCCAGGACAGCATCAGCCAGGACCGCTTCGTTACCATGGAGCGCAAGCTGTACCGCGGCATAATGAACCCGGCGATGATTGCCACCTACGTGTTCGGCGCCTGGATGCTCTATCTCACCCCGGGCTGGCTGAGCCAAGGCTGGCTGCATGCCAAATTGACACTGGTAATTCTGCTCACCGGCTACCATCACATGTGCGGCGCCCAGCGCAAACGCTTTGCCAACGGCGCCAACACCCGCAGCCACGTTTACTACCGCTGGTTCAACGAAGTACCCGTGCTGTTCCTGCTGGGCATCGTGATTCTTGTGGTGGTCAAACCGTTCTGACGTTGAACGCACTGTTCAGGAGCCTCGCCCATGTCCCTGCCTGCTTCGCTCGAACAACGCCTGCGCTTGCCCGTGGTGGCGGCGCCGATGTTCCTGATCTCCAATCCCCAGCTGGTCCTGGCCTGCTGCGGCAATGGCGTGGTCGGCAGCTTTCCGGCCTTGAACCAGCGCGACAGTGCCGGCTTCAAAGGCTGGCTCGAGGAGATCGAAGCGGGCCTTGGGCAGCTGCAAACGCCAGCCCCTTATGCGGTGAATCTGATCGTCCACCCATCCAACCCGCGTCTGCAGGCTGACCTTGCCCTGTGTGTCGAGCATCAGGTGCCTATAGTCATCACCAGTCTTGGCGCGGTGAAGGAAGTCGTGGATGCCGTGCACGGCTATGGCGGCCTGGTGTTCCATGATGTGACCACCCGGCGTCACGCTGAAAAAGCTGCACAGGCCGGCGTCGATGGCCTGATCGCGGTGGCGGCAGGTGCAGGCGGGCATGCGGGCACCTGGAGCCCGTTCGCCCTTGTGGCCGAAATCCGCCAGTTTTTCGACAAGACACTGCTATTGGCCGGCTGCATCAACCACGGCCATGAAATACTCGCCGCCCAGTTGCTTGGCGCGGACCTGGCCTACATGGGTACTCGCTTCATCGCCACCCGGGAGAGCCAAGCCCAAGAGGCCTATAAACAGATGCTGCTCGGCGCGCATGCAGCGGACATCGTCCATACCCCAGCGGTGTCCGGCATACCAGCCAGCTTTTTGCGTCAGAGCCTTGAACAGGCCGGGTACGACATGGCCGCACTGAAGGCCGGCCAGGAGCAGGGCAAACTCAAGCCAATCGATAATGAAGCCAAGGCCTGGAAGACAGTATGGTCTGCCGGGCAAGGCGTCGGAGATATCCATGACCTGCCCGGCGCCGCCGCACTGATCGAACGCCTGCACGGTGAATACAAAGCAGCCCTGGAGCGCAGCCAGGCGCTACGCGCCAAGGCCTAGCAGCAAAAGGCAACACCTGGCCCGGCCACGCTGTACACTAGGCGCCCTCTCTAGCCCTCAGGAGCCTTGCATGACCCGTTACGCCATGATCACTGGTGCTTCCAGCGGCCTGGGCTTGGCCCTGGCGGAAGCGCTGGCGCGGCGCGGGCGCAATCTGATCCTGGTGGCACGCAATCGCGAAACCCTTGAACCGGTTGCCATAGAGCTGACCCAGCGCTTCGGCGTCGAAGTGCTGCTACGCGCCTGCGACCTCAGCCAGCCACTGCGCCTGTCCGGTTTCGTACTCGAACTGGAAGAGGGCGAGCGGCGCATCGACCTGTTGGTCAACTGCGCCGGCCAGCGTACCTATGGCCCGTTTCTCGCCCACGAATGGGCAGACGAGCAGGACCTGCTGGAAGTGAATATTCTCGCCATGAGCCGCCTGTGCCACGCCATTGGCAACCTCATGGCAGTACAGGGTGGTGGGCAGATCCTCAACGTCGCCGGCCTGGCCGCCATAGCGCCAGGCCCCTGGATGGCCACCTATGCCGCCAGCAAGGCCTATGTGATGCATTTCACCGAAGCCCTGCGCGAAGAGCTCAAGCCCACAGGCATCAAGGTTTCAGTGCTTTGCCCCGGGCCTGTGCGCTCTTCGCGCCGGCCTATTCCCAGGCTAGAAGGCAGCAGCCGCTGCCTCAGCCCCGAAGAAGTAGCGCTGTACACCGTGCGCGCACTGGCGAAGAACCGGGCGCTGATCATGCCGGTTCGCCGCAACCGCTGGCTGGCATTCGCCCCACGTCTGTTGCCCCGCTGGTTGTCGCGCAAGCTTGCAGGCTTCATCCACCGCCGTTACTGCCCGGTCGGAATGGAATAGCCCACTGGGCGAGCGGCGCCTGGCTAAGTACACTCGGCCAGGACCCTCACCATGGAGCAAGTGCTGTGGACGATTTATTCATCAAGATCATCAACCGGGAAATCCCGGCGAAGATCATCTACGAGGACGACCAGGTTCTGGCGTTCCACGACATCGCGCCCCAGGCGCCGGTGCATTTTCTGGTCATCCCGAAAAAACACATCCGTACGCTCAATGACCTGACCGAAGAGGACAAGGGCCTGGCCGGCCACATCCTGTTCACCGCCCAGCGCCTGGCCAAGGAACTGGGTTGCGAGGATGGCTTCCGCGTGGTCATGAACTGCAACGAGCAAGGTGGCCAGACCGTCTACCACATCCACATGCATGTGCTCGGCCAGCGCCAGATGCACTGGCCACCGGGCTGACCCAAGGCAAGCCCACCCCGGGCGATTGAGGTAAACTGTCGGGCATCACTTCAGCGGAGGTGCCCGATGGCTACCGAACGTCACTACTCGCCGCTCGACCGCTTGTTGCTGCAGGCCGATACCGCCATGCGCACCTTGCTGCCCTTCAGCGGCCAACCCTCCCGGCCGTCCCCGGCCATTGTCCAGCCGGACGTCGAACTCGACGAAAGCCAGACCCGCCACATTGCCGGGCTCATGCGCATCAACCATACCGGAGAGGTCTGCGCCCAGGCGCTGTACCAAGGCCAGGCCCTGACCGCCAAACTGCCTCAGGTGCGCAAGGCGATGGAACATGCGGCCGAGGAAGAAATCGACCACCTGGCCTGGTGCGAACAGCGCATCCGTCAGCTGGGCAGCCACCCCAGCGTGCTCAATCCGTTGTTCTACGGCATGTCGTTCGGCATCGGCGCGCTCGCCGGCATGGTCAGCGACAAGGTCAGCCTGGGCTTCGTCGCCGCCACCGAGCATCAGGTGTGCAAACACCTCGATGAACACCTGGAGCAGATCCCCCATGAGGACGAAAAGTCCCGTGCCATTCTCGAGCAGATGCGCGTCGACGAAGAGCAGCACGCCGATTCGGCCCTTGAAGCAGGTGGCTATCGCTTCCCCGCGCCGGTACGCTTCGGCATGAGCATGCTGGCCAAGGTCATGACCAAGAGCACTTACCGCATCTAAGGGCACGCCAATGACGGACCGTATCGACGCCAAGGACCTGGCGCGCGCCGTACAAGCAGGCATTCTCCAGCCGGGCCAGGACAAGGCTCTGCTGGACTTCCTGCACCAGCAGCCGGTAGTTCGTGGCAGCTTCCAGCTGGCGCACGTCGCCTTCTACTTCGGCGCCCTACTGATCATGGGGGCGATGGGCTGGCTGCTGACCGAGGCCTGGATGCGAATCGGTGATTGGGCGCTGCTGGCCATCGCCATCCTTTACATCGGCCTTCTCACCCTGTTCGCCCTCACTCTGCAAAAACGCCAGCAACCTATCGCCTCTGGCGTCTTGGCGGCGGTCGCGGTAAGCATCGTGCCCTTGGCAGTCTTTGCCATCGAACGCCTGGCCGGCTGGTGGCCATTGGATGATCGGCAAACGGACTATCACCAGTACTACACCTATGTGCAGGGCGGCTGGCTGATGATGGAGGCGGCCACGGTAGTCGCCGGTTTGTTGATGCTGCGCCTGATCCCCTACCCGTTTATCGTCATGCCGATTGCCATTGCCTTGTGGTTCATGTCGATGGACCTTAGCGAGTGGGTGTTCGGCTCACCGTTCAGCTGGGAACAGCGGCGCACGGTTTCGCTGTGGTTCGGGCTTGGGCTGCTGCTGGTGTTTCTGGTGGTCGACGGGCGCACGCGTGAGGATTACGCCCACTGGGGTTACCTGGCCGGGCTGGCAGCGTTCTGGGGTGGGCTAACGCTGGTCGAAAGCGACAGCGAGCTGGGTAAGGCATTGTACTGCTTGATCAACCTGGGGCTGATGGCCATGGCGGTGCTGCTGCGCCGGCCAGTGTTCATGGTCTTCGGGGCCCTGGGGGTGGCTGCTTACCTGGGTTATCTGTCGTACGAGGTGTTTGCCGATTCGCTGCTGTTCCCTGTGGTGCTGACCTTGATCGGGCTCGGGGTCATCGCCCTGGGGCTGGGTTATCAAAAGCGCCGGGAGCACCTCAGCCAGTCATTGAGGCGTTGCGTGCCCCGTTGGCTGGTGGTGGCTCTCCCAGCGTTGCGCAATTGATGGCCGTCGGGGCCGCCTTGCGACCCTGAAGTCTTACCCCAGCTCAACGATCTCGTAACCGTGGGTGATTTCCACACCCGCCCGCTCCAGCATGATCGACGCCGAGCAATATTTCTCCGCCGACAGCTCCACCGCACGCTTGACCTGAGCCTCTTTCAGCCCACGCCCTTTGACCACGAAGTTCATGTGTATCTTGGTAAACACCTTCGGATCTTCGCTGGCGCGCTCGGCTTCAAGGAAGGCTTCGCAGCTTTCCACCGCTTGGCGCGATTTCTTCAGGATGCTCACTACATCGAAGCTGCTGCAGCCACCCAGGCCGAGCAGGAGCATTTCCATCGGGCGCACGCCCAGGTTGCGGCCCCCAGCCTCGGGCGGGCCGTCCATCACCACCACATGGCCGCTCCCCGATTCGCCAAGGAACATCGCTTCACCGGCCCATTGGATGCGTGCCTTCATCTGTCCGTACTCCTGGATCTAGCAAAAAGGGTGTCAGCTTAAGCCTTGTGTGGCTGTCGGAAAAGCTCCACAGGTTCGGCATTTGTGCCGAAACATCTTGCAGTGTCTGATAAGCTGGCGCCAATTGACTGACGCGTCATGTCAGCCAACTCCCCACCAGAGCCCATGGGTCGTATCGAACAGGATTTCGTGATGGTTGCCTCAGCCCTACCCGCCAAGATCAAGAACATCGACAAGCTGCTGATGCACTGCCAGCGCCGCCGCTACACCGCCAAGAGCAATATCATCTGTGCTGGTGACCGAGCCGAAACGCTGTCGTTCATCATCAAAGGCTCGGTCACCATCCTCATTGAGGATGACGAAGGCCACGAGATGATCATCGCCTACCTCAACAGTGGCGATTTCTTCGGCGAACTGGGTTTGTTCGAACCCGCCGGCAGCGATCAGCAGCGCAGCGCCTGGGTGCGCGCCAAGACAGAGTGCGAAGTAGCCGAGATCAGTTACGACAAGTTTCGCGACCTGGCCCGCCAAGACCCGGAGATTCTCTACTCCCTCGGCAGCCAGATGGCCCAGCGCCTGCGTAACACCACACGCAAGGTCGGCGACCTGGCCTTCTTCGATGTTACCGGCCGGGTCGCCCGCTGCCTGCTGGACCTGTGCAAACAGCCAGATGCCATGACCCACCCGGACGGCATGCAAATCAAGATCACCCGCCAGGAAATTGGCCGTATCGTCGGCTGCTCGCGGGAGATGGTCGGCCGCGTGCTCAAGGACCTCGAGGAACGCAGCCTGGTCCAGGTCAAGGGCAAGACCATGGTGGTTTACGGTACGCGTTAATCCTTGGGTAACGCTGCAAGTACTTCCCTGTACGCCTGCGAAAGGCGCTCGTACCACGGCACAGCGGGCGCCACTTCGTGCAGGGCTATATGGCTGTCGGCCCGGCAGCGCTGCTCGAGCTCGCAACATTCATTGAACAGATTGACCGCCGCGACCATGGACTCGCGCTCGTTATCCAGCAACAACGCACCATGCACCAGCACCACAGGCCGTTTTCCACCCAGCCCCTGGCGCCAACGTTGGGCAGTACCCACCAGCTTGCGGCCATTGAGGTTGACGTTGTAGCGGCCATCGCAGAAGGCCCCGTCGATCTCGCCTACCGAAGCCACACCACCCCACTCGCGCAACACGTCGCACAACGGCAGGCAGAGCCGTTCATAGGCGTTCTCGATACGGCCATGGTCGCCTTCGCTGCGGGGAGCTACGTACACCAGCGCCACATTCACCGTCGAATGCGACTGAGGCACCGGTTCACCACCGGTTTCACGCAGCAGCACTGGCCAGCCCGCGATCGCCAATTCCGAGCAGGCTGCCTCGAAGTTGTCCAGGCGGCTCATGCGCCGAGGCATGACCAGCGCATGATCCGTCGGGCGCCAGAACAGCACACCACTCTCGGCTTCGCCACGACAGACTGCAGCCAAAAGATCTTGCTCGGCGCGCAAGCCCTGCTCGACGGTAAGGGCCAGGGGTTGATCGGTCATTGATCCACCTTAGATAAAGCCGGCGATTGCCGGCTTCAACGTTGCTTAGTCCAGATGCTGAACAGTCTTCTTCACTTGTTCAGGGAAGAACAACCGCTGCAATTCCAGCCCCGGCTGCTCGGCCCGCATGAACGCCTCGCCCACCAGGAACGAATAAACGTCATTGATCTCCATGAGCTCGACATCCGCACGGTTGAGGATGCCACTCTCGGTGATGGCCAGGCGATCGCGGGGGATGCGTGGCAGCAGGTCGAGAGTGGTTTCCAGGCTGACGTCAAAGGTATGCAGGTTGCGGTTGTTGACACCCACCAGCGGGGTATCAAGGGTGTTCAACGCGCGCTCCAACTCATCACCGTCATGTACTTCGACCAGCACATCGAGGCCGACGTCCTTGGCGGTAGTAGCCAGCTCGGCCATCCTGACGTCATCGAGCGCCGACACGATCAACAGCACGCAGTCTGCACCCAAGGCGCGTGCTTCGATGATCTGATAAGGGTCGACCATGAAATCCTTGCGGATCACCGGCAGCGAAACGGCGGCGCGAGCCTGCTGCAGGTACTCATCGGCCCCTTGGAAGTAGTCCACGTCGGTCAGCACCGACAGGCAAGTCGCCCCGCCCTTTTCGTAGCTGACGGCAATTTCCGACGGGACGAAGTTCTCGCGGATCACACCCTTGCTCGGCGAGGCCTTCTTGATTTCGGCAATCACCGCTGGCTGCTTGCGCTTGGCCTGCTCGATCAGGGCATTGGCAAACCCGCGCGGGGCATCCGCCTCCTTGGCCAGGCGCTCCATTTCGGCGAGGCTGACGCGCGCGCTGCGCTCTGCCACTTCCTGGAACTTGCGGGCAATGATCCTTTCCAGCACCGTCGGGACACTCATGCTTCGTTCTCCACCTTGAATACCGCTGTAAAGGCACCCAGCTCCTGCAGCTTTTCCCACGCTAGCCCTGTGTGCAGCACATCGTGCGCCAGATCCACACCCGCCTTCAGGCTCATGGCGTGGTCAGCGGCGTACAACGCAGCGCCCGCGTTGAGCACTATCATCTCGGCAGCCTTCTGGCCGTTCTCGGTCTTGCGCCGGCCCAGTGCATCACGGATCAACTCCAGCGATGCCTGTGGATTTTCGACTGCCAGGCCATGCAGGCTCTGGCTCTTCATGCCAAGGTCTTCAGGCTCGACCCAGTACTCGCTGATCTGGTCGTTCTTCAGTTCGGCGACAAAGGTAGGCGCGGCCAGGCTGAACTCGTCCAGGCCATCCTTGGAATGCACGACCAGCACATGCTTGCTGCCCAGGCGTTGCAGCACTTCAGCCAGCGGGCGGCACAAGGCCTGGCTGAACACGCCGACCACCTGGTGTTTCACCCCAGCCGGATTCGTAAGCGGGCCGAGCATGTTGAACAGGGTACGCAGGCCCAGGTCGCGGCGCGGGCCTGCGGCATGTTTCATGGCTGTGTGATGGCTCTGCGCGAACATGAAGCCAATGCCGAGGCTGTCAATGCAACGCCCCACTTGGGTAGGCGTGAGGTTCAGGTAGATGCCCGCAGCTTCCAGCAGGTCCGCACTGCCGCTCTTGCCGGAAACCGCGCGGTTGCCATGTTTGGCCACGGTGCAACCCGCCGCCGCCAGGACGAACGCGGAAGCGGTGGAAACGTTGAAGATGTTGGCGCCATCACCGCCCGTGCCGACGATATCGACCACGCCATCTAGGCTTTTGAGCTCGACCTTGTCAGCCAGCTCACGCATGACCGAAACCGCGCCAACGATCTCGTCGATGCTTTCGCTCTTCATGCGCATGCCCATCAGGAAGGCACCGATCTGCGCCTCGCTGCACTGGCCGGTCATGATCTGGCGCATCACATCGCGCATTTCTTCGGTAGAGAGGTCCAGGTGGCCGACAATACGGCTCAACGCGCTCTTGATATCCATGCTCGGTCCTTAGCGGCGGCCGCCGGTCTGCTTGAGGAAGTTGGCGAACAGCTCGTGGCCCTGCTCGGTCAGGATGGACTCGGGGTGGAACTGCACCCCTTCTATATTCAGTGTCTTGTGGCGCAGGCCCATGATCTCGTCGACCGAACCGTCGTCATGTGCGGTCCAGGCTGTCACCTCCAGGCACTCTGGCAGGGTCTCGCGCTTGACCACCAGGGAATGGTAGCGGGTCACGGTGAGCGGGTTGTTGAGGCCGGCGAACACGCCCAGGTCGCGGTGATACACCGGGCTGGTCTTGCCGTGCATCACCTGGCGGGCACGCACGACATCGCCGCCAAACGCCTGGCCGATCGATTGGTGGCCCAGGCAAACCCCAAGGATCGGCAGCTTGCCGGCGAAATGCAGGATGGCCTCGATGGACACACCGGCTTCGCTCGGCGTGCAAGGGCCGGGGGAGACCACGATCCGTTCAGGGTTGAGGGCTTCGATCTCGGCAACGGTGATTTCGTCGTTGCGGAAGACGTTGACCTCGGCACCCAACTCGCCAAGGTACTGCACGACGTTGTAAGTGAATGAGTCGTAATTGTCGATCATCAGTAACATCAGGCTAAACCTCTAGAATCTACTGACTTTAAAAGTCGAACCTTCCTACACCATAAACAGACACGGCGTTGCCACTAAGGGCGCTCGGACACGGACAGGAAGGCAAACGGGGGCGGGCCGGGCAGGCCGGCAAGAGATAAAGTCAGGCGCGCCAACGCCAACGGGCGTGGGCCTTGATAACGCGCATCAAGAGTTTGCTGACGATCAACACGGGATAGGTCTCGCTCATACTTGCAGGCACAGTAGCCTACCGGGGCGGCGGGCGCAATATGCCCGTAAATACGGGAAACGAATGGACTTGGAAGGCATGCCCCGCGATTTGCTATGGTCGATCGGGCTGTACTCATAAAAACAATGAAAAGGATGTTCACACATGCGAAAAACACCCTTGCTACGTTTTACCCTGGCTACCTTGGCGCTCGCCTGCAGCCAAGCTTTCGCTGCGCCCTCGCCTTACTCGACAATGATCGTCTTCGGGGACAGCCTCAGCGACGCCGGGCAATTCCCTGACCTGACCGGCGGCACTGCCGGCATGCGCTTTACCAACCGTGATGCGAATGGCAACTTTGCACCTGTCTCGCCCATGATCCTCGGCGCCCGCCTGGGTGTGAATGCCGATGAGTTGAACCCGTCCACATCACTCGGGATACGCCCCGACGGCAACAACTGGGCCGTTGGTGGCTACACCACGCAGCAGATCCTGGATTCGGTCACCGACACTTCCCAGACAATCATTCCGCCTGGTCAAGACTTTGCCGGCCTGGTCCTACGCGAGAAGGCCGGTTACCTGGCCAATGGCTTGCGCGCCGACCCCAACGCCCTCTACTACCTGACCGGGGGCGGTAACGACTTCCTGCAGGGCCTGGTGAGCAGCCCTGCCGATGCGGCCGCTGCGGGGTCGCGCCTGGCCGCCAGCGCCCAGGCCCTGCAACAAGGCGGCGCCCGCTACATCATGGTCTGGCTGCTACCCGACCTCGGGCAAACGCCGAACTTCAGCGGCACGCCGCAGCAAGGCGCGCTGTCGCAACTTTCCAGCGTGTTCAACCAGTCACTGGTCAGCCAACTGGGCCAGATAGATGCCGAAATCATTCCACTGAACATTCCCGTACTGCTGAACGAAGCACTGGCCAGCCCGACGCAGTTCGGGCTGGCCAGCGGGCAGAACCTGGTCGGTACCTGCTACAGCGGCAACAGTTGTGTGGAAAACCCGCTGTACGGCATCAACGGCACCACCCCTGACCCCACCAAGCTCCTGTTCAACGACTCGGTGCACCCAACCATCGCAGGCCAGCAACTGATTGCCGACTACGGCTACTCGATCCTCTCCGCACCCTGGGAGCTGACACTGCTACCGGAAATGGCCCACGCCAGCCTGCGCGCGCATCAGGACGAACTGCGTAATCAATGGCAGACACCCTGGCAAGCGGCAGGCCAATGGCAGGCCTTTGTTGCCACGGGTGCGCAAGACCTGGACTACGACAGCGAGCGCAGTTCTGCCAACGGTGACGGGCGCGGCTACAACCTCACGTTGGGCGGCAGCTATCGGCTCAACGACGCTTGGCGCTTAGGGCTTGCCGGCGGTATCTACCGCCAGAAACTGGAGGCAGGCGAACAAGACTCGGACTACAAGCTCGACAGCTACCTGGCCAGTGCCTTCGCCCAGTTTCGTCAGGACCGCTGGTGGGCGGACGCAGCGCTGAGCGCCGGGCACCTGGATTACCGGGACCTCAAGCGTACCTTCGCCTTGGGCGTGAATGACCGAAGCGAAAAAGGTGATACCGACGGCGAAGCCTGGGCTGTGACCGGCCGGCTGGGATACAACCTGGCAGCCGATAGCAGCCAATGGCAGTTGGCCCCTTTCATCAGCGCCGACTATGCACGGGTGAAGGTGGACGGTTATGACGAGAAGAGCGGACGCTCGACGGCCCTGGGCTTCGATGACCAGGAACGCACGTCGCGTCGTTTGGGCGTTGGGTTGCTCGGCAGCGTGCAGGTACTGGCCAACACCAGGCTTTTTGCCGAGGTGGCGCAGGAGCATGAGTTCGAAGATGACCAGCAGGACGTGACCATGCACCTGACCACACTGCCAGCCAATGACTTCACGCTGACCGGGTACACACCGCAGAGCGACCTGACCCGCGCCAGCCTCGGGCTGACCCATGAGCTGGTGGCGGGGGTACACCTGCGCGGGAACTACAACTGGCGCAAGAGCGATGAGTTGACCCAGCAAGGAATAAGCCTGGGCGTCAGCGTCGACTTTTAACCCATTGGGGCCGCCATGCGGCCCCACGCCTGAGCGTTACTCGGCAGGAGACTGCTCAGCCAATGCTACTGCACGGAACATCGCCCGGCGCTTGTTGATGGTTTCTTCCCATTCCAGCGCCGGCACCGAGTCGGCGACGATGCCGCCACCTGCCTGCACATGCAGCTCGCCGTCCTTGATCACCGCCGTGCGAATGGCAATTGCGGTATCCATGTTGCCGTTCCAGGCGAAGTAGCCCACCGCACCACCGTAGACGCCCCGTTTGACCGGCTCCAGTTCGTCGATGATCTCCATCGCGCGAATCTTCGGTGCACCCGACAGTGTACCCGCCGGCAGAATCGCCCGCAGGGCATCCATGGCGGTCAAGCCCTCGGCCAGTTGGCCGGTGACGTTGGACACGATATGCATCACGTTGGAGTAGCGCTCGATCACCATCTTTTCGGTCAGGCGCACGCTACCGGTGGAAGACACACGGCCCACATCGTTGCGGCCAAGGTCGATGAGCATAAGGTGCTCGGCGATTTCCTTGTCGTCCGACAGCAGGTCATCTTCCAGCGCTCGGTCGGCCTCCTCGTTCGCCCCCCGTGGGCGGGTACCGGCAATCGGTCGCACGGTAACCAGGCTGTCTTCAACCCGCACCAGCACTTCCGGCGAACTGCCGACCACGTGGAAGTCCCCGAAGTTGAAGAAGTACATGTAAGGCGTCGGGTTGAAGCAGCGCAGCGCACGGTACAAATCGATGGGCGCTGCCTTGAAGTCGATCGACATGCGCTGGGACGGCACCACTTGCATGCAGTCACCGGCCAGGATGTACTCCTTCACGGTGTCCACAGCACGCTCGTAATCCTCCTGGGTAAAAGAGGAGCGGAACGCCGGCTCTGCCGCCATGGGGCCGCTCAGGTCCAGGCCGCGTCGCGGCGTGATGGGTTCACGCAGCTTGGCCAGCAGGCCTTGCAGGCGCGCCTGGCCTTGCTCGAAAGCCTGCTCTTCGGACGGGTCGACCAGTACGATCGCATGCATCTTGCCGGCCAGGTTGTCGAACACCACCACGGCATCCGAAACCATCAGCAGGATGTCCGGGACGCCCAGCGGGTCAGGATTGGGACAAGCGCCCAGGCGCTTTTCCACATAGCGTACGCAGTCATAGCCGAAGTAGCCGACCAGGCCACCGTTGAAACGCGGCAGGCCGGCAATGTCAGCGACCTTGTAGCGGTCCTTGAACGTTTTGACGAATGCCAGCGGGTCTTCGACATCATGGCTTTCGACCTGCACGCCATCGTGCAGGATGCTCACGTGATAGCCATGCACACGCATCACCGTGCGCGACGGCAGGCCGATCATCGAATAACGCCCCCACTTCTCTCCACCCTGCACCGACTCGAGCAGGTACGAGTTGGCCTGGTCTGCCAGCTTCAGGTAGATGGAAAGCGGGGTATCGAAGTCGGCCAGGGTTTCACAGGCCAAGGGGATGCGGTTGTAGCCAGCAGCGGCCAGGCGCAGGAATTCTTCGCGGGTCATGAGTAGCCTCGGAGCAACAATGAGAGACGGGCAAACGGACGGGCCGGCTAAGGCCGGCGGGCAGAAGTCAGGCGCGCCAACGCCAACGGGCCAGGGCCTTGATGACTTTCATCCAGAATTTGCCGGTAACCACCACGGAAGGCTCTCTGTCTTGTGAGGCTTGAAGGTCCGCCAACGTTATCCCAGTGTCGGTGACTACGCAACCAGGCAGCAGCAGGCGCAGATCGCCCAAGACCAGGCTGGGCGCTTCTTCATCGATCGGCCGGCCGTGGTTGTAGCCATAGCTGAGCCCAACGCACTGCACACCGGCAGCCTTGGCCGCCAGCACATCACTGCGCGAGTCCCCCACAAACAGCGCCTGGCCAGGCTCGACGCCGGCCATTTTCATGACGAACAGCAACGCAGCAGGGTCGGGCTTCTTCTGTGGCAGGGTATCGCCGCCGATGATCCAGCGGAAATAACGGCCGATCTTCATCTGGTCGAGCAAGGGTGCGACGAAGCGTTCCGGCTTGTTGGTGATCAGCGCCATCTCCACGCCCTGCTTGCGCAGCCAGCGCAGGGTTTCGCGCACACCAGGGTAGACGACCGTCAGATCATGGCTTTCAGCATACGCCTCCATGAACAGTGCAAGGCCGCGCTCGGCCAGCTCATCGTCTACCGTGGCGTGGTCCAGGCCGCCGGCAAGGGCGCGGCGCACCAGTACGGGCGCGCCGTTGCCTACCCACTGCCGCACGGCGTCGAGGCCGACGGCCGGTCGGCCAAGTTCGAGCAGCATGCGGTCAACGGCTGCGGCCAGGTCGGGGACTGAATCGATCAGGGTACCGTCCAGATCGAACATCACCAGCCTGGGCAGCGTCCCGGGGAACAGCTGCTCGAAGCCGCTCATGGCCGGGCCTGAGCCAGTTCGGCGCGCATCTTGGCGATCACTTCCTGATAATCCGGCGCGTTGAAGATCGCCGAGCCGGCAACGAAGGTATCAGCGCCTGCGGCAGCGATCTCGCGGATGTTGTTGACGTTGACCCCACCGTCGATTTCCAGGCGGATATCACGGCCACTGGCGTCGATCAGCGCCCGTGCTTCACGCAGCTTGTCCAAGGTGCCGGGGATGAACTTCTGCCCGCCAAAGCCTGGGTTGACGCTCATCAGCAGCACCATGTCGACCTTGTCCATCACGTATTTCAGCGCGTCCAGGCTGGTTGCCGGGTTGAACACCAGGCCGGCCTTGCAGCCACCGTCACGGATCAGCTGCAGCGAGCGGTCGATGTGCTGCGAAGCTTCCGGGTGGAAGGTGATGTAGGTGGCTCCGGCTTCGATGAAGTCACCGATGATGCGGTCTACCGGGCTGACCATCAGATGCACATCGATCGGCGCGGTCACACCGTATTTGCGCAAGGCAGTGCAGACCATCGGGCCGATGGTCAGGTTGGGTACGTAGTGGTTATCCATCACGTCGAAGTGGACGATGTCGGCACCAGCGGCCAGCACCTTGTCGACGTCCTCGCCCAGGCGGGCGAAATCGGCGGAGAGAATGGAGGGGGCAATAGCGTAGGGCTGCATGGCGCACCTGTTGGCAGAATCTAGGTGGCGCGCATTGTAACTCAGGGAACCGGATAGGGGCTGATTGGCATCAATGCGTGGCGACGCCTGTCGCCGTCTCGCCGCTACCGGCCCTTAGCGGGCTTGCCTGTGAAGGGCCGGTACCGGCGACATGGCTCAGGCAGGCTGCTGAGTCCTCAGCTTTTCACTGCGCCCGCGCAGCCACTCCAGGGTCAGCAACAACACCACCGAAAAACCGATCAGCAAGGTGGCCGCCGCTGCAATCGTCGGGCTCAGGTTCTCGCGGATGCCGCTGAACATCTGCCGCGGCAGGGTGGCCTGCTCTGGCCCGGCGAGGAAAAGCGTCACCACCACCTCATCGAAAGAGGTAGCGAAGGCGAACAGCGCTCCCGAGATGACCCCGGGGGCGATCAGCGGCAAGGTGACCCTGCGAAACGCAACCACCGGTGAGGCCCCCAGGCTGGCAGCCGCACGCACCAGGTTGTAATTGAAGCCTTGCAAGGTCGCCGACACGGTGATGATGACGAACGGCACACCCAGCACCGCGTGCACCAGGATCAGCGAAATGAAGCTGTTACCCATCCCCAGCGGGGCAAAGAACAGGTAGCTGGCTACACCAATGATCACCACCGGCACCACCATCGGCGAAATCACCAGCGCCATGACCAGCGACTTGCCCGGAAAATCGGCGCGGGTAAGCCCGATCGCGGCCAGCGTGCCGAACACCATGGCCAGCAGCGTGGCCGCCGGGGCGACGATGACGCTGTTGCGCAGGGCGCGCATCCACTCGGCCGAAGCGAAGAAGTCGTGGTACCACTGCAGAGAGAAGCCTTGCAGTGGATACACCAGGAAGCTGCCACTGTTGAACGACAGCGGCACGATCACCAATACCGGCAACACCAGAAACAGCAATATCAGGCCGCAAAGGATACGCAGGCTGTAGAACCACACCCGCTCCACGGGCGACATGTATGGGCTAAGCATCACTAGGCTCCTCAGCTCAGGCGCAGGCGGCTGGCACCGACCAGCCAGCTATAGATCAGGTACAGCAGCACGGTCGCCAGCAGCAACAGCCCACCCAGCGCGGTGGCCATGCCCCAGTTGATGCTGGTGTTGGTATAGAAAGCCACGAAGTAGCTGACCATCTGGTCGTTCGGGCTGCCGAGCAGCGCCGGGGTGATGTAGTAGCCGATGGCCAGGATGAACACCAACAGGCAACCGGCGCCCACGCCCGCGTAGGTCTGCGGGAAGTACACCCGCCAGAAGCTGGCGAACGGGTGGCAACCCAGGGAGATCGCTGCACGCATGTAGCTTGGCGATATGCCCTTCATCACGCTGTACAGCGGCAGGATCATGAACGGCAGAAGGATGTGAACCATCGAGATGTACACGCCGGTACGGTTGAACACCAGCTCCAGCGGCTGATCGATGATGCCGATTGCCATCAGGGCACTGTTGATCAGGCCGCCTGATTGCAGCAGCACGATCCACGCCGCCACCCGAACCAGTATCGAAGTCCAGAATGGCAGCAATACCAGGATCATCAGCAGGTTGCCCTGGCGGGTTGGCAGGTTGGCCAGCAGGTAGGCCAGCGGATACGCCAGCACCAGACAGATGGCCGTGATCACCACACCCATCCACAGGGTGCGAGCAAAGATATCCAGGTATATAGCCTGGTCGGGGGTGGCCTTGGCCAATTCGCCAAGATCATCGATACGGTGGTCGACCGATGCCAGCAGGTAATAGGACGTCACGCTACTGGTGTTGCGGCGGATCGCCTGCCAGTACGCCGGGTCGCCCCAACGTTCATCGAGGGCCTGCAAGGCCTCTTTATAAGAAGCAGGTTCAGCCTTGAACGGCAGCGCCCGAGCGGTCTTGGAGAGCAGGCTGCGGTAGCCGGCCAGCTCCATGTTCAGGCGTTTGGACAGGTCGCCCAAGGTCTGGTTCTTGCGCGATTCGGCCAGGTCCTGGCTAAGGGCCTTGTAAACCGGCTCGCCGGGCAGGCTCTTGCCGTCCCACTGCGACACAGCCTGAACCGTGCGCGGCAGGCCGTTGACCACTTCCGGGTTGTCGACGCTCTTGAACAGCAGCGCCGCGATGGGCACCAGGAACACCAGCAGAAGAAACAGCGCCAGCGGCGCAATGAGCGCCTGCGCCTTCCAGCGGTTGACCCGCTCGGCGTGCTTGAGGCGCTGCTTGAGACTTGGACCTGCGCCTTCGTTGAGGGGCACTGCAATGGCCATGGCGAACTCCGCAAAAACAGGGGAACAGGGAGCGCCAGCCAGGCGGCCGGCGCTCCTTCGAGGCGCCTTACTTCTTCGCCGCCCAGGCGTTGAAGCGTTGCTCCAGTTGCTCGCTGTTGTCGGCCCAGAAGGCCACATCGATCTGCACCTGGTTGGCGATGTTTTCAGGCGTGGTCGGCATGTCCTTCTTCACCGCGTCCGTCAGCAGCGGTACAGCCTTGGCGTTGGCCGGGCCGTAGGCGATGTTCTCGGAGTAGGTCTTCTGCTGCTCGGGCTGAACGGTATAAGCGATGAACTTCTTCGCTTCTTCAACATTCTTGGCCCCCTTCGGGATGGCCCAAGCGTCGAAATCGTAGATACCACCGTTCCATACCACCTTGAGGTTGCTCTCTTTCTGCACCGCGGCAATACGCCCGTTGTAGGCCGAGCTCATGACCACATCACCCGATGCCAGGTACTGCGGCGGCTGGGCGCCCGCTTCCCACCACTGGATGCTTGGCTTGAGTTCGTCGAGTTTCTTGAAGGCGCGGTCCACGCCTTCCTTGCTGGCCAGCACCTGGTACACATCCTTGGGCGCAACGCCGTCGGCCATCAGGGCGAACTCGAGGGTGTACTTCGCGCCCTTGCGCAGGCCGCGCTTGCCCGGGAATTTCTTCGTGTCCCAGAAATCGGCCCAGCTGGTCGGGGCTGTCTTGAGCTTGTCAGCGTTGTAGGCCAACACCGTCGACCAAACGAAGAAGCCCACGCCGCACGGTTGGATGGCGCCTTTCACATAATCGCTTTCGTTACCGAACAAAGCCGGGTCGAGTTCCTCGAACATGCCTTCGTCGCAACCACGGGCCAATTCTGGCGACTCCACCTCCACCAGGTTCCAGGACACGCTGTTGGTATCGACCATGGCTTTGATCTTGGCCATTTCGCCGTTGTACTCGCCAGCGACGATCTTGCCCTTGCCGGCCTTCTCCCATGGCTCGTAGAACGCCTTGACCTGGGCCGCCTTGTTGGCGCCACCGAAGGACACCACGGTCAGGTCTGTCGCCATGGCCTGGCCGGCGGCGAACAGGCCAAGGGCCAGGGCGGTCAGTTTCAGCTGCTTGCGCATTATTATTCTCTCCACAGTACAGGGTTGGTGAAGCAATCCATCAGTGGGCTTCGGCAATCGGATCGAGCGCGCGCGCGTGCTCCACCTCCCAGCCCAGCGGTACCACATCGCCCACGGCAAGCGCCGGGTCGAGCTCGGCAATCGGCTGTTTCACGAAAAAGTCAGCCTTGCCACAGACTTCCAGACGCACCCGTACATGGTCGCCCAGGTAAATGAACTCGGCCACGCGGCCGGAGAATCGATTGACGCAGCTTTCGCTGTGGCCATTGAGACGCACGCGCTCCGGGCGTACCGACAGGGTCACCGGCTCGCCAGCCTGGCCGACGTTCACCGCCAGTGCCTCGACCCGCTCGCCGCGGGCCAGCTGCACCTGGCAACGGTGACCGTCACTGGCCAGCAGCGTGCCGTTGATGCGGTTGTTCTCACCGATGAAGTTGGCGACGAAGGTGTTGCGCGGCTCTTCATAAAGGGTGCGCGGGTCGGCGATCTGCTGGATCTCGCCTTCATGGAACACGGCCACGCGGTCGGACATGGTCAACGCCTCGCCCTGGTCGTGGGTTACGTAGACCACCGTCACACCCAGGCGCTGGTGAATGTGCTTGATCTCCATCTGCATGTGTTCACGCAGCTGCTTGTCCAGCGCGCCGAGCGGCTCGTCCATCAGTACCAGCTGCGGCTCGAACACCAACGCCCTGGCCAAGGCCACGCGCTGCTGCTGGCCACCGGAAAGCTGGCCAGGGTAGCGCTTGGCGAAGGCATCGAGCTGCACCATGTTGAGTACCCGCTTGACCCGTTCACTGATGTCGGTCTTGCTCAGGTTGCGCACGCTCAGCGGAAAAGCGAGGTTTTCCGCCACGGTCATGTGTGGGAATAGCGCGTAGTTCTGGAACACCATGCCGATGTCACGTTTGTGCGGCGGCACGTTGTTGATGGAGCGCCCGGCCAACTGGATTTCACCGGCGGTCGGGGTCTCGAAACCGGCCAGCATCATCAGGCTGGTGGTTTTGCCCGAGCCGGACGGGCCGAGCAAGGTGAGGAATTCACCTTTGCGAATGTCCAGGTTGAGGTCTTTGACGATCAGCGATTCGCCGTCGTAGCTCTTCTGCACACCACGGAAACTGACCAGCGTCTCACCGGTGGTCGCGTTCGAATTCGCCTCGCTCATGCCTGCACCTTCTTGTTGGAATGACTGCGTAGGCAAAGACTAAAGAAGACGCAAGCGCCCGCAAATCGGGGGCACTGAGAGAATGCCATCATCCGGTTGGAAGCGTTTGTGTAGGGATTGCCCTACACAGATGGCGGTATTGGAATGCAGGCTTCAGCCATCCAAGGGGAAAGCGGTACCCGGCGGGTAACCTCTGTCGCAAACAGAACAGTCAGACCAGCTTGTGCTCCATGGCGTACTTCACCAACTCAGCCAGCGAATTGACCTTGAGTTTCTGCATCAGCCTCGCCTTGTGGGTGCTGATGGTCTTGCTGGAGAGCGCCAACTGCTGAGCGATATCGTTGACGTTGGCGCCTTGGGCCAGGCGTTCGAACACCGAGAACTCGCGCTCTGACAGCAGCGTATGCAGCGGCCGGGTCTCGGTCAGGCCAACCTCGAAGACCATGCGGTCGGCCAACGCCGGGTCGATGTAGCGCCCGCCGCCTGCCACCCGCCGGATTGCGGTCAGCAGCAAGGCAGGGTCACTGTCCTTGGTGGCATAACCGGCAGCGCCGGCCTTGAGCGCGCGCGCGGCCATCTGCGCTTCGTCGTGCATCGACAGCATCAGGATCGCCGGCGGGTTGTGCAGCGCGCGGATCCGCGCAATCGCCTCCAAACCACTGACCCCGGGCATCGAGATATCCAGCAACACCACTTCGCAGGGTGTGCGGCGCAAGGTTTCCAGCAACTGTTCACCATTGCCGGCCTCCCCCACTACCTGCATATCCTTGGCCAGGCCGATCAACTGCTTGATGCCTTCGCGGACAATGGTGTGGTCTTCGGCCACCAGCACTCGAATCACGATCGTTCTCCTAATCCAACGCTATGGTCACGCTCAGGCTGGTACCTTCACCTGGCTCGCTGTTCAACGCCATGCTGCCACCGAGCATGAGTACCCGCTCACGCACACCGACCAGGCCGAACGAGGTTGGCCGGGCCTGGTCCAGGCAGAATCCGCTGCCGTCATCACTGACTGTCATACGCAGTTTTTCGCCCTCGCGCACCAGCTCTATCTCCACACTGTGGGCCTGGGCGTGGCGCATGACGTTGGTCAACGCTTCCTGCAGGATACGGAACAAGCCGATGGCTTTTGCATCGCTCAATGCTGGCAGATTATCCGGCACCTGTACCAGGCAGGGGATCTGCGTGCGCGCTTCGAAGCGCCGTGCCTGCCATTCGATGGCCGAGGCGATACCGGCGTCCAGGATCGGCGGGCGCAACGCCGTTGCCACATCGCGCACCAACTGGAACAACTGGGCGATCAGGCGCTTCATGCTGGCCAGACGCTCGTTCAGCGCAGGGTCGAGCTCGGCAAAGGCCAATTCGCACATCGAAACTTCAAGCTTGAGCACCGTCAGCATTTGCCCCAGCTCATCGTGCACTTCGCGGGCGATGCGGGCCTTTTCTTCCTCGCGCACGCTTTCCAGGTGGGCCGACAGTTCGCGCAGTTGCTCCTGGGATTTCGCTAGCGCCAGCTCTGCGCGCTTGCTCTGGGTAATGTCCCAGACGATACCGTCCCAGACGACCCGGCCGTCGGCCAGGCGGCGGGTACTGGCCTTGATGTCGGCCCAGCGCTGCTCACCTTCGCGGGTGAGGATGCGCCCTTGCCAGGACCAGTCCTGATCGTTGGCAATGGCTAGGTCCTGCACCTGATGGTAGTCCGCACGGTCATCCGGATGGACCAGATTGCGCAAGCCCATCTGCGGGTGCTGGATCTGCGCGGGCGTATAGCCCACCAACGCCTCACTGCCCTCGCTGATATAAGGAAACTCCAGGCCCCCTTCCGCCGGCGCGGGCTCCAAGCGGAACACCAGCCCCGGCACATTGCCAGCAATACCCTTGAGCCGTGCTTCGCTTTCACGCAGCGCCGCCAGGGCACGGTGGCGTTCGGTGACATCGGCAAGGTAAACCACCAGGTACTCGGCATCGCGAAAACGCAGGAAGCTCAAGGACAACTCCACCGGCAACAGGCTGCCATCGGCGCACAGGCATTGGGTCTCGAACTGCCGAGCGCCAGCCTCCCCGGCGCGCGCCGCCCGCCACAACTGCAGCCAGCGGTCCATGCTGAGGTTCGGCTCGAAGTCGCTCAGCGGACGCTCCAGCAATGCCGCCTCGGCATAACCCAGCATGCGCCCCGCCGCTTGGTTGGCGTAACGCACATGACTGTCCCAGTTGACCCAGAGGATGCCCACCGTGCTCTGGTCGATGGCGAACTGGCTCACGCGCAGCGCCTCCTCCCGTATCTGCCGCTCCGCCAGGTGCTCCCGTGCCGCCAGCAGGCTACGCTCGAGCTGGCGCTGCTGGCGGCGCTGCCACACCAGCGTGGCCCCGGCACACAGCAGCAACATGCCGAACAGCAGCGCAAGGTTCTGCCAGAAACCGGTGGATTCGCTCAGGCGCGGGTATTGCGGCTGCAACCAACGCTGATGTAGCTGCTCCAGCTCTTTGCCCGGCATGGCCTGCAGGCCCCGTTCAAGCACGTCAGCCAGCAACGGCCAGTCACGGCGCGAACCCACCCGTAATAATTGCGGCAGGCCGATGTCGCCGAGCACCGCCAGCTCACCGAACTCACTTTCCCGGGACAGCCGGCTCAGCTGAGCTTCATCCAGCACCGCGTAACTGGCCTGGCCCCCTACCACCAGCTGCAAGGCCTGGCGCTCGTTGGGCACACCTTGCAGGTTGAGGTTGGCGTAATTGCCTCGCAGGTAATCGGCCAACGAGCTTGGCATGCGTACCGCCACGCGCTCGTTGGCTTCAAGCTTTTCCAGCTCGACGGCCAACGCACCGGTGCGCAGCCCGACCACCAGCTGCGGCACACGCATGTAGGGGTCGCTGAACAACCACAGGCGCAAGCTGGCCGGTGTTTGCGTAAGCCCCGGCGCAAAGTCGATTTCACCTGCCTGCAGGGCGTGTTCAAGGCTGGCCTGATCAGTGAAGTTGCGCCAGGTGAGGTCCAGCTTAAGGGCCTGCCCCAGCCAGTTCACCAGGTCGACATTGGCCCCGTAGAGTCGCTGCAGACGGCGGTCGAACTGGGCATAGGGGGCCTGCAGCACCAGGCCGACCCGCAGGCTGCGATGGGCGTCCAGCCATTGCTGCTGGGCAGGTTCGAGCAGCACCGCAGGCGCCGCCTCAGGCCTTGCCAAGGCAATCAAGGGTAGCCACAAGCAGCCGATAACCAACAGGCGACGCAATCGCTTCATCTACACGCTCGTCTTGGCAAGGGCGGCCATACAGCATGGCCGTCGCGGGCAAATACTATTAGGCTGCCGGTATCATTCTGGCCTTGGGTTGATTCATGTTCACACTTTATCGCACGACGCTGGCAATGTGCTGCCTCGCCTCGCTCCTACCACTTGGCGCCCTGGCCGCCGACGCCGAACAACCAGCTACCACAGAGGCTGCCGCCGTACCTGCGCCGCGCCCACCGCTGCTGGAGCGTAGCCAGGAAGATGCGCAGGCCCTTGAACGCCTGTTGCCCAAAGCCGAGCAGCAAACCCTGGAAGCCGGCTCCGACCACTTTCTGGCCTTGTGGAAACCAGCCAACGACAGCGATCCGCAAGGCACGGTGATCATTGTCCCTGGTGCCGGGGAAACCGCCGACTGGCCCAATGCGGTCGGCCCGTTGCGGCGCAAGTTCCCTGACGCCGGCTGGAACAGCCTGAGCGTGAGCCTGCCCGACCTGCTCGCCGATAGCCCACAAGCACGGGTGGAGGCCACGCCAGCTGCCGCACCGCAGCCAGACCAGGGCGAGAGCGCACCGGCCAAGCAAACCCCCGCCGATGCCAACGCCAATGTAGCCCAGGCTACCGCGGCGGATGCCGACACGGCAGAAAGCACCGATGCCGAACAGGCCAGCGAACAGAACGATCAGGCTGACGCCGAACGCATCTTCGCGCGGCTGGATGCCGCAGTGGCGTATGCTCAACAACATAACTCCCGCAGCATCGTGCTGATCGGCCATGGCAGCGGCGCCTACTGGGCAGCACGCTACCTGAGCGACAAACAACCACCGCAGGTTCAGAAGCTGGTGATGATCGCCGCACAGACCCCGGCACGGGTAGAGCACGACCTGGAAAGCCTGGCACCGACGCTCAAAGTGCCGACTGCCGATATCTACTATGCAACCCGCACAGGCGACCGCAATGCCGCCATGCAACGCCTGCAGGCCAGCAAGCGTCAGAAGGACAGCCAGTACAAACAGCTGTCACTGATCGCGATGCCAGGGAACAAGGGCGCGGAACAGGAGCAGTTGTTCCGCCGGGCCAGGGGCTGGATGAGCCCGCAGGAATGAAGTGACGGGCCGGCTTTGGCCGTTGCACCGGCAGGCTGCCTGGCACCAGGATAGAGCGGCCTGCCGGTGACAGAAGCCTTAGAGCCCGCGCCGTTTGCGGATCAGCGCATAAGCCTGGTGCAGCTCACGCGTGCGTTCGGTCGCCTCCCTGACCTGCGCTTCACTGGCCCCGCTCCCGGCCAGCTTGTCCGGATGGTGCCGGCTGACCAGCCGGCGATAGGCGTGCTTGACCCGGTCACCTTCCGTGTCGGCATCTACCCCCAGCAAGCGCAGCGCAGCCGCATAGGTCATGGTGCCACTGGCCGTGCTCACTTTGCGTGGCTCATATTCCAGCGACATGGCCTGCACCTGCCGCCGGCTAAGCCCCAGTTTCTGCCCCCAGTCCAGCAGCAGTTCCCGCTCATGGGCCCCGGCCTTGCCGTCAGCCCAGGCCATACGCCAGCACGCCCGCAACGTGCCCTCGGCCGCGTGTGGCTGCAGGCGAATGCGACGTAGAGGGTGGGCCAAGCGGTCCTTGCCCGCCTTACCGCGGTTGAAGGCGGCAATGGCCCGCATCCTCGCGGCCTCGGCCAGGTTCAGCCGGACCATCTCCTGGCGCGCCTGCTGAATATGCTGTTCGGCCACTCGCCCATCGCTTTTGGCCAGCCGCCCCAACAGGACGAACAACAACTCCTCATCGCGCAGGGCCGGGCGGCCTCCCAAGCGTTCGCGCATGTCATCCCAGCCTTGCACGCGCAAGCGCCGATCCATGGCCTGGCCAAGCAATGCCCCCAGCAGCGCACCTGGGATGCTGGCGACAGCGAAACCCGCGCCTAGCCCGATCACCGTGCCTGGCCACCACATCTCAGGCACGCTCGCGTATAAGGCGCTCGGCCTCGGCCAGGCGCTCCTGGGTGCCGACATCGACCCAGTCGCCACGGTAGTGCTCACCGGTCACTTTGCCTGCCGCCATGGCCTGGCGCAGCAGCGGGGCCAGTTTGAAGGCTCCCGCCTGGCAACCTGCGAACAAGGCTGGATGCAGTACTGAGAGGCCGCTGAAGGTCAGGGTGCCAGGGGCATCGTCACCGTCCACCACCTGCCCACCTTGCAGGCGGAAGTCACCCCGCCCGTGATGGCCAGGGTTATCGACCAGCACCAGGTGCGCCAGGCCCTGCAGCGGTGCCCGCAAGTGCGCGAACGGGTAATCGGTCCAGACATCACCGTTGACCAACAGGAACGGCTCGTTGCCCAGCAAAGGCAACGCCTGGAATATCCCGCCCCCCGTCTCCAGCGGCTCGCCCTCAGGGGAATAGCGAATGCTCAGGCCGAAGCGGCTGCCATCGCCAAGGTGATCCTCTATCTGCTGGCCAAGCCAGGCATGGTTGATCACCACTTCGGTGAACCCGGCTGTCGCCAGCGCACGCAGGTGGTATTCGATCAACGGCTGGCCGGCCACGGGCAGCAACGGCTTTGGCGTGTGCAGAGTCAGCGGGCGCATGCGCTCGCCCTTGCCAGCGGCGAGGATCATCGCTTTCATGCGCGCACTCCGGCCTTGAGTTCGGCGATCAGCTGGCCGAGTTCGGCCAGTTCAGGGCGACGGCCGATCACTTCGTCTATATAGGCGAAGAACCGCGGCACATCAGCCAGGTAGCGCGGCTTGCCGTCACGGTGGCAGATACGCGCGAAGATGCCGATCACCTTCAGATGGCGCTGTACACCCATCAGGTCGCTGGCGCGCTGGAAATCTTCGAACGACGGCTGAACCGGGATTGCGGCGGCCTGCGCTTTGTCCCAGTAGTTGCGCAACCAGCCTTCGACTCGCGCTTGGGGCCAACTGAGGAAGGCGTCCTTGAACAGGCAGGTTATGTCATAGGTCACCGGGCCGTACACCGCGTCCTGGAAGTCGAGCACGCCGGGGTTAGGCTCGCTCTGCATCAGGTTGCGTGGCATGTAATCGCGGTGCACCAACACCTTCGGCTGAGCAAGGGCGCTGTCGATCAGCAACTGGCTGATGCGCTGCCAACTGGCCTGCTGCGCCTCGTTGAAGGTCAGGCCGAGCTCACGCCCGACATACCACTCGGGGAACAACTCGACCTCGCGGCGCAGCAAGGCGTCGTCATAGCTGGGCAACGGCGCGTCCATCGGCAGGCGCTGGAACGCCAGCAGGGCGTCGATGGCGTCGGCAAACAACGCATCGGCGTTATCCGGTTCAATGATGTCGAGGTATGTCTGATGGCCCAGATCCCCCAACAACAGAAAACCACGATCCAGATCTTCGGCATGAATCACCGGTACGTGCACGCCCGCGCTGGCCAGCAGGTGGTCGATGGCAACGAACGGCCTACAGTTTTCCTGGGGTGGCGGCGCATCCATGACCACAAAACTGTGGCCGGCGCCCTGCCAGCGGAAGTAACGGCGGAAGCTCGCATCGCTGCTGGCGGGGGTCAGGCTGCCCTCGGGCACCTCGCCCCAGGCGTTGTTGCGGAAAAGAACATTGAGCTGCTCGGCGAGCCAGACAGTCAGTTGTTGCAGGCGTACATCGTGTTCAGGCATTACAAGGGTCTCCGACGGCCCTAGCCGTCAAGCGGGTCATGCTTTATTATCCAGCATCTTTTTCAGACCATCGAGAGGCGTGCGGCCCCACACGCGGGCAGATGGCACGCAGGAAGCCCGGACTAATAAGATGGCATTGAAATCCCCCGCGTTTCGTAGAAAGTTTCCGTTGCTGGTCACCGGCGGTCTGCTGGCCCTGCAACCTTTTGCCACCTCGTACGTGGTCGCAGCCGAGCAGTTCGACTGCCAAGTGTCCGCCTCCGGTGGTTGGGACTGCAAGCCCAAGAGCCCAGTCAACAACTTGCCACCGCGCCCGGTGCATGACGGCGCTGCGCTCACTTCCGGCACCGAGGCCCCATCGGCCGAGGCCGATAGTGCTGACAAGCCGGTGCTGGTCACCGAGAGCAAAGGCCGTGGCCTGAAGTCGCGCAGCGAGGATTACAGCCATCTCGATTGGGTCCCGCGCGAAAAGCTCACCGCTGCCCAACTGGCCGAAACCGGTCCGTACTGCGGTGGCGCGTACATCGAGCCGACTCGCCCTGGCATGGCCGACACCACGCCCAAGGACGAATCGCCGACCTACATCAACGCCAAGGTCTCCAAGTACCAGCAGGAGCAGCAGATCGCTACCCTTGCCGGTGACGTGGTCATGCGCCAAGGCAGCATGCAGGCCGAAGCCGATGAGGCCAACCTCTACCAGGCCGAGAACCGTGGCGAGCTCAAGGGCAACGTCAGGATTCGCGACAACGGCTCGCTGGTCGTGGGCGACGAGGCACAGATCCAGCTCGACACGGGCGAAGCCCAGGTCGACAACGCCGAATACGTGATGCACAAGTCGCACATCCGCGGCAACGCCCTGTACGCCAAGCGTAGCGAGAACGCGATCATCCGCCTCAAGGATGGTACCTACACCACGTGTGAACCAGGCAGCAACGCCTGGCAGCTCAAGGGCAATAACATCACCCTGAACCCGGCCACCGGCTTCGGTACCGCGACCAACGTCACCCTGCGGGTCAAAGATTTCCCGGTGTTCTACACACCGTACATCTACTTCCCGATCGACGACCGTCGCCAATCCGGCTTCCTGCCACCGTCGTTCAGCAGCACCAGCGACACCGGCTTCATGCTGGTCACGCCGTACTACTTCAACCTGGCGCCCAACTACGACGCCACGTTGTACCCGCGCTACATGACCAAGCGTGGCTTGCTGATGGAAGGCGAATTCCGCTACCTGACCAAGTCCAGCGAAGGCCAGGTCGGCGGCGCGTACCTGAACGACAAGAACGACGACCGCAAAGACCAGACTGATTACGAAGATCAGCGCTGGATGATCAACTGGCAGCATAGAGGTGGCCTGGACGAGCGCCTGATGACTGAAGTCGATTACACCGACATCAGCGATCCGTTCTACTTCCAGGACCTGGAAACCGATCAGATTGGCGTCCAAAGCAATGATGTGGTCAATCAGCAAGGTGCACTGACCTGGCGTGGCGACAGCTATACCGCTCGACTGAATGCGCAAGCGTACGAGATGGCGACCCTGTCGCAGATCACCCCGTACAACAAGCTGCCACAGATCACAATTGACGGGATGCTGCCGTATCACCCGGGTGGCTTTGACTTCGGCTACCAGACCGAGGCCGTGCGCTTCGATCGTGATCTGAAGGATGACTTTGTCACTGACGAAGATGGCAACCCGGACTTCACCGCCGGCGCAGCAGGTCGACGTCTCGATCAAAACGTCAGCGGCATCGCGCGCGCCAACGGCAACCGCCTGAATTTTGCCCCGGCAATCAGCCTGCCCATGCAAGCCAGCTACGGTTACGTTACGCCAAAGCTGAAGTATGTTTACACCAACTATGACCTTGACCTTGATGGTCAAGGCAAGCAAGAAGCGCTGGCGCAAGCGTCGCAACCAGGATACGGCAGTTACAGCAGCTCCATCAGCCGTGACGTTCCTATCTTCAGTGTTGACAGCGGCTTGTACTTCGACCGCAACACCTCGATGTTCGGCACCAACTATCGCCAGACACTCGAACCGCGCATGTTCTACCTCTACGTTCCTTACAAGGACCAGACGGACATTCCGCTGTTCGATACCAGCGAAACGCTGTTCAACTTCGATTCGCTGTTCCGTGACAACCGCTTCAGCGGCACCGACCGTATCGGTGACGAGAACAAGCTGTCGCTGGGCGTGACCACCCGCTGGATCCAGGACGACGGCTTCGAACGTCAGAACTTCAGCATCGGTCAAGCATTGTACTTCAAGGATCGCAAGGCCCAACTGCCAGGCATCAACTACCGCGATCGCAGTGACGCGCAGTCTGACGTCTCGCCATACGCATTGGTGTACAACTACTACTTCAACCGCGACTGGCGCTTCAATTCGGACTTCAACTGGGACCCGGACAGCCGCACCACCCGTTCTGGCAGCGCGATGTTCCACTACCAGCCTGAAGACAACCCGAACAAGGTGGTCAACCTCGGCTATCGCTACCGCAACGACACCATCGCCTACGATTCCACGACGGGTACCTGGAAAGTGGGTGGCGGTGACTATGGCAACCCAGGCGACCCGAACTACATCAAGGACTATTACAAGATCCAGCAGCACGACTTCTCGGTGATCTGGCCGATCGTGCCGCAATGGAACGTGATCGCCCGCTGGCAGCACGATTACAACCGCAACCGCACCCTGGAAGCCATGGGCGGTTTCGAATATGACAACTGCTGCTGGAAACTGCGCCTGATCAACCGTTACTGGATCGACTACGACGATTTCAGCCAGGCCGCCCCGCAGAACGAAAAAGGCGACCATGGCATCTTCCTGCAAATCGTGCTGAAAGGCCTCGGTGGCGTGGTTGGCAACAAGGTCGAATCTTTCCTCGACCAAGGCATTGAAGGTTACCGTGAACGTGAAGACCAAGCTTATTGATCGTCTGCGCCCAGTGTTGCTGGGCGCTGTATTGCTGAGTGGCGCGGTGCATGCCGCGGTGCAACCCCTGGATCGCGTGGTGGCCATCGTCGACAACGACGTGGTCATGCAAAGCCAGCTGGACCAGCGCGTCCAGGAGGTTCAGCAAACCATCGCCAAGCGCGGCGGCGGCGTGCCGCCGACCAGCGCCCTGCAACAGCAGGTACTGGAGCGCCTGATCGTCGAGAACCTGCAGTTGCAGATCGGTGAACGCTCGGGCATCCGCATCACCGACGAGGAACTGAACCAGGCCATCGGCACCATTGCCCAGCGCAATGGCATGTCGCTGGACCAGTTCCGCGCCGCGCTGGCCCGCGACGGCCTGTCGTTCGACGACGCCCGTGAGCAGGTCAAACGCGAGATGATCATCAGCCGCGTGCGCCAGCGCCGTGTGGCCGAGCGCATCCAGGTATCCGAACAGGAAGTGAAGAACTTCCTCGCCTCGGACCTGGGCAAGATGCAGATGTCGGAAGAGTACCGCCTGGCCAACATCCTCATCCCAACCCCGGAAGGCGCCAACTCGGACGACATCCAGAAGGCTGCGCGCAAGGTCGGCGACGTGTACCAGCAACTGCGCCAGGGTGCGGACTTCGGCCAGATGGCGATTGCCAACTCGGGCAGCGAGAACGCCCTTGAAGGTGGCGAGATGGGCTGGCGTAAAGCCGGCCAGCTGCCACCTGAATTTGCCAAGCTGCTCAGCGGCATGGTCACTGGCGACATCACCCAGCCACTGCGCATCCCTAGCGGCTTTCTCATCATCAAGCTCGAAGAGAAGCGCGGCGGCAGCGAAAACGTACTGCGTGACGAAGTGCATGTACGCCACATCCTGATCAAACCGAGCGAAATCCGCAGCGAAGCCGCCACCGAGCAGCTGGCTGAGCGCCTGTACGAGCGCATCAAGAACGGCGAAGACTTCGCAGAGCTGGCGAAAAGCTTCTCGGAAGACCCGGGTTCAGCGCTCAACGGCGGCGACCTCAACTGGGTCGACCCGAACAGCCTGGTACCGGAGTTCCGCGAGCAGATGGCCAACGCCCAGCAGGGTGTCGTGACCAAACCGTTCAAGACTCAGTACGGCTGGCATGTCCTGGAAGTGCTGGGCCGTCGTGCCACCGACAGCACCGAACAGGCACGCGAGCAGCAGGCAATGAACGTACTGCGTAACCGCAAGTACGATGAAGAGCTGCAGACCTGGCTGCGCCAGATCCGCGACGAAGCCTACGTTGAAATCAAGCTGCCTGGCGCTGACCAGGCCGCACAGTGAAGCCCCTGCGCTTCGCCGTCACTCCCGGCGAACCGGCCGGCATAGGCCCAGACCTGTGCCTGCTGCTCGCCGCCGAGCCCCAGCCTCACCCCCTGATCGCCATCACCAGCCGTGACCTGCTCGCCGAGCGGGCCACGCGGCTGGGGCTGGCCGTCAACCTGCTGGCGGTAGGGCCGGGCCAATGGCCTGACCAGCCGGCCCCGGCGGGCAGCCTCTACGTCTGGGACACCCCCCTGGCCGCCCCCGTGGTACCGGGCATGCTGGACAAGGCCAATGCGGCGTTTGTCCTGCAGACCCTGACACGAGCCGGGCAAGGCTGCCTTGAAGGGCATTTTGCCGGAATGATCACGGCCCCTGTACACAAGGGCGTGATCAACGAAAGCGGCATCGCCTTTTCCGGCCATACCGAATTCCTGGCAGAACTGACCCACACCGCCCAGGTCGTGATGATGCTGGCGACCCGTGGCCTGCGCGTGGCGCTGGTCACCACGCACCTGCCACTGCGCGACATCGCGGACGCCATCACCCCTGAGCGCCTGGAGCGGGTTACCCGCATTCTGCACGCCGACATGCGCGACAAGTTCGGCATTGCCAACCCACGCATCCTGGTCTGCGGGCTCAACCCGCATGCCGGCGAAGGCGGCCACCTGGGCCGCGAAGAAATCGACATCATCGAACCGGCACTGGCCCGCCTGCGCGCCGAAGGCATGGACCTGCGCGGCCCGCTGCCGGCCGATACCCTGTTTACCCCCAAATATCTGGAGCACTGCGACGCGGTGCTGGCGATGTACCACGACCAAGGCCTGCCTGTACTCAAGTACAAAGGTTTCGGCGCTGCAGTCAACGTGACCCTGGGCCTGCCGATCATCCGCACGTCGGTCGATCACGGCACCGCCCTGGACCTTGCCGGTACCGGCAACGTCGACACCGGCAGCCTGCGCGTCGCCCTGGAAACCGCCTACCAGATGGCCGAGAACCGACCATGAACGAGCATTACCAACACCGGGCGCGCAAGCGCTTCGGTCAGAACTTCCTGCATGACGCCGGCATCATCGACCGCATCCTGCGCGCCATCAATGCCAAAGCCGGCGAACACCTGCTGGAGATCGGCCCGGGCCAGGGCGCCCTGACCGAGGGCCTGCTGGGCAGCGGCGCACAGCTGGACGTCGTGGAGCTGGACAAAGACCTGGTGCCGATCCTGCAGCACAAGTTTGCCGGGCGCGACAACTTCCGCCTGCACCAGGGCGATGCCCTGAAGTTCGATTTCAACCAGCTGGGCGTACCGCAGCGCAGCCTCAAAGTCGTAGGTAACCTGCCCTACAACATCTCCACCCCGTTGATTTTCCACCTGCTCAGCCATGCCGGGCTGATTCGCGACATGCACTTCATGCTGCAGAAGGAAGTGGTAGAGCGCATGGCCGCAGGCCCGGGCGGCGGGGACTGGGGTCGGCTATCGATCATGGTGCAGTACCACTGCCGGGTCGAGCACCTGTTCAACGTAGGCCCAGGTGCGTTCAACCCGCCGCCCAAAGTGGACTCGGCCATCGTCCGCCTGGTACCGCACGAGGTGCTTCCGCACCCGGCCAAGGACCACCTGCTGCTGGAACGCGTCGTGCGCGAAGCGTTCAACCAGCGCCGCAAGACGCTGCGCAATACCCTCAAAGGCCTGCTCGACAGCCAGGCTATCGAGGCCGCTGGCGTGGATGGCAGCCTGCGCCCTGAGCAGTTGGACCTGGCTGCATTCGTGCGCCTGGCAGACCAGTTGGCAGACCAGCAAGCCTGACAACGCGGCACGGCGTCTTCGCGGTCAACTTGCGAAGACGCTGCCCCACCGCAAGATTTTGAAGCCCTCTCCCTCCCCGACACCACTGGCCCTCCCCCCTGCCAATGGCCTAGACTGCATGTATCGCCGTATTCGCTTGTTTGCTCAAGGCCCATGCATGTCCGATCCCCGTTACCAGATCGACGTCAGCGTCGTGACCCGCTACCTGAAAGACCAATCCGACCCCGAAAGCGATCGCTTTGCGTTCGCATACACCATTACCGTGCAGAACAATGGCTCGATCAAAGCCAAGCTCATGTCTCGACACTGGCTCATCACCAACGGTGATGGCGAAGTGGAGGAAGTCCGCGGCGCAGGTGTGATCGGCCAACAACCGACCATCGAACCCGGCCAGAGCCACACCTACAGCAGCGGCGCAGTGATCAGCACCCGCGTGGGCACCATGCAGGGCAGCTATCAGATGTTCGCCGAGGACGGTAAACGCTTCGAAGCCGATATCGCCCCCTTCCGCCTCGCGGTACCTGGGGCCCTGCACTGATGGCTACCTATGCCGTCGGTGACCTGCAAGGCTGCCTTCAACCCCTCAAGTGCCTGCTGGAGCGCGTCAAGTTCGACCCGGCCGTCGATCGCCTGTGGCTGGTCGGTGACCTGGTCAACCGCGGGCCTGAATCGCTACAGACCCTGCGCTACCTCTACTCGATCCGCCAATCGCTGACCTGCGTGCTGGGCAACCATGACCTGCACCTGCTGGCGGCATGGCAAAATGTCGAACGCCTGAAGAAAAGCGATACCCTGCGCGAAATCATCGAAGCACCCGACGCCGACCAACTGCTCGACTGGCTGCGCCAACAGAAGCTGCTCCACTACGACGAGCCGCGCGGCATTGCCTTGGTGCATGCCGGCATCCCGCCCCAGTGGACACTGGGCAAAGCCCTGGAACTGGCGGGCGAAGTCGAAGAGGTGCTGCGCGACGACGAGCGCATGAAGCTGTACCTCGATGGCATGTACGGCAACGAACCGAACAAGTGGAGCAAGAACCTCAGCGGCGTAGAGCGCCTTCGGGTGATCACCAACTACCTGACGCGCATGCGCTTCTGCACGGGCACAGGCAAACTCGACCTCAAGAGCAAGGAAGGGCTAGGCGCAGCACCGAAGGGTTACAAGCCCTGGTTCGCGCACAAGGACCGCCGCTCACGGCATGTGAAGATCATCTTTGGCCACTGGGCCGCGCTCGAAGGGCGTGTCGACGAGCCCGGCATCATTGCCCTCGATACCGGCTGCGTATGGGGTGGCACCATGACCCTCTACAATGTCGACAGCGGTGAATACCTGCGCTGCGACTGCGCCGACGACGGCAACCTGCGCCAGCCGGCACAACCGACTAAACTTAACGACCAGCCCTGAAGGAAAGCCTTACCCATGAGCGAATTCAAACGCATCCCTCCCGAGCAGGCCCTGGCCTTGCGCGCACAAGGTGCGGTCGTCGTCGACATTCGCGACCCGCAGGCCTATGCCGCCGGCCACATCGCCGGGGCCCGGCACCTGGACAACCATTCGGTTGCTGACTTCATCCGCAATGCCGACCTGGATGCCCCGACCCTGGTGGTCTGCTACCACGGCAACTCCAGCCAGAGCGCGGCCGCGTACCTGGTCGGGCAAGGTTTTTCCGACGTCTACAGCATCGATGGCGGCTTCGAGCTGTGGCGCGCCACCTACCCCGACCACACCGCACAAGGCACCCCTGAATAATTTTTTAATTTCACTCCAGCCCGCGCCCCACGCGGGCTTGCGCCTCACCTGACGAACGGTCGCCGACAACTTCTGCGCCGCTTGCCCTTGACCTTGCGGATAACCAACTATTCTTAAGCGCAGGCCATCCAAAAAAGGGGAGAGCCGGTACACCGGCGTGCGGGTCATCGGTAGCGTTACAGGGTGTTCTGGGGGGTATACAGCAATCGGCAAGCCCGGTTGCATGCCAGCATCGGCTGACTGATCCGGCGTCGTCTCCACGTATCGAGCGAGGTGACGTCATGAGTATTTTTAGCCACTTCCAACAACGTTTCGAGTCTACGCGCCAGGAAGAACTCTCGCTGCAGGAGTACCTCGAGCTGTGCAAAGAGGATCGCAGTGCCTACGCATCGGCGGCTGAACGGCTGTTGCTGGCCATCGGCGAGCCGGAACTGATCGACACCTCAAGCAACTCCAGACTGTCGCGAATCTTCTCCAACAAGGTGATCCGCCGGTATCCGGCCTTTGCCGACTTCCACGGCATGGAAGAGTGCATCGACCAGATCGTTTCCTACTTCCGCCACGCCGCTCAAGGCCTGGAAGAGAAGAAACAGATCCTCTATCTGCTGGGCCCGGTAGGTGGCGGTAAATCGTCGCTGGCCGAAAAACTCAAGCAGCTGATGGAAAAGGTCCCTTTCTACGCGATCAAGGACTCGCCCGTTTTCGAGTCGCCGCTGGGCTTGTTCAACGCCACTGAAGATGGCGCCATTCTCGAAGAGGAATACGGCATCTCGCGGCGCTACCTGAACACCATCATGTCGCCATGGGCCACCAAGCGCCTGCAGGAGTTCGGTGGCGATATCAGCAAGTTCCGGGTGGTCAAGCTCTACCCCTCGATACTCAACCAGATCGCGATCGCCAAGACCGAACCCGGCGACGAAAACAACCAGGACATCTCGGCGCTGGTCGGCAAGGTGGATATCCGCAAGCTCGAGGAATTCCCGCAGAACGATGCCGACGCCTACAGCTACTCGGGTGCGTTGTGCCGGGCCAACCAGGGCCTGATGGAATTCGTCGAGATGTTCAAGGCGCCCATCAAAGTCCTGCACCCGCTGCTGACCGCCACCCAGGAAGGCAACTACAACAGTACCGAAGGCCTGGGCGCGATCCCTTATTCAGGGATCCTGCTGGCCCACTCCAACGAATCGGAGTGGCACACCTTCCGCAACAACAAGAACAATGAAGCGTTCATCGACCGGATCTACATCGTCAAGGTGCCGTACTGCCTGCGCGTGAGCGACGAAATCAAGATCTACGACAAGCTGCTGGTCAACAGTTCGCTGGCCAAGGCCCATTGCGCACCCGATACGCTCAAGATGCTCGCTCAGTTCACCGTACTCTCACGCCTCAAAGAGCCGGAGAACTCCAACATCTACTCCAAGATGCGGGTCTACGATGGCGAAAACCTCAAGGATACCGACCCCAAGGCCAAGTCGATCCAGGAGTACCGCGATTCTGCGGGTGTCGATGAAGGCATGAACGGCCTGTCCACCCGTTTCGCCTTCAAGATCCTCTCCAAGGTGTTCAACTTCGACCCGCACGAAGTGGCGGCCAACCCGGTGCACCTGCTCTATGTGCTGGAACAGCAGATCGAACAGGAGCAGTTCCCAGCTGAAGTGCGCGAACGCTACCTGCGCTACCTGAAGGAATACCTGGCGCCCCGCTACATCGAGTTCATCGGCAAAGAAATCCAGACCGCCTACCTGGAGTCCTACAGCGAATACGGTCAGAACATCTTCGATCGCTACGTGCTGTACGCCGATTTCTGGATCCAGGATCAGGAATACCGCGACCCGGAAACGGGCGAGATCCTCAACCGCATTGCCCTGAACGAAGAGCTGGAAAAGATCGAAAAACCGGCCGGCATCAGCAATCCGAAGGATTTCCGCAACGAAATCGTCAACTTCGTACTGCGTGCCCGTGCCAATAACAACGGCAAGAATCCTAGCTGGCTCAGCTACGAGAAGCTGCGGGTGGTGATCGAGAAGAAAATGTTCTCCAACACCGAAGACCTGCTGCCGGTCATCAGTTTCAACGCCAAGGCCAGCAAAGAAGATCAACAGAAACACAACGACTTCGTCACGCGGATGGTGGAGCGTGGCTACACCGACAAACAGGTGCGCCTGCTGTCGGAATGGTACCTGCGGGTCAGGAAATCGCAATAAAGCGGCAAGCTGCCCCTGCAGCAAGCTCCAAGCCGCCAGCGGCACGCTGCGAGCTGTCCGGCGCTCGGTTGAACCCCGACGCCACAGCTTGCAGCCACGCTGGCTGCTCTTTCTTGAAGCTTGTGGCTTGAAGCTTGTGGCTTGCAGTTGCAGCTGCATCCAGTCACCGGAGGGACCATGAGCTACGTTATCGACCGACGCCTGAACGGCAAGAACAAAAGCACGGTCAATCGCCAGCGTTTCTTGCGGCGTTACCGTGAACATATCAAGAAAGCCGTCGAAGAGGCCGTAAGCCGTCGCTCCATCATGGACATGGAACACGGCGAGCAGATCAGCATCCCGGGACGCGACATCGACGAACCGGTGCTGCACCATGGCCGCGGCGGCAAGCAGACCATCGTGCATCCGGGCAACAAGGAATTCACCGCTGGCGAACATATCGCCCGGCCTCAGGGCGGGGGCGGTGGTGGTGGCCGCGGCAAGGCAGGCAACTCCGGCGAGGGCATGGATGACTTCGTATTCCAGATCACCCAGGAAGAGTTCCTCGAATTCATGTTCGAAGACCTCGAACTGCCCAACCTGGTCAAACGTCACCTGACAGGTGCCGACACCTTCAAGACAGTGCGCGCCGGTATCGCCAACGAAGGCAACCCGTCGCGCATCAACATCGTGCGCACCCTGCGCTCGGCCCATGCACGGCGTATCGCCTTGACCGGCAGCAGCCGTGCACTGCTTCGCGAGGCGCAGAAGGAACTGGCCCGTTTGAAGGTCGAGGAGCCGGACAACTTCACCGATATCCAGGAGGTCGAGCAAGAGATCGAGCGGCTCAAAGCCCGCATCAACCGCCTGCCGTTCCTCGACACCTTCGACCTCAAGTACAACCTGCTGGTTAAGCAGCCCAACCCCAGCTCCAAGGCCGTGATGTTCTGCCTGATGGACGTGTCCGGCTCGATGACCCAGGCCACCAAAGACATCGCCAAGCGGTTCTTCATCCTGTTGTACCTGTTCCTCAAGCGCAACTATGACCGCATCGAGGTGGTGTTCATCCGCCACCACACCAGTGCCCGCGAAGTGGACGAAGAAGAGTTCTTCTATTCCCGCGAGACCGGTGGCACCATCGTTTCCAGTGCACTGAAGATGATGCAGGAGATCATGGCCGAACGTTACCCGGCCAGCGACTGGAACATCTATGCCGCCCAGGCGTCCGACGGCGATAACTGGAACGACGACTCGCCCATCTGCCGTGAGATCCTTTCCAAACAGATCATGCCGCATGTGCAGTACTACACTTACGTGGAGATCACCCCCCGCGAGCATCAGGCGCTGTGGTACGAATACGAGCGTATCGGCGAAGCGTTCCCCGACACGTTCGCCCAGCAGCAGTTGGTTTCGGCCGGTGACATTTACCCGGTCTTCCGTGAACTCTTCCAGCGCAGGTTAGCCACATGACCGCCAGAGCACAGAGACGCCAACCCATTTCCACCGGGTCCGAGTGGACGTTCGAGCTGATCCAGACCTACGATCGGGAAATCAGCCGCCTGGCCGAACGTTATGCCCTGGACACCTACCCCAATCAGATCGAAGTGATCACGGCCGAGCAGATGATGGACGCGTATGCATCCGTCGGCATGCCGCTGGGCTATCACCACTGGTCCTACGGTAAACAGTTTCTCAGCACCGAGAAGTCCTACAGCCGTGGCCAGATGGGCCTGGCATACGAAATCGTGATCAACTCCGACCCGTGCATCGCCTACCTGATGGAAGAAAACACCATGTGCATGCAGGCACTGGTGATCGCCCACGCCTGCTATGGCCATAACAGCTTCTTCAAAGGCAACTACCTGTTCCGCACATGGACCGATGCCAGTTCGATCATCGACTACCTGGTGTTCGCCAAGCAGTACATCGCCCAATGCGAAGAGCGCCACGGCATCGATGCTGTCGAGGACCTGATCGACTCCTGCCACGCCTTGATGAACTACGGCGTGGACCGCTACAAACGCCCCTACCCGATCTCCGCCGAAGAGGAGCGGCGCCGCCAGAAGGAGCGCGAGGAGCACCTGCAACGCCAGATCAACGACCTGTGGCGCACCATTCCCAAAGGCGCGGAAAAAGGCGGCGAGCGTGATGATGCACGCTTCCCCGCCGAACCCCAGGAAAACATCCTTTATTTCATCGAAAAACACGCACCCTTGCTTGAGCCCTGGCAGCGCGAAGTGGTGCGCATCGTGCGCAAGATCGCGCAGTACTTCTACCCGCAACGCCAGACACAGGTCATGAACGAAGGCTGGGCAACCTTCTGGCACTACACCCTGATGAACGACCTGTACGACGAAGGCCTGGTCACCGACGGTTTCATCATGGAATTTCTTCAGTCGCACACCAGCGTGGTGTTCCAGCCCGGCTTCGACAGCCCCTACTACAGCGGCATAAACCCTTATGCCCTGGGCTTCGCCATGTACACCGACATCCGCCGCATGTGCGAAAACCCTACCGAGGAAGATCGCCGCTGGTTCCCCGACATTGCCGGCAGTGACTGGTTGTCGACCATCAAGTTCGCCATGAGCAGCTTCAAGGACGAGAGTTTCATCCTGCAATACCTGTCTCCCAAGGTGATCCGCGACCTCAAGCTGTTCAGCATCCTGGATGACGACCAGCGCGACGACCTGCTGGTGCCGGCGATCCATGACGAAGCCGGCTACCGGGCCATACGCGAGCAACTCGCAGCCCAGTACAACCTGGGCAACCGCGAACCCAACGTACAGATCTGGAGCATCGACCGTCGTGGCGACCGGTCCCTGACCTTGCGCCACCAGCAGCACAACCGCAAACCGCTGGGTGATTCCACCGATGAGGTGCTCAAGCACCTGCACCGCCTCTGGGGCTTCGATATCCACCTGGAAACCGTGCAAGGCGATCAGGTGGTCAAGACCCACCACATGCCACCGCGTGGCGAGCACGGCGAAGCCGGCGACTACGGCCGGATGGACCTGGCCGTCATCCACCACCTCTAGCCTGCACCCCACCCTTGCTGCCGACAGGTTATCCTGTGGGCAGTAATGGAGGCTGCACATGCAAATCTACAAAGTCGGCGGCGCCGTGCGCGACCGCCTGCTCGGGCTCCCCGTCAGTGACATCGATTGGCTGGTCGTGGGTACCAGCGTCGAAGAAATGCACGCCAAGGGCTTTCGCCCAGTAGGCGCTGACTTCCCGGTTTTCCTGCACCCCAAGACGGGCGAGGAATATGCCTTGGCGCGCACCGAGCGCAAGAGCGGGCGCGGCTATGGCGGTTTTACCTTCCATGCCAGCCCCGAGGTGACCCTTGAGGAAGACCTGATCCGGCGTGACCTCACCATCAACGCCATGGCCGAGGATGATCAGGGACAGGTGCTGGACCCCTTTAACGGCCAAGCCGATCTTGAGCAGCGCATTTTACGCCACGTGTCTCCGGCATTCGCCGAAGACCCCTTGCGCGTGCTGCGTGTTGCCCGCTTCGCCGCACGCTATGCGCCGTTGGGGTTCAGGGTCGCCGATGAAACACTGCAGCTGATGAAGCAGATCGCGACTTCTGGCGAACTGCAGGCGCTCACGGCTGAACGCAGCTGGAAAGAGATCGAGCGCGCGCTGATGGAAGACGAGCCACAGGTGTTCATCAACGTGCTGCGCGACTGCACAGCCCTTGAACAACTGATGCCTGAGCTTGAGGGAGATGCGGCTTCGCTGGCTGCCTTGACGCAAGCAGCCAAACACCATCAGCCACTGCATATTCGCTGGGCCTGCCTGCTGCATGACCTGAGCCCAGCTGCAATCAAGGCACTGAACCAACGCTTCAAGGCGCCGCGTGAATGCCAGGAGATGGCCATGCTGGTGAGCGAATGCGCCGGTCTCGGCCACAAGGCCTTGGAGCTCGACCCTGAAGCGATGTTGGCGCTACTTCAGAGGTTCGACGTGTATCGGCGGCCACAGCGCTTCGAGGATTTCATTGCCGTGTGCCAGATGGTTGCACAGGCAAACGCAGAGGCTTATCCACAGGCGGATTACCTGCGCGCCGCGGCAACGGCAGCCAGAGCGGTAGAAGCGAAGCCGCTCGTAGAAGCAGGGCTGACCGGGCAGGCATTGGGAGAGGCGCTGAGGCACAAGCGCCTGGAGGCACTGAAAGCCTACAAAACCACAGCTGTAAACTGATCGCTCACTGGCTCGTACTTACCCGCGTAGGGTCAGTACGAGCCGCGAAGCACCCGGGCTCAGGCGCTGGTAAGCTGCAAACCGCGCCATTCAAAGGCAACCGGCGCCAGCACCTGGTCGATATTCGCTTCCTGCCACAAGCGGGCCATGCTTTTACCCTCCCCCGGGTGTACCAGCTCGGGCGCCAGCAGCGCCAATGGCCATAGCACGAAAGCGTTCTTCAGAATCTCGGCCCTGGGCAATACCAGCCCATCGAACGTGCCATGCAGATCGTCATACATCAGCACGTCGATATCCAGCGGCAGGCCCTTGCGGTCGGGCGCGTAGCGGCCATTGTCAGCCTCGATGAACTTGAGCCGGCGGTCCAGCTCCATCAACCCAAGGTCTGTCTTGCCCGTCACCACGAAGTTGATGAATGGACCGCTCTTGATCCCCACAGGCTGGCTTTCGAACGCCGGAGAACAACGCAGGTCGCAGAGGATCGCCGCCAATGCATCGAGCCCGGCGCACAGGTGCGCATGGCGGTCGATGTTGCTGCCCAGGCCCAGGTAAACCGTGCTCAGAGACATCCGCGCTCGATCTCCACACCAACACCGCCACGGGCCGCAGGCACCGCGCCCGGCTTGGTCAGCTTGAGCCGCACCCAAGGGATGTGGAACTCTGCCATCAGGACCGCGACCAGCCGCTCGGCGAACGTCTCGACCAGCTCGAAACGCGCCTGCTCGGCAAACGCCTGGATACGCGCCGAAACACTGGCATAGTCCAGCGCCAGGTTCAGATCATCGCCAGCCGCTGCCGGGCGATTGTCCCAGGCGAAACTCAGGTCCAGGCGCAGGCACTGGCGAATATCCCGTTCCCAGTCATAGGCACCGATGACGGTATCGACTTCCAGGCCTTCGATGAATACTCTGTCCAAGCACTTCTCTCCACAGCACGACAAGGGCGACTGGCGCCGTTAGAATCAGGGCGTCCTCGCCCGGAATAGTTAGCATGTTTTGGTTACTGGCGCTGCTCGCCTACCTGCTCGGCTCGCTGTCCTTCGCCATCGTCCTAAGCCGCCTTTCGGGCAGCCCGGACCCGCGCTCCTGCGGCTCTGGCAATGCCGGCGCCACCAACATGCTACGCCTGGCGGGCCGCAAAATGGCGATCCTGACCCTGCTTGGCGACCTGTGCAAGGGCTTGCTGCCCGTAATGCTGGCACGCCTGGCCGGGCTCGACCTGCAAGAGCAGGCCTGGGTAGGCGTCTGCGCGGTGCTCGGCCACCTGTTCCCAGTGTACTTCCGCTTCCAGGGTGGCAAGGGTGTGGCCACGGCGGCCGGCATGCTCATGGGCCTGTATTTCCCCGCCGCACTACTGGCCATCGCCGCCTGGCTGCTGACGTTCTACCTCACCCGCACCAGCTCGCTGGCCGCGCTGATCGCCACACCACTGACCCTGCCACTGCTGGCCTGGCGCGAGCCAGCGGCCCTGCTGCCGATCAGCGTACTGACCGTGATGATCGTCTGGCGCCACCGCAATAACCTGCGCGACCTGTTAGCCGGGCGCGAACGCCACTTCTGACGCACGCGCAAGCGGTTTACAACGGCGGCAACTGCTCCATCGGCCAGCGCGCCTGCACGCTGATCGCCAGGTCCTGCTGCTGCCCGGCCAGCAACCGCTGGCAACCGGCATAGGCGATCATTGCGCCGTTGTCGGTACAGAACTGGGGACGGGCGTAGTACACGTTGCCTTTGATACTGCCGAGCATGTCCTCCAGGGACGCACGCAATGCCTTGTTGGCGCTCACGCCACCGGCGATCACCAGGCGCTTGAGGCCGGTCTGCTTGAGTGCGCGCTTGCACTTGATGGTCAGAGTCTCCACCACAGCCTGCTGGAACGCCAGGGACACGTCGCAACGGGTTTGCTCGTTGTCGTCGCCAGCATCGCGGCACTGCTGCCAGGTGTTCAGGGCGAACGTCTTGAGGCCACTGAAACTGAAGGCCAGGCCCGGACGGTCGGTCATCGGCCGCGGGAACACAAAACGCCCCGCCACGCCGCGCTCGGCCAGGCGAGCGATTTCCGGGCCGCCTGGGTAATTGAGGCCGATCAGCTTGGCAGTCTTGTCGAACGCTTCGCCAGCAGCGTCATCCAGGCTCTCGCCCAGCAACTCGTATTGGCCGACGCCATCGACCCGAACCAGCTGGGTATGCCCCCCGGACACCAACAAAGCGACGAACGGAAACTGCGGAGGGTTCTCCTCAAGCATGGGCGCCAACAGATGGCCTTCCATATGGTGCACGCCGATCGCCGGGATATCCCATGCGAACGCCAGCGCCTGGGCACAGGAGGCCCCCACCAGCAGCGCTCCGACCAGGCCAGGGCCTGCGGTGTAGGCGATGGCGTCGATCTCGGTAGCCACGCAGCCCGCCTCGTCCAGCACCTGGCGGATCAGGGGCAGCATGCGCTTGACGTGGTCCCGCGAGGCAAGCTCGGGTACCACCCCACCAAACACGCGGTGCAGGTCGATCTGGCTGAACAGCGCATCGGCCAACAAACCGCGCTCGCTGTCGTATAATGCGACGCCGGTTTCGTCGCAGGATGTTTCCAATCCCAGTACTAGCATGGGCTCGTCCCTTGTGGGGGCTGATTTCGAAGCCGCGCATGATAGTCCCCGTGCCGGGTGCCGACCAGCGGTTTTCGATCAGAGGCTTTGCATTCCGGCTTGCTAAGGGTTAACATCCGCAACCCTTGAAAACCGACGTTCTCCAGCACACCTTTGTTTTGCCAGGAGCACGTCTACCCCGGTAATGAATTAAGGTAGCCCTGGATGCCAGCCGTCAAAGTTAAAGAGAACGAACCCTTCGACGTAGCTCTGCGTCGTTTCAAGCGCTCCTGCGAAAAAGCCGGTGTACTGGCTGAAGTTCGTAGCCGCGAGTTTTACGAGAAGCCGACCGCCGAGCGTAAGCGTAAAGCAGCTGCTGCTGTTAAGCGTCACGCCAAGAAAGTTCAGCGCGAACAGCGCCGCGCCGTTCGTCTGTACTAATACAGTACAGCCGTTCTACGCAAAGCTTCTGCCCTGCCCGGCTCACCGCCGGGCCGATGGCAGCGGTTTGTTTCAACCTTGAGCAGCTAGCTCAAGGCGTCCATCGCAACTTGCAATGGGCAAAGTGCATCACAACGTCAGAGCTGGTTCCGACCAGTCGTGCACGTCCTCACTGACGAGCCCCTGGTTAACCTGGAGGCTACCGACGAGCACACATTCCCTCGCACATCCCCTAGCAGCTCTTGCCCCTAACGGCGCGCTAGCGATTAGACTTGCCAGTTGCCAGATGACGAGACTGCCATGGCCGGGCTGATTCCCCAAAGCTTCATAGACGACCTGATCAACCGCCTCGACATCGTCGACGTGGTAAGTTCGCGTGTCCAGCTGAAAAAGACCGGCAAGAACTACTCCGCCTGCTGCCCGTTCCACAAAGAGAAAACCCCCTCCTTCACGGTGAGCCCGGACAAGCAGTTCTACTACTGCTTCGGTTGCGGCGCAGGTGGCAACGCCCTGGGTTTCGTCATGGACCACGACAACCTGGACTTCCCCCAGGCGGTCGAGGAGCTGGCCCGTGCCGCAGGCATGGAGGTACCCCGCGAGGAAGGCCGGCGCGGCCAGAAGCCGCGACAGCCAACAGACTCCCCGCTCTACCCGCTGCTGGATGCCGCCTCGGAATTCTACCGCCAGGCCCTGCGCAGCCACCCCACCCGCAAGGCAGCAGTGGATTACCTCAAGGGTCGCGGCCTGTCGGGCGAAATCGCCCGCGACTTCGGTCTGGGGTTCGCGCCACCTGGCTGGGACAACCTGCTCAAGCACCTGGGCGCGGACACCCTGCAACAGAAGGTGATGATCGACGCCGGCCTGCTGATCGAAAACGCCGAAAGCGGCAAACGCTACGACCGCTTCCGCGACCGGGTGATGTTCCCGATACGCGACAGCCGCGGGCGCATCATCGCCTTTGGCGGCCGGGTTCTGGGCGACGACAAGCCCAAGTATCTCAACTCCCCGGAGACCCCGGTATTCCATAAGGGCCAGGAACTTTACGGGCTGTATGAGGCGCGCAAGCACAACCGCAACCTGGACGAGATCATCGTCGTCGAGGGCTACATGGATGTCATCGCCCTTGCCCAGCAAGGCCTGCGCAACGCCGTAGCCACACTCGGCACCGCCACCAGTGAAGAACACCTCAAGCGCCTGTTTCGCGTGGTGCCCAGCGTGCTGTTCTGCTTCGACGGCGACCAGGCCGGGCGCAAGGCCGCCTGGCGTGCCCTGGAGTCGACCCTCTCGGCACTGCAGGACGGGCGCCGCGCGCGCTTCCTGTTCCTGCCCGAAGGCGAAGACCCGGACAGCCTGGTGCGCGCAGAAGGCACCGATGCCTTCATGGCACGCATCAACCAGCACGCCCAACCGCTGGCCGACTATTTCTTCGAGCAACTGAGCGTCGAGGCCGATCCGCGCTCGCTTGAGGGCAAGGCGCACATGGCCACCCTCGCTGCACCGTTGATCGAAAAAATCCCCGGCGCCAACCTGCGTCAGTTGATGCGTAACCGCCTGAAGGAAATCACCGGCCTCGACCCTCAACAGGTCGAGCAGTTGGCCCAGCAGGCGCCTGCCAGCAACAGCGTGCCGGACTACGACCCGGGCTACGACTACGATGCCATGGCCAGCTACACCCCCGACTATGGCGACATGCCGCAGCACGACTACGCCCCGGCGCAGCAGGAGCAGCAGTGGAAGCCAAACAAGGGGGGCGGCAAGAAGCCGTGGAGTGACAAACCCTGGGACAAGAACCGCAAAGGAGGCAAGCCGTGGCAGCAGCGTGATGACGCCCCGCCACGCACGCCAGCACCGGTGGAGCCCCCGACCCTTGCGGCCTTGCGCACACTGCTGCACCACCCGCTGCTGGCCGGCAAAGTCGAGGACGCCAGCCACTTTGCCGACGAAGAGCACCTCTACAGCCAGCTGCTGGTGGCACTGATCGAGGCCGCGCAAAAAAATCCTGGGCTAAGCTCAATGCAGCTGATCGCACGCTGGCACGGCACCGAACAGGGCCGCTTGCTGCGAGCCTTGGCGGAAAAGGAATGGCTGATCGTAGCCGACAACCTTGAACAACAGTTTTTCGACACTATAACTAGCTTGTCCGCCCGCCAACGCGAGCGCAGCCTGGAACATCTGCTCAGGAAAGCACGTCAAAGCGAGTTGAGCAGCGAGGAAAAATCTCAGCTTCTCGCCCTGCTGAGCCGGAATGTTCCCGCACAAACGCCGACCTCATCTGGCGCGTGAGGCCCATGCTCGGGTATAATCCTCGGCTTGTTTTTTGCCCGCCAAGACCTTCAGTGGATAGGGTGTTATGTCCGGAAAAGCGCAACAGCAGTCTCGTATCAAAGAGTTGATCACCCGCGGTCGTGAGCAGGGCTACCTGACTTACGCGGAGGTCAACGACCACCTGCCTGAGGATATTTCAGATCCTGAACAGGTGGAAGACATCATCCGCATGATCAACGACATGGGGATCAACGTATTCGAGAGTGCTCCGGATGCGGATGCCCTTCTGTTGGCGGAAGCCGACACCGACGAAGCCGCGGCCGAAGAAGCCGCTGCCGCGTTGGCGGCCGTTGAAACCGATATCGGCCGCACGACCGACCCTGTGCGCATGTATATGCGCGAAATGGGTACCGTCGAGCTCCTGACCCGCGAAGGCGAAATCGAAATCGCCAAGCGTATCGAGGAAGGCATCCGTGAAGTGATGGGCGCTATCGCCCACTTCCCGGGCACTGTTGACTACATCCTCAGTGAATACGATCGCGTGACCACCGAAGGTGGGCGTCTGTCCGACGTTCTCAGCGGTTACATCGACCCTGACGACAATATCGCCGCGCCGACCGAAGAAGTGCCGATCCCTGGCGCCAAGGCCGCAGCCGCGAAGGAAGAGGCCGACGACGAGGAAGAAAGCGACGACAGCAGTGACGATGAGGAAGAGACCGAAAGCGGTCCGGACCCAGTCGTTGCAGCCCAGCGTTTCGGCGCGGTATCGGATCAGCTCGCCATCACCCTCAAGGTGCTGAAAAAGCATGGCCGCAGCCACGCCGAGAGCATTGGCGCAATGCAGGCCCTGGCCGATCTGTTCATGCCGATCAAGCTGGTGCCCAAGCAGTTCGACGTACTGGTCGAGCGCGTTCGTGATGCCCTGGCCCGTCTGCGTCAGCAAGAGCGTGCCATCATGCAACTGTGCGTACGTGATGCGCGCATGCCGCGTGCCGACTTCCTGCGCCTGTTCCCGAGCAACGAGACCGACCAGACCTGGAGCGGTGACCTGGCCAAGCGCAACACCAAATGGGCTGCTGCCCTGGGTGAAAAGGACGCCGCCATCGTTGCCTGCCAGCAAAAGTTGATCGACCTTGAAACCGAGACCGGCCTGACCGTTGCCGAGATCAAGGACATCAACCGCCGCATGTCCATCGGTGAGGCCAAGGCCCGCCGCGCCAAGAAAGAAATGGTCGAGGCGAACCTGCGTCTGGTGATCTCCATCGCCAAGAAGTACACCAACCGCGGCCTGCAGTTCCTCGACCTGATTCAGGAAGGCAACATCGGCCTGATGAAAGCGGTGGACAAGTTCGAATACCGTCGCGGTTACAAGTTCTCGACCTACGCCACCTGGTGGATTCGTCAGGCGATTACCCGCTCGATCGCTGACCAGGCACGCACCATCCGTATCCCGGTGCACATGATCGAGACGATCAACAAGCTCAACCGTATTTCCCGGCAGATGCTGCAGGAAATGGGTCGCGAACCGACCCCGGAAGAGCTCGGTGAGCGCATGGAGATGCCTGAGGACAAGATCCGCAAGGTCCTGAAGATCGCCAAAGAGCCGATCTCCATGGAAACCCCGATCGGTGACGATGAAGATTCGCACCTGGGCGACTTCATCGAGGACTCGACCATGCAGTCCCCGATCGACGTGGCCACGGTCGAAAGCCTCAAGGAAGCGACCCGTGACGTGCTTTCGGGCCTGACCGCACGCGAAGCCAAGGTGCTGCGCATGCGTTTCGGTATCGACATGAACACCGACCACACCCTCGAAGAAGTGGGTAAGCAGTTCGACGTGACCCGTGAACGGATCCGTCAGATCGAAGCGAAAGCGTTGCGCAAATTGCGCCACCCTACGCGCAGCGAGCACCTGCGATCCTTCCTCGACGAGTGATGACGAACCCCGGCCCAGGCCGGGGTTTTTCTTATGTGACAAAAGGTCGTGGCAAGTAGCTACCCTTCGGGGTGAATGCCCGTCTACACTCGAATTCAGACCACCTGAATACGAGGCTGCCATGCCGCCAATGCCGGCCATTCTGTTGCTGCTCCTGATCCTGTGGAACACAACGGCCGGCGCCCTGACCCTGACAGACGAGGAAAAAACCTGGCTCACTGCCCACCCGCAGTTGAAGCTAGGCGTCGACGCCTCCTGGCCACCGTTCGAATTTCGTGACCAGGAAGGCCGGTACCAGGGATTGGCCGCCGATTACATCGCCATGCTTCAGGAACGTCTGGGCGTGGCATTCAAACCGGTCGAACCCAGCACCTGGACCGAGGTGCTTCAACAAGCGCGCGAAAGCCGCATCGACCTTTTACCCGGCGTCATGTCAACTCCCGAACGGCAGGGCTATCTGGCCTTCACCCGCCCTTATCTGGATTTCCCCATCGTCATCCTGGCCCATGAAGGCGGCCAGCAACCCCGCACACTGAAAGACCTTTACGGCCTGAAAATCGCCGTGGTGGAAAATTACGCTCCACATGAGCTGCTGCGTACCCACCATCCCGATCTCAACCTGGTCGCCATGCCCAATGTAAGCTCGACCTTGCAGGCCCTGGCCACCGATGAGGTGGATGCCGTGGTCGGCGACCTCGCCTCGAGCATCTGGAGCCTGCGCCAGCTTAAGCTGGACGGCCTTTATGTCAGCGGCGAAACGCCCTACCGCTATCAGTTGGCCATGGCCGCACCGCGTGACAAGAAGGTCTTGATCGGCATCCTCGACAAGGTCATGGCCGACATGTCGAGTGAAGAGATCAGGCAGATTCAGCAACGCTGGGTCGGCAATGTGGTCGATCAACGCACGTTCTGGCACGACATGCTCATGTACGGCCTGCCCGCCGTACTTTTGCTGATCGCCATTCTGGCCGTGGTGATCCGCATCAACCGCCGCCTCAGCTCGGAAATATCCAGGCGCATCGCCCTGGAACAGGAACTGCGCAGCAGCGAGTACCATTACCGTGGGCTGATCGAAAGCCTCTCAGCTATCGCCTGGGAAGCTGACGCCAATGACTTCACCTATAGCTACGTCTCACCCCATGCCGAAGACCTGCTTGGCTACCCCTTGCACGAATGGCTCAAACCGGGCTTCTGGCGCAGCATCCTGCACCCGGAGGATGCACTCTGGGCCCAGGCCTACTGCGAAAGTGAAACCGCAGCCGGGCGCGACCACAGCCTCGATTACAGGGTGATGCGTGCCGATGGTCATTCCCTCTGGGTGCGCAATATCGTCAGCATGATCGAGCATGGCCACCGGCCTGTGATGCGCGGGCTGATGATCGACATCAGCGAAACCAAGCGCACCGAAGACGCCCTGCGCCTCTCGGAGCAGAAGTTCGCTTCGGTATTCCAGCAATGCCCCGACATCCTGTTGATTGCACGCCACAGTGATGGGTGCCTGCTGGAGGTCAACGAAGCTTTCGAAGAGCAGATCGGCCTGACCCCAGGCCAAGTGGTTGGCCGCACCGCCACAGAGCTGAACTTGTGGGGTACGCAAGGTGCCGGGCCACTGCTGCTCGAACGCCTGCACCAAGGTGGCATCCGCAACCTGGAAATGAGCTTCCGGCGCAGCAATGGCCAATTGTTCACAGGCCTGACCTCTGCCGAAACCTTCGAGCTCGATGGCACCCTGGCCTTCGTCGTCGCGGTACGCGACATCAGCCAGCTGAAGGAAACCCAGCAGCAACTGCAAACCTCTGAAGAGAAATTTGCCAAGGCCTTCCACGCCTCCCCGGATGGCCTGCTGCTGTCGCGCCAGAGCGATGGCCTGCTGATGGAGGTAAATGAGGGTTTCTGCCGGCTGACCGGCTACGACCTTGACCCTGCCCTTGACCAGACGTCCTTTGACCTGGGCATCTGGGTCGACCTCAACGAACGCAAACGCCTGATCACTCAACTCACCCGTGATGGTTTCGTGCGCGATTTCAGCTGCCATATCCGCCGCAGCGACGGGCAGATCCGCCTGTGCGAACTGTCCGCACGGCCACTGCCGATTGCCGGCGTCGATTGCATGCTGACCATTGCCCGCGATATCACCGAGCGCCATTTGATGCAGGAAAAACTGCAACTTGCCGCCACCGTCTTCGAAAATACCGCCGAAGGCGTTCTGATCACCGATATCGACCAGCGCATCAGCGCGGTAAACCGTGCGTTCAGCGAAATCACCGGCTACAACGAGACTGAAGCCCTGGGCCAGACCCCGCGCCTGCTCGCCTCCGGCCAGCACGACAGCGCCTTTTACGCGGCCATGTGGCATCAGCTCACAGCAGAAGGCCATTGGCAGGGCGAGATCTACAACAAACGCAAAAATGGCGAGCTTTACCCGGGCTGGCTGACCATCAGCGCCGTGCGCAACAGCGACAGCGATATCACACACTTCGTCGCCGTGTTCGCCGATATCTCCAGCCTCAAGCATGCTCAGGCCAAACTCGATTACCAGGCCCACCACGACCCACTTACCGGCCTGCCCAACCGCGCGCTGTTCGAGAACCGCCTGCAGGCCGTGCTTACCTGCTCGCAAGCATCCAACCGCCAGGGCGCGGTGCTGTTCCTTGATCTTGATCGCTTCAAGCACATCAACGACAGCCTTGGCCATCCGGTCGGCGACCTGCTGCTCAAGGGCATCGCCCAGCGTCTCAAAGAGCAAGTGCGCGACGTCGATACCGTGGCGCGCCTGGGTGGCGACGAATTCATCATCCTGCTGCCGGGCCTGCACAAACCCAGTGATGCCAGCGCCATCGCCAACAAACTGCTGTCCTGCTTCAGCGCGCCCTTCCAGGCCGGCGAACACGAGTTTTTCACCAGTGCCAGTATCGGCATCAGCCTTTACCCTCAGGACGGCACCGACGTCGCCACGCTGATCCGCAACGCCGACGCCGCCATGTACCGCTCCAAAGCCAAAGGCCGCAACCGTGTCGAAGCCTACACCCGCGACCTCACAGCCCAGGCCAGCGAACGTATTGCCCTGGAGCACGAGCTGCGCCGGGCCATAGAGCGTAACGAAATGAGCCTGTGCTACCAGCCCAAGTTCAGCCTCAAGACCCAGACCTTGGTGGGCGCAGAAGCGTTGATCCGCTGGAGCCACCCCACCTTCGGCGAAGTGCCGCCAGAGCACTTCATCCACCTCGCCGAAGAGAACGGCACCATCCTGCAGCTCGGCGACTGGGTGCTGGAGCAGGCCTGCCGGCAGATGCACCAGTGGAAGAAGCACTACCAAGCCTTTGGCCCGCTGTCGATCAACCTCGCAGGTGCACAGCTGCGCCACCATGGCCTGGCCAAGCGCATCGAGCAGTTGCTCAAGACCTACCAACTGAAGGCGGGCGACCTGCAGCTGGAAATTACCGAGAACTTCATCATGAGCCAGGCCGAAGAAGCCCTGGCCGTGCTCCACCAGCTAAAGCAGCTGGGTGTGCAACTGGCAATCGATGATTTCGGCACCGGTTATTCATCCCTGAGCTACCTCAAGCGCCTGCCACTCGACATCCTCAAGATCGACAAGTCGTTCATCCGCGGTTTGCCGGACGACCCGCACGATGCAGCCATCGCGCGCGCCATCATCGCACTGGGGCGCAGCATGCAGTTGACCATCATCGCCGAAGGGGTGGAGAACCAGGCGCAGCAACGATTCCTGGCCGCAGAGGGCTGTGAACAGATCCAAGGCTATATCGTCAGCCTGCCGCTGCCACCCGATGATTTCGCAGCGACGTTTCTTCGCATAGCACTAACCGATCTTTCGGATGGCACGCTTTCGAAACCCTCGTTATAATCCGGGCACTTACTGAGGGCCTATAGCTCAGTTGGTTAGAGCAGAGGACTCATAATCCTTTGGTCCACGGTTCGAGTCCGTGTGGGCCCACCATCTCCAAAGCCGCGCACTTGCGCGGCTTTTTCATATCCGCTTTGCGCAGAAAGAAATAGCACGCCAGGGCTGTGAGGTAGGGCGCGCAAAAGCTAACAGCACCTGCAATACAGATACTGAGCAATACCTGTGGCCTTGTACCCCCTGGGCTACAAAATCACGCTGACCCACGCACTATGTAGCCTATGAGCTACATAATTAGTCTTGGCGACACTTGCTCGAATGTAGCTTACGGGCTACATTTTTCAGCATTACGCCTATTTTTGGTGCCCAAGGGCTACAAATGACTTCTCTCTACGATGTCTCCGAAATGCTGAAACAGGCGCGTGGTGAGGCGAAGCTGAGCCAGGAAGCGCTGGCCGGACGTGCCGGCGTCTCGCGCACGACCGTGGCACGTATGGAAACACTGGCCAAAGGCGATATGAGTGTTTCAGTGCTGGTTCGCCTGCTGGAAGCAGCCGGCTACGACCTGAAGCTAGTCAAAGCCGGACACCAGCGCACTGTTGAAGACATCCTTAGCGAGCAGCGGTCAGGGAACACGTGAGCATGATTCTCGATGTGCACGTCAGCTCAAGACTAGTGGCCAAGCTCTATCGGGAGCGCGATGAATACGTGCTGAAATACCTGCCAGGCAGCACAGCGGAAGACTTCGTCAGCCTGACTATGCCGGTTCGCGAAGAAGCATGGCGCTGGCCCCGTGACCTGTTCCCGTTTTTCCGCCAGAACCTGCCCGAAGGGTATTTACTGGGCGTTATCCGCGAAGAGTTCGGCCCGCTGCTTGATGGCACCGACCTTTCGCTGCTGGGCGTCGTGGGTGGCACCGGCATCGGCAGAGTCTCAGTCACGCCTGAAGGGGTCCAGCCTGGCGTCGATATCGCCCCACTCGAGATAGAACACCTCCTCAAGGCAGAAAACACCAACGAACGCTTTGCCGCACTGGTGCGGCAATACGCGCGGGTAGCCGTGTCGGGGGTCGTGCCTAAGTTCATCGCCAGCGACGCCGTCGCACCTCGGGAGCCGCTGGGGAAACCGACACTGCGTACCAATTCGCACATCATCAAGGGATCCGACGACACGACCCCTTTTCTGGGCTTCAACGAGTTCTACACCATGCGTGTACTGGCCCGGCTGAATGTCGTGCCTGTCGCCACCTGTCGCATGTCTGAAGACGGCAAAGTCCTGGTAGTGGATCGCTTCGACGTCGACGCGCACGGCATCCCCCGCTACGGAGTCGAAGATGCCTGTGGGCTGCTTGGTTTACCGCCACATGAAAAGTACGCGCCCACCACCGAGCGGGTGTGGAAGGCCACCCGGGCCTATATTCCCGCTGGTAGTCTGCAAGCGCAACGCGAGCACCTGGGCTGGCAGCTGCTGACCAACTACGTGGTACGCAATGCTGACTGCCACGCGAAGAACATTGCGCTGTTTTACACCTCGCGTGCTGATGTGGCCTTTACTCCGATCTATGACCTTGTGACCACGCAGGCCTACCCGCGCTTCGCCAGCAATCCACCAGGCCTGTCCGTAGCCGGCAGACAAACCTGGGCACCAGGCCGTTCGCTGGAAACCTTTTTCAAAGCCGTCCTAGGTATTCCACCGCGCCAGTATGCCGCCATGGTCGAGCAACTCTGCGAGTCAGCCGTTGCGGTCGGCACAGAAGTGATCGAAGCTGCGAAAAACGAGCCTGCCTGGCGCGATATGGCCAAACACATGGTGCATGCCTGGAACGAGGGTATGGAGACACTACGCAGCCCCAAAGCCGCCCCGCACTTTCGCGGCTTGGATACCGCCATTGAAGACGCCGGCTTCTCAGGGCCGCGCACCCCAGAATGCAGCCGAGAGGTGATTGGCCGCTCTGAATTGCTGGCAAAGAAGCGCTGAATTTATAGCGCGGGGCCAACGGCTGCGGCTTTGTTCATTTCCACGCGCTCAAGCATCCCGCCGTCGCGGCATGTGCCGCTGGCGCGGGTTGTAGAAGGTGCTATCGGAAGGAATGTCTTGAGTCACCAGAGACATGGCCCCGATGATTACGTTGTCGCCGATGCTGATCTGGTCAGCAATGATGCAGCTATTGGCACCAAGGCTGACGTTTTCGCCTATGCACAGCGAGTAATGGTCCAGGCCGAGGGTCTTGATGCCGACCGAGCAATTCTGCCGTATCAAAAAATTACGCCCGATGCTTACTTGGCCAGTGATCACCACACCTGGCAGATGGGCGATACGAAGGCCTGGGCCTATTTGCGCACCGATGTCGATATCCACGGCGTACTTGAGGTTGAGCCGCTGCTGCATGCCGCGGGCATATCGCCTGCTCAGGCCGCCGCGACCATCGAGGTACTGCGCCAGGCGATAGGCGAAAAGAAAGCGCAGCTTGTTGTCCTTGCGCGCTCGACGCAGCACGTTGCACAACAGACTGATACGGCGTCCGGGCTTTTTCTTGTTGGAGACCTCATGTCGCCAGCATTCCAGCAAGGTTTCGAAATTCACGACGTGGGCCCACTTGAATCAGCCATCCATGATGCCGCAATCAAGCCAGCCACGCATCAGCACTTTGTCTTGCCCTGGTCACTGCAGCCTGGCTAGGCTTGCAAGCCCACTGTAGAGACTCGCCATGTCGAATCCCCGCCAAATCGCCCTCGATGACATCGATCACCAACTGATCGCCCTGCTGCAGATCAATGCCCGCGAAAGCGTCGCCACCCTTGCCCGCCACCTGGGTATCGCTCGCACCACCGTCAACTCGCGCCTGGCGCGCCTGGAGAAGGGCAAAGTCATCACCGGATATGGCGTACGCCTGGGCCAGCGCCTGGCCGATGGTGGCTTGCAAGCCTATGTCGGGATCAAGGTGCAACCGCGTTCCGGCAAGGAGGTCGTGCGCCGCCTGGCTGCCATGGGGCAAGTGCAGCAATTGTGCGCGGTCAGCGGCGAGTTCGATTACGTAGCCTGGCTGCGCAGCGACTCGCCAGAACAACTGGACCAGTTGCTGGACCAGATTGGCAGCGTAGAAGGCGTGGAGAAGACCACCACCTCGATCATCCTCAGCAGCAAAGTGGACCGCGGCCAGCCCGTCTAGTTGGTAGCAGTGCAGGCGCTAAGCATCAATCGTCAAAAGTATTGATACACATGTCGTTATGACAAATAAAACGCCAATACGACGACGCTTTGCATCTTAATTACGAACACCCGTCGCCCTAAAATGACCACCAGGCATCTCCTATACTCAGGCTCCGCCCCTGCGCAGCCGCTCTGGCAAGGTCACTGCAATGAACAAGAAAAACCGCCACCCGGCCGACGGCAAGAAACCCATCACCATCTTCGGCCCGGACTTCCCGTTCGGCTTCGACGAGTGGCTGGAACACCCGGCTGGGCTGGGCAGCATTCCGGCTGATCGCCACGGGGAGGAAGTCGCTATCGTCGGTGCCGGTATCGCAGGCCTGGTGGCGGCCTACGAGCTGATGAAGCTGGGGCTCAAGCCTGTGGTGTATGAGGCCTCGAAGATGGGTGGCCGACTGCGCTCGCAGGCCTTCAACGGCACCGACGGAATCATCGCCGAGCTCGGGGGCATGCGCTTTCCGGTGTCCTCCACCGCCTTCTACCACTATGTCGACATGCTGGGCCTGGAAACCAAGCCCTTCCCCAACCCACTGACACCGGCATCCGGCAGCACGGTGATCGACCTGGAAGGCCAGACCTACTACGCCGAAACAGTCAGCGATCTGCCCAAACTGTTCCATGAAGTGGCCGATGCCTGGGCCGACGCGCTGGAAAGCGGCGCGCAGTTCGCCGATATCCAGCAGGCGATCCGCGATCGCGATGTTCCGCGCCTCAAAGCGTTGTGGAACAAGCTGGTACCGCTGTGGGACGACCGCACCTTCTACGACTTCGTCGCAACCTCGCGCTCGTTCGCCCAACTGAGCTTCCAGCACCGCGAGGTGTTTGGCCAGGTCGGCTTCGGCACAGGTGGATGGGACTCGGACTTCCCCAACTCGATGCTGGAAATCTTCCGGGTAGTGATGACCAACTGCGACGACCACCAGCACCTGATCGTCGGTGGTGTGGAGCAGGTACCACAGGGCATCTGGCGCCATGTACCGCAGCGCTGCGCCCACTGGCCCGAGGGCACCAGCCTGAGCGCGCTGCATGGCGGCGCACCGCGCACTGGGGTAAAACGCATTGCCCGCGCAGCCGACGGGCGCCTCGCCGTCACCGACAACTGGGGCGACACTCGCCATTACGGCGCCGTGCTCGCCACCTGCCAGAGCTGGTTGCTGACCACCCAGATCGATTGTGAAGAATCGCTGTTCTCGCAAAAGATGTGGATGGCCCTGGACCGCACCCGTTACATGCAATCGTCGAAGACCTTCGTCATGGTCGATCGGCCGTTCTGGAAGGACAAGGACCCGCAAACCGGCCGCGACCTGATGAGCATGACCCTCACTGATCGGCTCACCCGCGGCACCTACCTGTTCGATAACGGCGACGACAAGCCGGGCGTGATCTGCCTGTCCTACGCCTGGATGAGCGACGCCCTGAAGATGCTCCCGCACCCCGTGGAAAAACGCGTGCAGCTGGCCTTGGATGCACTGAAGAAGATCTACCCCAAGACCGATATCGCCGGGCATATCATCGGCGACCCGATCACCATTTCCTGGGAGGCCGACCCGCACTTCCTCGGTGCATTCAAGGGCGCACTGCCCGGCCACTACCGCTACAACCAACGGATGTACGCGCACTTCATGCAGCAGGACATGCCCATCGAGCAACGCGGGATGTTCATCGCCGGCGACGACGTATCGTGGACCCCGGCCTGGGTCGAAGGGGCGGTGCAGACGTCGCTCAATGCGGTGTGGGGTATCATGAACCACTTCGGTGGCCAGACCCATCCGGACAATCCAGGCCCGGGCGATGTGTTCGACGAAATCGGGCCAATCGCCCTGGCAGACTGAGACAAGGAGGCAGCATGCGCATCGCTCTGTTCCAGGGTGCACCCAACCCGCTGGATGTGCCCGGCAACCTGCAACGGCTGCGCCACCAGGCGCACTTGGCGGCCGAGCGTGGCGCACAGTTGCTGGTGTGTCCGGAGATGTTCCTGAGCGGCTACAACATCGGGTTGGCACAGGTAGAGCGCCTGGCGCAGGCCAATGATGGCCCAGCGGCCATGGAGGTGGTGGAGATCGCCCAGGCGCATCGCATCGCCATCGTCTATGGCTACCCGGAGCGCACTGACGATGGCGCGATCTACAACAGCGTGCAACTGATCGACGCTCATGGCCGTAGCCTGTGCAACTACCGCAAGACGCACCTGTTCGGTGAGCTGGACCGCGGCATGTTCAGTGCGGGCGCCGACCACTTTCCGGTGGTCGAGCTGGAAGGCTGGAAGGTCGGGCTGCTGATCTGCTACGACATCGAGTTCCCGGAAAATGCCCGGCGCCTGGCGCTGGACGGCGCTGAGCTGATCCTGGTGCCGACCGCGAACATGGCACCGTATGATTTTGTCTGTCAGGTAACCGTGCGCTCCCGGGCACAGGAAAACCAGTGCTACCTGGTGTATGCCAACTATTGCGGGGCCGAGGGCGAAATCCAGTACTGCGGCCAGAGCAGCATCATCGCGCCGGATGGCAGCGTGCTGGCCATGGCCGGTCGGGAGGAGTGCCAGTTGCTGGCGGACTTGGCGCAAGAGCAGGTGGTGCAGGGACGTAAAGCATTTCCTTACCTCGCCGATCTGCGCCAGGAGTTGCATCTGCGGCGAGGCTGAGAGGGCCAACAAATTTGTTAGCATGTGTGCCTGACCCGGAGCCCCCATGCCTGATGCCACTCGCCACCTCACCTTAGCCAACGGCCTGCAGCTCACCCTGCGCCATGCCCCGCGGCTCAAGCGCTCGGCTGCGGCGCTGAAGGTCCACGCGGGCAGCCACGATGCCCCGGCAAAATGGCCAGGGCTGGCGCACTTTCTCGAACATCTGTTCTTCCTTGGCACCCCCCGCTTTGCGCTGGATGACGGCCTGATGCGCTACGTCCAGACCCTCGGCGGGCAGGTCAATGCCAGCACCCGCGAACGCACCACGGATTTCTTCTTTGAAGTGCCGCCCGCAGCCTTGGCCGGCGGGCTGCACCGCCTTTGCCAGATGCTCGCCGAACCAGACCTGGGTCGCGAGCGCCAGCGCCGCGAGCGTGAAGTGATCCATGCCGAATTCATCGCGTGGTCGCGCAACCCGCAGGCACAGCAGCGCTTGGCCCTGCTGCAGTCAGTGTCGGCTGGCCATCCGCTAGGCGGTTTTCATGCAGGCAACCGGTATACCTTGGCGTTGCAGGACCCCGCCTTTCAGCGAGCGCTCACAGATTTCCATCAACGCTATTACCAAGGCGGCCAGATCACCTTGAGCCTGTGTGGGCCGCAACCGCTGGATGAGCTCGAACAGCTTGGAAGGCACTACGCCGGTGCGTTTGCGTGTGGCGAACGCAGGCCACAAACACCGCCACCGGCCCTGTCGAGCACCAGCACTGGCCTGGTCTTCACCCATGAAAACCTGCCCCCTGGTGCCGAACGGGCATTGGAGCTGCTGATTGCCGGCTTGAGCGACAGCAGGCCGGGCACCTGGCTGGATGCACTACGCCAGCGCGGCTGGCTGCAAGCGTTCAAGGCTGAAATGCTCTATGCCTTCGCCGGGCAGATGCTCTGGCACATCGAGCTCGAACTCAGCAAAGACGCCTGTGCAGAAGAAGCTCACGCCCTGCTGCACGGATGGTTCGGCTTCATCCGACAGTGCGATCCGGCGCACCTGAACGCCGAATTCGGCCTTTTGCAACAGAGCCGCGAACGCAACGCCAGCCCCCTCGATCTGGCCCGCCGCGACAGCGCAGGCCAGCCATTGGCGGCACTTGATGCACAGGCACTCTGCGCATTTCAGGCACTGCTCGAAGGCCTGCCATCGCGCAAGCATGGCCCATGGCAGTTGCCAGCCGCCGATCCCTTGCTGCTTCCCGGCTTGCCCCCCACGCAATTGCCGCAATTGCCTGCAGCGCTGACGGTCAATCAGCAACTGCCAGCGGCGCGCCAGTACGGGGCAGTTCATCTGCGCTGGCAAGTGCCTTCGGCCCTGCGCCAGCGCCTCTATGCTGTGCTGGAACGCGCCCTGCAGCCGCTACAGGCACGCTGCGAGCGTGCCGCTGTGCAACTGCAGTTCAGTGCTGCAGGCGAGTATTGGCAGCTGCGTTGCGCTGGCCTGCTCACAGCGGTCATAAAAGCCGTCGAACTCGCCATCGCGTGTTTGCGTTCGCCCGCTGCTGACTGGGATCCGCCTACACAACAGCCCCCCTTGCTGATCCCGATCAGGGCCCTGCTCAACCAACTGCCAGAGGCACTCACAGGCGCAGTACCAACGCCCGAGCCAACCAGGGCGGTCAATCAACAGGCACTCGATGATGCATGGCAGCACAGCCGATGGCATGGCCTGGCGGTGGGGTTCGATACAACTGCCCTGCAAGCCCTGAGCGCAGCCTTGCAAGGCTGCCCCGGACAGTTCGGCATGCCCGTACCGCCGCCCGCCTGGCACGGCCGGCGCTGGCACCACGCCAAGGTGCCGGGCAGCGAGCCCGCACTGCTGTTGTTCTGCCCCGTGCCTGCGCACCAGCAGGCCTGCGGCCGGCTTCTCGCCCAGTTGCTGCAAGGGCCTGTGTACCAAAGGTTACGTGTGGAATTGCAGCTGGGTTACGCCGTATTCAGTACCTTTCGTCAGGTGGAGGGCATCGGCGGGCTTCTGTTCGGCGTGCAATCACCCCATGCCACCCACGCTGAGATCCTCGGTCACCTGCTCACCCTTCTGCGCCAGGGGGTACGCCTGGACGCAGCTGCACGCCAGAGGTTGGCGGAACAGTTCGACGAGCCAGCCATGGCCAACGCGGACCTCGCCGATTGGGCATGGCAGACACACTTGGCTACACTACCCGGTGATCTCCCCGCATTAAGCGCGGCTATCCTGAAAACGCAACAAGCACATCTGGACGATTTGCTGGGTGGCCTGCTCGCAGCCGATTCACCCTCGCTCTGCCTGGCCAATGGGCCTGCGCCAGAGGGGGCCTGGCACTGACCCGGAATCCATTGTTACGTATACCGCAAGGGCGCGTTTCGAAGAATTAACCTTTCGGTACATGATTTTCTTGTAAGATAACGCTATCTCAGCCGCCGGAACCTTCGGCGCGAGGCGACGCCAAACAAATAGCTGAACCCTCTACCCTGACCCGGAAGGAGCAAAAACCATGTGGACCAAACCTGCATACACTGACCTGCGTATCGGCTTCGAAGTGACCATGTACTTCGCCAGCCGCTAAGCATTGCCTGCGTCTCAACGCCTCGGCCAGCCGGGGCGTTGTCGTTTTTCAGGCTACGGTTCTTCGCACAGTTCGGATAGAGAGCAACCATGTACATCCAGATTCTCGGTTCCGCCGCCGGCGGCGGTTTTCCGCAGTGGAACTGCAACTGCGTCAACTGCAAGGGCTATCGCGATGGCAGCCTGCGCGCCACGGCACGTACCCAGTCGTCGATAGCCCTGTCCGACGACGGTGTTCACTGGATCCTGTGCAACGCCTCACCCGACATCCGTGCCCAGCTGCAGGCGTTCGCGCCAATGCAGCCGGCCCGTGCCCTGCGCGACACCGGCATCAACGCCATCGTCCTGCTCGACAGCCAGATCGACCACACCACCGGCCTGCTCAGTCTGCGCGAAGGCTGCCCGCATCAGGTCTGGTGCACCGACATGGTCCATCAGGACCTCACCACCGGCTTCCCGCTGTTCAACATGCTCAGCCACTGGAACGGTGGCCTGCAGTGGAACCGTATCGAGCTCGAGGGCAGCTTCGTCATTCCGGCCTGCCCTCGTCTCAAGTTCACCCCCTTCCCGCTGCGCAGCGCCGCACCGCCTTACTCCCCGCACCGCTTCGACCCACACCCGGGCGACAACCTGGGGCTGCTGGTAGAAGACACCCGCACCGGCGGCAAGCTGTTCTACGCGCCCGGCCTGGGCCAGGTCGACGACAAACTGCTGGCAATGATGCGTGACGCTGACTGCCTGCTGGTCGACGGCACGCTGTGGGAGGATGATGAAATGCAGCGCCGCGGGGTCGGTACCCGTACTGGCCGCGAAATGGGCCACCTGGCGCAGAATGGTCCCGGCGGCATGCTTGAGGTGCTGGACGGCTTCCCAAGCCAGCGCAAGGTACTTATCCACATCAACAACACCAACCCGATTCTGGACGAAGACTCCCCCGAACGCGCCGAGGTCCAGCGCCGAGGGGTAGAAGTCGCCTTCGACGGCATGAGCATCGAGTTGTAAGGAGGCCCGATGAGCGAAGCACTGCCACTGTCGCCTGCCGAATTCGAGCAGGCTCTGCGCGCCAAGGGCGCCTACTACCATATTCATCACCCCTACCACGTGGCGATGTACGAAGGGCGCGCTACCCGCGAACAGATTCAGGGCTGGGTGGCCAACCGCTTCTACTACCAGGTGAACATCCCGATGAAGGATGCCGCGATCCTGGCCAACTGCCCGGACCGGGAAGTGCGCCGTGAGTGGATCCAGCGCTTGCTCGACCACGACGGCGCCCCGGGCGAAGACGGTGGTATCGAAGCCTGGCTGCGCCTGGGTCAGGCCGTGGGGCTCGACCCGGACCAGCTGCGCTCCCAAGAGCTGGTGCTGCCAGGTGTGCGCTTCGCCGTCGACGCGTACGTGAACTTCGCCCGCCGTGCCAGCTGGCAGGAAGCGGCCAGCAGCTCGCTGACCGAACTGTTCGCCCCGCAGATCCATCAGTCGCGCCTGGACAGCTGGCCGCAACACTACCCGTGGATCGATCCTGCCGGCTACGAGTACTTCCGCACCCGCCTGGGCCAGGCCCGGCGCGATGTCGAACACGGCCTGACGATCACCTTGCAGCACTACACCACCCGGGCGGCCCAGGAGCGTATGCTGGAAATCCTGCAGTTCAAGCTGGATATCCTCTGGAGCATGCTCGATGCCATGAGCATGGCCTATGAGCTGCACCGCCCGCCGTATCACACCGTCACCCAGCAACGGGTATGGCACAAGGGGATTGCCCTATGAGTTTCGACCGCAAACAAGTGCCGAACTGGCGCCCCGGTTATCGTTTCCAGTACGAACCGGCGCAGAAAGGCCATGTGCTGCTCTACCCTGAGGGCATGATCAAGCTCAATGACAGCGCCTCCCTCATTGGCGGCCTGATCGACGGCAAACGTGACGTGAACGCGATCATCACCGAGCTCGAACAGCAATTTCCTGGTGTGCCCGAAGTCGCTGATGACATCGAGCAATTCATGGAGGTGGCCCGTGGCGAACACTGGATCACCCTCGCCTGAGGTACCGGTCGGCCTGCCGCTGTGGCTGCTGGCCGAACTGACCTATCGCTGCCCGCTGCAGTGCCCGTACTGCTCGAACCCGCTCGACTTCGCCGAACAGGGTAAGGAGCTGACGACCGCACAGTGGTTCAAGGTAATGGCCGAAGCCCGTGAAATGGGCGCTGCGCAGATCGGTTTTTCCGGTGGCGAACCGCTGGTGCGCCAGGACCTCGCCGAACTGATCGGCGAAGCGCGCCAGTTGGGTTACTACACCAACCTGATCACCTCCGGCATCGGCCTGACCGAGGCACGTATCGCCAACTTCAAGGAAGCCGGTCTGGACCACATCCAGATCAGTTTCCAGGCCAGCGACGAACAGGTGAACAACCTGCTGGCGGGGTCGAAAAAGGCCTTTGCACAAAAACTGGAGATGGCCCGTGCGGTGAAAGCCCATGGCTATCCGATGGTGCTCAACTTCGTCACCCACCGGCACAACATCGACAAGATCGACCGCATCATCGAGTTGTGCGTGGCGCTGGAGGCCGATTTCGTCGAGCTTGCCACCTGCCAGTTCTATGGCTGGGCGCACCTCAACCGCTTGGGCCTGTTGCCGACCCGTGAGCAACTTGAACGCGCTGAACGGATCACCAACGAGTACCGTGCGAAGCTCAAGGCCGAAGGCAACCCGTGCAAGCTGATCTTCGTCACGCCGGACTACTACGAGGAACGCCCCAAGGCCTGCATGAATGGCTGGGGCAGCCTGTTTCTGACCATCACGCCGGACGGCACTGCCCTGCCCTGTCATGGCGCCCGTCAGCTACCGGTGCAGTTCCCAAATGTTCGCGATCACGACCTCAAGCACATCTGGTACGACTCGTTCGGCTTCAACCGTTTCCGTGGTTATGACTGGATGCCCGAACCCTGCCGTTCGTGCGACGAGAAAGAAAAGGACTTCGGCGGCTGCCGCTGCCAGGCCTTCATGCTCACCGGCGACGCCAGCAACGCCGACCCGGTGTGCGCCAAGTCGGCCGACCACGGCATCATCCTCAAAGCCCGCGAGGAGGCAGAAACAGCCGACCTTGCCATTGAACAGATGACCTTCCGCAATGATCGAAACTCCCGTGTCATCGCCCGCGGCTGAATTCAGTGCGGCCCAGGCGGTTGCCGCCGGCACCGACTTCACGGAACTCAAAGTCACTGCCGACGGGTTGTTCTGGATCGAATTCCGCCCGGCCGATGGTGCTTGCCGCATCTGGCACTGGCTTTACCACCAGGCACGCTGCCTGACCGCGGATGGCTTCAGCGTGCGCAGCCGGGTATACGAGTATGGCGGTGGCAGCTTCTGCCTGGGTGGCGACGGGCTGGTGTTCGTCAACGAAAAGGATCAACAGGTCTACACCCAGCCACTGGACGACCTGCCACCGCGCGCGCTGACTCAGGATGCCAGCTGCCGCTACGGCGATGTGCAGTGGCACGCTGGCCAAGTGCTGGCCGTCGAGGAGCGGCATGCCGAGCAGGTAGAGCATCGCCTGGTCGCGCTGGATGAATGCAGCCGCGAGGTGCTGGCCGAAGGCGCCGATTTCTATGCCTCACCCACAGTGAGTGCCGATGGCCAACGCCTGGCATGGGTCGAATGGGACCGCCCGGCACAGCCTTGGACCGTCACCCGGCTGATGTGTCGCACCCGGGATGCCAGCGGCCACTGGGGCCCGGTGCAGCGTGTAGCCGCTGCTGACGAATCGCTGCAACAGCCGCGCTTCGATGCCGAAGGCCGCCTGTACTGCCTGTCCGACCGCAACGGCTTCTGGCAGCCCTGGGGTGAGGTCGAGGGCCACTGGCAGGCGTTGCCTGCCGCGCTTGCGGACCACGCCGCCGCGCCTTGGCAGCTTGGCACCTGTACCTGGCTGGCGCTGGGGCCGCAAAGCTACCTGGCCAGCTGGTTCAAAGACGGCTTCGGGCAATTGGGGATGCGGGCTGAAGATGGCCACATGGCGCGTTATGCCAGTGCCTACACGCGCTTTCGCAGCCTGGCCATGGACAGCGAGCACCTGTATGCCATCGCCGCCTCGCCCATCAGCTCGCCGGCTGTGATTGCCATTGACCGCCGCCACCACGAGGTGCGCGTACTGGCCGGTGGTGCCGAAATCCTGCCGGCAGAACAGGTCAGCCTGCCGCAGTCCTTCCACTATGGCAGTGACGAGGAACAGGCCCATGGCTTCTTCTACCCGCCATCGCAGTCGCAGGGCGCCGCACCGCTGGTGGTGTTCATACATGGCGGGCCGACCTCAGCCTGCTATCCCGTGCTGGACCCACGCATCCAGTACTGGACCCAACGCGGCTTTGCCGTGGCCGACCTGAACTACCGGGGCAGCACCGGCTATGGCCGGGAATACCGCCAGGCACTGCACCTGCGTTGGGGTGAGAGCGATGTGGCCGATGCTTGCGCGGCGGTCGAATACCTGGCCGCTCAGGGTTTGGTCGACAAGCACAAGGCGTTCATCCGCGGCGGCAGCGCGGGGGGCTACACCACGCTGTGCGCCTTGGCGTTCCATGACGTGTTCCGCGCCGGCGCCAGCCTCTATGGGGTCAGCGACCCGCTAGCCCTGGGCCGTGCCACGCACAAGTTCGAAGGGGATTACCTGGACTGGCTGATCGGCGACCCGCAGCAGGATGCCGAGAGCTATCGCCAACGCACCCCACTGCTGCATGCCGAGCAGATCAACGTGCCGGTGATTTTCTTTCAGGGTGAACTGGATGCTGTGGTGGTGCCGGAGCAGACCCGAGAAATGCTCGCAGCGCTCAAGGCCAAGGGTATTCAGGCAGAGGGGCATTTCTATGCCCTCGAACGGCACGGCTTCCGGCAGGCGGATAACCTGGCGCATGCGCTGGAACAGGAGTGGCTGTTCTTTAGCAACGTGATCAACCATCAACAGGATAAAAGTTGAGAGCACATTGCACTCGGCAACACCTCAATTACCTGGCAATTTTGTCAGTAGACGTGTTTTGGTTCTGGTCCTAACTTCGCAGTAATCGCGCCGTCCTTGACCTGTATGAATGCGCTTTCAGGGCGGCGGTTACTGTAAATGGACACCGGGCCGCCATGATGGAAAACGACGAACACGAAGCACCTATCAAAGATCAAAAATATGGCCGACCGCACTTTGCCATGCGGGCATGGGCGCTATTACGGCAATGGTTATCGCCGGACAAAAACCAGGGTGCACTCCTTGAAAAGAACCAGCCGGAGGTTAAAGAGGAGAGCTGCCCACGCAGTGCCCCTGATAACTTTCTGATGTGGGTCGGGTCAACCACACCCCTCGATCGCACCCAGGAAGATGAGCAGAAAGCGCCCAATGACCTCTTCAGAATGGTAGAGACAGGTGGTTCCGAGACGGGTGCCAGCCTCAAGGTAGTACACGATACGGAGCGAGGTAAAGTCTGGCTGTTTGACAAACCGGCCCACTCGACAAACTATCGGTGCGAGTCCAACTCCATCAAAGTCAATGTGGCACCCTACGAAGTTTATGAAGGCTGGAAGGATAACCAGATTTACGACTTCTGTTGGAGCAGCAAGTTTCCGGAAGTCGACAACGCCCCCTATGGCGACTATGTGATCTTTCAGTGGAAGTCCGAGGGCAGCAACGTATACCCTTTTTTCATGAAGGTGCAGGCCGGCCGTTTTGAAATGACGCACTACAACACCCGGCTTGATGGTGAAAAACACAAGGTGGTGTGGTGGACGCACATTGAAGCGGACACGTGGTACGACATCCGCATTCGGGTTCTGCTCTCCAGTGACCAAGATATCGGTACGGTTCAGCTATTTCTGGATAATGCCCCCCAGAAATTCACGGCCGACCGAGAAGGGAAACCCAGGCAACCCGGTGAAGAGGATCCTTACACCCTCGTATGCCAGACATTCTCCCCTGCCCGGCATTACTTGAAATGGGGCGCGTACAACACCGGGTTCCCACTGAACGCGCTGAAACACTACGTCGACAAACTCATGGTAAAACGCATTGCATAGCGAGCTTAGAAACTGATGACTGTTGCGGGGGTTGGGAGACAGGCATGTCTTCAACCCCCGGCGCCTCAGCGCTTGGCGATGATGTACACCGCGTGCACGATCCCTGGAATGTATCCCAGCAGGGTCAGCAGAATATTCAACCAGAACGCCCCGCCAAAACCCACCTGCAGAAACACGCCCAGAGGTGGCAAAAGAATAGCAATGATGATGCGAATAAGGTCCATGCGAGTTTCTCCTGAAGGGTTACATCAAAGACTAGCCGCCCGCCACAGAGGTTCCACCGGCAAAAAAAAACGCCCCGGGCCGAATGAAACAGGCCAGGGGCGATGCGCAGGAACGCCAGACGGTTCGTAAAATTCTCGGTCTTGCTATACAGCTACGCCGGTACCTCGCGACGGGCCTGCTGCTGCGCGTGCAGGCGGGCGAACGCCCGGGCCAGGCGCAACAGCATTTCATCGATGTTGCCTTTGCTCACGGTAAGCGCTGGCGAAAAACGCACCACATCCGCTTGCGGCGCATTCAGCAGCAGGCCTTCGTGCAGGGCCGCTGCCACCAGTTCGCGGGCCAGGTGTTCTTTCAGTTGCAGGGCCCACAGCAGGCCTTGCCCGCGTACTTCACCCAAGCCATAGCGCCCGGCCAGGCGGCTCAGGCCTTCGCGCAGGTGGCGGCCGTTATCCTGCACCTGGGCGAGAAAGCCAGGCTCCAGCACAGCGTCCAAAACAGCCAGGCCGGCGGCGCACATCAGGGCATTGCCGTGGTGGCTGCCTTCCAGTTCGCCAGGCGCAGCGCAGCATGCTGTGCCCCGGGCAAGCAAGGCAGCCAATGGCACACCGCCGCCCAGCCCCTTGCCTAGGGTGATGATGTCCGCGCGCACCCCATAAAGCTCCTCGGCCAGCAGCGCACCACAACGACCCATACCGGTCTGCACCTCATCGAGGATCAGCAGGATGCCCAGCTCACGGCACAGTGTTTCCACGCCCTTGAGGTACTCCTGCGTGGCAGGGATGACACCCGCCTCGCCCTGGACAGGCTCGAGCATGATTGCCACGGTGCGCGAATCCACTGCGGCGTGCAGGGCAGCAAGGTCATTGAATGGCACTTTGCTGAAGCCCGGCAGGCCGGGCTCGCAGCGGTTGCACGGCAGCGGATCGGACGCCGACAGGGCCCCCAGGCTACGGCCATGGCAGCCCTGACTGGCAGTGATGATGTGATAAGCGCCGTTGCGGTGCAGTTGGCCCCACTTGCGCGCCAACTTGATCGCCCCCTCGCAGGCCTCGGCGCCGCTGTTGAGCAGATAGCCCTGATCGCTACCGGTGCTCTGGCACAAGCGGTTGACCAGCGCCAGCAAACCACGGCTATGGAAACCCGCCCCCGGGTTGATCAACGCCTGGGCCTGGTTGCCCAGCGCCTTGGCCACCACGCCAGGGCTGTGGCCCAGGCTGTTCACCCCGCCGCCCTGGGTAAAATCCAAGTAGGCATGCCCTTCGTGGTCCCACAACCAGGAGCCTTGGCCGCGCACGAACACTTGAGGCGCCCGCTCGGTGCCGGGCATCAGGCGCTCACGCGACAACGCCGATGCGTCTGGCACGATGACCGGCGCGCGCTTTGGCTCGACAGCCGTGGCGGGGACCGATCGGCGCAGGTTGAACAGGTTCATGGGGGGCTCCAGCCAGTCACCGCAGGGGGCAGCGTCCGGTCTCGGCGCCGGCGCTTGATAATTTTGCCTTTCCTATCAAAAGTGTTTTTCGAACGGGGTAACAATGCGCGAATTGATCGCTGTAAGCCGCTGAAATACAGCGATAGACTAGGCTCAGGCGGCGCTAGCGGCCATTTCGTTTTTTCAGCTTTTTCGATAAGTAATACTTATGGATTTTCGCCAACTGCGTTATTTCGTCGCGGTGTATGAAGAAGGCCATGTCGGCCGCGCCGCTGAACGGCTGTCACTGTCTCAGCCGGCCCTCTCCCAGCAGATCCGCCAGCTTGAGCACAGCCTTGACCTGAGCCTTTTCGAGCGCAGCAACAAGCGCCTGCTGCCGACCCTGGCGGCTCACACCCTTTACAACCACGCCCTACCCCTGCTCGACGGGCTGCAGCGCGCCCACGAAGCGATGCGTAACTTCAAGGGCCAATCCTTGCGCACGCTGGCCATCGGCGTGCTACAGACAGTGCGCCCGAGCCTGGTTCCGCAGTTGCTAGAGCGCTTGCGCAAGGCCCAGCCGCATCTTGTGGTACAGATCTACGAGCTGTCCGGGCTGGAAATCGAACGACGCCTGCTCAACGGCAACCTTGATATCGGTATCAGCTACCTGCCGCCACGCCAGCCAGGGCTGCACGGCTTGCTGCTGTACGAAGATGAACTGCAATTGGTCATCCCTGATACCCACCCGTTGAAGGACTTCAAGAAGGTCTCTATCCGGCAAGCGGCTGAACTGCCGATGCTGATGCTTGGCGAGGAGTTCCAGGTCCGCCAGATCTGGAAGCAACAACTGGCCAGCCTAGGGCGCAGGCCGCAGGTTCAGGCAGAGATGAACAACATGGGCGGCATTCTCGACAGCCTGGCCCATACCGCACTGGCCACTATCCTGCCTGGCCGCGCCAAGGATGCTGCCGAAGATGACCAAGGGCTGCTGTGGAAACCCTTGAGCGAACCGCGGGTGCCGTTGAAGGTTGGCCTGGTATTTCGTGATGCGCAGCGCCAGCAAGCATCGGTTGAGTTGCTGCGTACGCTGCTGGAGGAGGAGGCCGACGCACGGCAATTGGGGGCTTCAGCGCTGGATGTACTTGGCTGAAATACACGCGCGCAAAGAAAACCCCGCCGAAGCGGGGTTTTCCCAGACTTTTTCCCTGTGACATCCTTATCGCCCTACCGTCCTGGCAGGAAATCCTTCGTTTGTCCCTGTTCTGTCCTTTGCGCTTCCTGCGCAACGTCCATGGGAAAAGATTAGCCGTGGATCCAATCTGACACCAGTGGCGAAAAGTCACCGCGTTATGTAGGAAAATGCTTACAAGCAACGTCCATCAATAAACGCGGTGCCTACATGCCACTGCTCAGAACTGTTCGGCATCCAGCAAGTACAACGACTCGCTCCCCGCCTTGACCGAAGCCACCAACGAATCCACCCGCGGCAGAAGCCTGGCGAAGTAGAACCGCGCTGTGCCCAGCTTGGCCGAGTAGAACGCCTCATCGCCCTCGCCCGCCTTGGCCGCACGCGCCATCAACGCCCACATGTAGGCATAGGCGACATAGCCAAAGGCATGCAGGTACTCGACCGATGCGGCACCGATTTCATTCGGGTTGCCTTTGGCCCGCTCCAGTACCCACTCGGTCAGCCCGTCGAGTTGGTCGAGGTAGGCACCCAGCGGCTTGGCGAACTCATCCTGGTCAGCCCCCGCACTGGCGATGAACTGGCGAATTTCCTCAGAGAACAGCTTGTAGTAAGCACCACCACTGGCCACCACCTTGCGGCCCATCAGGTCCAGGGCCTGAATGCCGTTGGTGCCTTCGTAGATCTGGGTAATGCGTACATCGCGAACCAGCTGCTCCTGGCCCCACTCACGAATGTAGCCATGCCCACCGAACACCTGCTGGCCATGCACCGCGCACTCCAGGCCCAGATCGGTGAGGAACGCCTTGGCGACCGGGGTCAACAGTGCCACCAGCTCTTCACTGCGTTTGCGCGTACCCGGCTCTTCGCTGTACTTGGCGCTGTCCAACTGCATTGCCACGTACGTCGAGAAGGCGCGGCCACCTTCGATCAGCGCTTTCATGGTCAGCAGCATGCGGCGCACGTCCGGGTGGACGATAATCGGGTCGGCCGCCTTGTCCTTGGCCTGCGGACCGGTAGGGGCGCGGCTCTGCAAACGGTCGCGGGCATACTCGACGGCATTCTGGTAGGAACGTTCCGCCGTGGCCAAGCCCTGAATGCCCACGCCCAGGCGCTCGTAGTTCATCATGGTGAACATCGCCGCCAGGCCCTTGTTCGGCTCACCGACGATGTAACCTACGGCTTCATCGAAGTTCATCACGCACGTGGCCGAGGCCTGGATACCCATCTTGTGCTCGATCGAGCCACAGGTAGCCGGGTTGCGCGCCCCGAGGCTGCCGTCATCGTTGACCAGGAACTTGGGCACCAGGAACAGCGAGATACCTTTAGGCCCCGCCGGTGCGTCCGGCAGCTTGGCCAGCACGAGGTGGATGATGTTTTCGGTCAGGTCGTGTTCGCCGCCGGTGATGAAGATCTTCGTGCCGCTGACCTTGTAGCTGCCATCGGCCTGGGGCTCGGCCTTGGTACGGATGATGCCGAGGTCGGTACCGGCATGGGGCTCGGTGAGGCACATGGAGCCTGCCCACACGCCGGAATACATGTTCGGCAGGTACTTTTCCTTGAGCGCTTCGCTGGCGTGGGCGTTGATCGACAGGCAGGCCCCAGCGGTCAGCATGGGGTACAGGCCAAACGCCAGGCTCGAAGCGTTGACCATTTCCTCAACCTGGGCGGAAATCGCCTTGGGCATGCCCATGCCACCGTACTGGGGATCGCCGCCCACACCTACCCAGCCGCCCTCGGCGTAAGTGTTGTAGGCCTCGATGAAGCCAGCTGGGGTACTTACCGCACCGTTTTCCCAGTGACAGCCTTCTTCGTCAGCCGCGCGGCTGAGCGGCGCGATGGACTTGCTGGTGACCTTGCCTGCTTCTTCCAGAACGGCGAGTGCGGTTTGCGCATCGACCGTTTCGGCCAGCTCAGGCAGTTGCGCCCACAGCTCTGCCACGTTGAAGACTTCATTCAGAACGAAGCGCATGTCGCGCAGCGGCGCTTTATATTCAGCCATGACAACCTCTCGCGGGTAGGGTCGGGGCGGTCTCGAAGGACCGCAGCACGGGATTGAATCCAGTGTAACCGAACAACTTTTGCGAGACATAGGGTCATCACGCGACCATATAGTCAATTACAGTCACGCAGTACGAACGGCCCCGCGTCGTGATTGTTGGCCATAAACCATGACACAGTTGCGGCCGGCACCTTTGGCGCTGTAAAGCGCCTGGTCGGCGGACTTCAGTACCTCTTCGGGGTTGCGATGCTCCATCAGGCGTTCAGCGACGCCGATACTGATGGTCACCGATACCGTGCCTGCACCACTGCCGCTGCGGCGTTGTCGCCCGGCGGAATCGTCCTGCGGCCGGTTGTTCTGGTCACGAAGCTGCATCGTGTAGTTGGCGATCATTTCCCGCACAGCTTCCACATGCGGCACGCACTCCTCGGCGGTCTTGCCGGCGAACACCAGGGCAAACTCCTCGCCGCCGTAGCGGTAGGCGCGCCCGCCACCGGTGACCTTCGACAGCCGGCTCGCGACCAGGCGCAATACCTGGTCACCGACATCGTGGCCGTGGGTGTCGTTGAATTTCTTGAAGTGATCGACGTCGGTCATGGCAATCACGTAATTGCGCCCCAGGCGCTGCATGCGTTCGTTCAATGCACGCCGCCCGGGCAGGCCGGTCAGCTCGTCACGGAAGGCCATCTGGTAGGCCTCGTGAGAAACCGCCGCAGCGATCATCAACATCACCTGGCTGCACATGATGTTCAGGGTGAACGGCAGGATGAACGTCTTGGGCAGCATCCAGAAGATACCGATCAGCCCGATGATCTGAGCTGCATGCAGGGGCCTTGGCTCACGCAGGTACTGCACCACCAGCAGGATGAAAACACCCATGAACAACGGGTAGACCATCTGAATCAGGCTCATCCACTGCCCATGCAGTGACGGCCAGCGTATTTCCGCCAACCAAGCCAGCAAAGCCTGGGGAAAGCTTTGCTCCAGCGCCACGGCCACGCTACCCACAGCGAACAGCACCGCGAACCGGGCAAGCAGGTCCTGGGCCAAGTGGGTACGCTCCTGCCAGGCGCCAAACAGCCCGAACAATGCAGGCAGAAGCAGGCAGACCAGATGGAAGATCACCGCTGCGTCCTCGCGCACACGGCCGTTGTCACGGTAGTAGTCGGTCTGGGTATCGAGCAGGAAATAGGCGATGTAGACCGTGACCATCAAGAACAGCTCGCGCTGGCGACGGTAAACCGCACAGTAAGCGCCGCCCAGCAGCAGCACCAAGGTAGGCAGGACGTTGAACAGTGATGTGAAGAAGACGCTGAGGTCTCTTACGTAAGCCGCCGCAAGCCCTGCCAGCAAGAGGATAAGTGAAGGCAGGAAGTGGCTTGCGCGTACAGCGTTTAAACGAAACAAGGGTAATCTCCGACCCGGCAGATCAATAATGGCATTGTGCCCTTACTTCATCGGCAGCGCACATGAATAGATGAATGCACGGGGGTTAACGGCAGCAGGGGCGGAGGGCTTGAGCTTTTCTTGTAACCGGATCTTGGGGCGCGCAGCGGCCCCCGGAAATAAAAAAACCCGCCTGCCGGTCAGGCAAGCGGGTTTTTGTGAAGCCTTGCGGCTTAGTAGGACAGGCCGAAGTGCTCTTCGTCCATCGCCATCAGGTTGTTGGCACCGGACAGCATGGTCGCCACATGGGTGCGAGTACGCGGCAGGATACGCTGGAAGTAGAAGCGCGCCGTCTGCAGCTTGGCGGTGTAGAAGGCCTTTTCCGAAGTGCCGGCAGCCAGCTTCTCGGCAGCCAGGCGTGCCATGTCGGCCCAGAAGTACGCCAGGCACGCATAACCGGAGTACATCAGGTAATCAACCGAGGCAGCGCCTACTTCTTCGCGGTCCTTCATGGCAGCCATGCCCACTTTCATGGTCAGCTCACCCCATTCCTTGTTGATCGCAGCCAGCGGCTCGACGAACTCCTTGACCGCCTCATTGCCTTCCTGCGCCTGGCAGAACTTGTGCACGATCTTGGTGAAGCCTTTGAGTGCTTCGCCCTGGGTCATCAGCACTTTGCGGCCCAGCAGGTCGAGGGCCTGGATGCCGGTGGTGCCTTCGTACAGCATGGAAATACGGCTGTCGCGCACATTCTGCTCCATGCCCCACTCGGCGATGAAGCCGTGGCCGCCGTAGATCTGCACGCCGTGGTTGGCCGCCTCGAAGCCGACTTCGGTCATGAACGCCTTGGCGATCGGGGTCAGGAACGCCAGCAGGGCGTCGGCCTTCTTGCGCTCTTCCTCGTCCTGGCTGTATTTGACGATGTCCACCTGCTTGGCGGTGAAGTAGACCATGGCGCGGTTGCCTTCGGCGAAGGCCTTCATGGTCAGCAGCATGCGGCGAACGTCCGGGTGCACGATGATCGGGTCAGCAGCCTTGTCAGGCGCTTTGGGGCCGGTCAGCGAACGCATCTGCAGACGGTCACGGGCGTACTTCAGGCCACCCTGGAAGGCCACCTCGGCATGGGCCAGGCCTTGCAGCGCGGTGCCCAGGCGGGCAGTGTTCATGAACGTGAACATGCAGTTCAGGCCCTTGTTGGCTGGGCCGATCAAGTAGCCGGTGGCGCTGTCGAAGTTCATCACGCAGGTAGCGTTGCCGTGGATGCCCATCTTGTGCTCGATCGAGCCGCAGCTCACGCCGTTGCGCTCCCCTACCCCGCCCTGCGCGTCGGGCAGGAACTTCGGCACGATGAACAGCGAGATACCTTTGGTGCCGGCCGGGGCATCCGGCAGGCGGGCCAGCACGATGTGGACGATGTTGTCGGCCATGTCGTGTTCGCCGGCAGAAATGAAGATCTTGGTGCCGGAAATGCGGTACGAGCCATCAGCTTGCGGCTCGGCCTTGGTGCGCAGCATGCCCAGGTCGGTGCCGCAGTGCGGTTCGGTCAAGCACATGGTGCCCGTCCATTCGCCCGATACCAGTTTGGTCAGGTAGGTTTCCTGCTGCTCTTCAGTACCGTGGGCAGAAATGGTGTTCATCGCACCATGGGACAGGCCTGGGTACATGCCCCACGACCAGTTCGACTCGCCCACCATCTCGCTCAACGCCAGGCCCAGCGACTCAGGCAGGCCCTGACCGCCATGGGCGACGTCATGGGCCAGGCTCGGCCAGCCGCCTTCGACGAACTGCTCGTAGGCTTGCTTGAAACCAGTCGGGGTCTTCACGCCGGACTCGCTCCAGGTGCAGCCTTCCAGGTCACCGACGCGGTTCAGCGGGGCCAGTACCTGCTCACAGAATTTCGCGCCTTCTTCGAGGATCGCGTCGACCATGTCGGGCGTTGCGTCCTGGCAACCCGGCAGGCTCTGATAGTGCGCCTCATAGCCAAGCAGCTCGTCGCGCACGAAGCGAATATCACGCAAGGGGGCTTTGTAATCAGGCATTGCGATGAACCTCTGTGATGAGTCCGGTGGGGAGACCGCTGATACCGACCAGCTCTTGCCGGCTTTCGGTCAAACAGTTGTTTGAAACTTACGTTTAGGACTGACCGATGTCAAGGAGGGACTATGGTGCCATTTACGCCGCGAAAGATGGCGTTTATGCCACCGCCTTGAAAGACACCCATGACAAAGGCAGCGGGCCTGGCCGCGAAGGCGTCGGCTCAGGCAAAAAATGCAGCCTGATCAAACGCATCCGCGGGCAGGCCCGCTTGCACAAAGCCCCGTGCAGGTTTCTGAATGTTTCGCCCTCAGGCGTAGGTATCGATGAACCGACCGAGCATTTCGTCGGAAGCCTTGGCGACTTTCGCGCCCAGTTCCACCTCGGTCTTGCCCAGGGCCAGCTGCACTGTGCTGGTGGCAAGGTCCATCTGCTGGCTGCGGTCGACCGCACGCAGGCGCTCGGCCTGAAAATCGCTGGACTGGCTGGTGGCGGCGCGTTCGACAGAGTTGCTGGCGATCTGGCTGGCCGCCTGATCGACGCGGTTCTGCCCGCTCTGGATGGCGCTGAGGCCCGCGTAATACGCGGAGCTACCGGTGATTTCCATGTCAAAACTCCAATGACGCTGGATGTGAACAGGCCTGATTAAAACAGGCCTTGGCCATAAAGGCCCGTTTAAATCGCTAATGGCCCCGTGCTATCTGATAGACGTGAGGCATGGTGCTTCAGTCCAGCAAGTCCAGTTGCAGATGCTCCGCGACCGCATCGGCAGCCGCTTGCTTGAGCTTGGGCACCCGCCCCAGGCAAGGCGCTGGCAAGCGCTCGGCCAGGCTGGCGAGGTTTTCCTCCAGGCGCGATGTGCGTGGTTCGATGATATTGGCGACCCAGCCGGCCAGTTGCAGCCCGTCCCTGGCGATCGCCTCGGCGCTGAGCAAGGCGTGGTTGATGCAGCCAAGACGCACCCCGACCACCAGAATCACCGGCAACTTGAGGGCAATCGCCAGGTCGGACAGGTTGGCATGACCAGACAACGGCACGCGCCAGCCACCCGCACCTTCGACCAGGGTGAAATCCGCGCCCTGATCCAGCACGTGGCGCATGGCCTTGAGCAGGGCCGACACCTCCAGCGTCACACCCGCTTCACGCGCCGCCACGTGCGGCGCGATGGCAGGTTCAAAAGCAAAAGGGTTGATGGCCTCATAAGGCAGTTTCAGCGTGCTCTCGTCGATCAATGCCTGAGCGTCAGCGTTGCGCAGCCCCTTCGCGGTAGCTGTGCAGCCGGACGCTACCGGCTTTGCACCCAGCGTGCTCAAGCCCTGCAGCCGAGCGGCATGCAACAGCCCGGCGGCGATGGTGGTCTTGCCGACGTCGGTATCGGTACCCGCAATGAAATAGGCCTGGCTCATTTCGCTCCTCTCACGCCGTTGGCTTGCGCAACACACCATAGACCACTTGATAGGTGGCGGGCAGCCCTTGCGGCTGGCGGAATGCTTCGTAGGCCTGCAGCAGCCCCTGCATGCGGGCACGGCCAGTCAAGCCCGACGGCCGCCCGGGATTGATGTTGTGGGCGCCAAGTGCCTTGAGCTCATGGGTCAGCCCGCGCACATGCGGGTAGTGCAGCACATGCGCCTGCTGATGCAGGCCAAGCGGCTCAAAGCCACTTGCCGCACACAGTCGCTGATAGTCCTCGAACCGGCGGAAGCGGTTGACATGCACCATGCCATCCACAGCCTGCCAACTGGCGCGCAATTCATCGAGGGTGCCGACACACAGGCTGCTGAAGGCCAGCACACCGCCCGGGCGCAATACCCGCCGGGCTTCTTCCAGCACACTGGAGAACTGCGCGCACCACTGCACTGCCAGGCTGGAGAAAACCAGATCGACGCTGTGATCACGCAGCGGCAAGCGCTCGGCGTCGCCTGCCACATGGTAGCGAGCCCCGCCCTGCTCGCCTCGGGCATGGCGCAGCATGCCTTCGGCGATATCCACGGCCACGCCCGTCGCCAGCGTGAACCGCTCGGCCAGCACCCGGCTGAAATGCCCCGTGCCGCTGCCCAGGTCGAGCCAGCGCGATGGCGTCAGTGTGCTCGGCAGTTGCTCCAGCAGGGCCACGCCCACCGCGCGCTGCAAGGCCGCCACGCTGTCGTAGCTGGCTGCCGCACGGGAGAACGAGGCCGCTACCTGGCGCTTGTCCGGCAGCGCGCCGGGCAGGGTTGGACGGGAAAGGTCAGTCATCGCCACTCTCATGCAGGAAACTCTTGATACCCGCCGCCAATTCCTGCGGATACTCCAACAGGAAAGCGTGGGAACTCTCTTCAACCAGGCCGACTTCAACGTCGGGCAACAACTCGCTCAGCGCTTTGGCCGCCTCGGGGGGGACCAACGCGTCACTGCCGGCGAACAGGTGCAGTTGCGGGCCGGCGTATGCCTGCAGCGCTTCGCGGGTATCCAGCTTTGCCAGCACTTCAAGCCCGGTGCTCAGGTACAGCGGGTCCGTCTCTGGCACGCCCACGCCCAGCTGACGCAGTAATGTGCGCGGCTGCATGGCACCTTCACTGCACAGGCTCTTGAAACGTTTGAGGGTTACGCCGGTGTGGCTGCGGCAACCGTCGCGGAAGGTCTCGAAGGTGTCATGGGCCATACCATGCGGCCAATCCGCCTGTTCCACGAAGCAGGGGTTACTGGCCAGGGTCAGCAGCCCCCAACAGTGATCGCCACGCTTGCGCGCCAGCTCACTGGCAAGCATGCCGCCCAGCGACCAGCCGCCCAGCCAGGCATCACTGGGGAGTTTGCGGTCAAGGTAATCGACCCACGCCTGTACATCGGGGTCGGCCAGCTCCGGCAGGGGCGCCAGCTCAACCCGCAGGCGCGCGTCCTGCGCACGCAGGCTGGCGGCCAGCGGCTCAAGAGCCGCAGTCCCCAGGCCCCAGCCGGGTAGAAGGATCAGTCGGTTACGCATCGGCGGCCTCCAGCTGTGGATAACAATCGGCCAATGCATTCAACAATAGCTGTACCTGCGCCTCACTGTGCGCAGCGCTCAAGGTTACCCGCAGCCGTGCACTGCCAGCAGGAACAGTAGGCGGGCGGATGGCGGTGACCAGCAGGCCACGCTCGCGCAGCATCTGTGACAGGCGCAGTGCCTGTGCGCTGTCGCCGATCAGCAGCGGCTGGATCGGGGTCGGGCTATCCATCAGCTGCAGCCCGATCTGCGCCGCGCCCTCGCGGAACTGACGGATCAACCCGGCCAGGTGCTCGCGGCGCCAAGTCTCGCGGCGCACCAGCTCCAGGCTCTTGAGCGTGGCGCACGCGAGTGCCGGCGGCTGGCTGGTGGTGTAGATGTAAGGCCGTGCGAACTGCACCAGTGCCTCGATCAAATCATCGCTGCCCGCAACGAAGGCGCCCGCGGTACCGCACGCCTTGCCCAGCGTACCGATCAGCACCGGCACGTCGTCGATGCCCAGGCCGAAGTGTTCGACGATACCGCCGCCCTGGGCACCCAAGGTACCCAGGCCATGAGCGTCGTCGACCATCAACCAGGCCCCGCGCGCACGCGCCACCTCGGCCAGCGCAGGCAGGTCGGCCAGATCACCATCCATGCTGAACACACCGTCGGTGACCACCAGGGTATTGCCGCAGGCCTTGCCCAGGCGGTTGGCCAGGCTGACGGCATCGTTGTGCAGGTAACGGTTGAAGCGGGCACCACTGAGCAAGCCGCCATCGAGCAGCGAGGCATGATTGAGGCGGTCCTGCAGCACTGTATCGCCCTGCCCCACCAGCGCGGTGATGGCCCCGAGGTTGGCCATGTAGCCTGTGGAAAACAGCAAGGCTCGCGGGCGACCGGTCAATTCGGCCAGCGCCTCTTCGACCTGATGGTGAGGCGTGCTGTGGCCGACAACCAGGTGCGAGGCCCCGCCACCGACGCCCCAACGCTCGGCGCCGGCCTGCCAAGCGGCAATCACCTCAGGGTGGTTGGCCAGGCCCAGGTAGTCATTGCTGCAGAAAGCCAGCAACGGCTGGCCGTCGACCACGACGTTCGGCCCTTGCGGGCTTTGTAACAGCGGCCGCTGCCGATACAGGTCTGCAGCGCGCCGTTCGGCAAGACGCGCGGCAAGATCGAAGGCCATCTCAGGCAGACGCGGCGTTATAGAACAGCTCGCTGCTGCGTTGCTCGACCAGCGCCTGCTCGATGGCGGCCTGGTGCACTTCGTCGGCATGCTCTTCACGCGCTTCAGGCTTGATACCCAGGCGGGCGAACAGCTGCATGTCCTTGTCGGCCTGCGGGTTGGCGGTGGTCAGCAGCTTCTCGCCGTAGAAGATCGAATTGGCGCCGGCCATGAAGGCCAGGGCCTGCATCTGCTCGTTCATCTGTTCGCGGCCGGCGGACAGGCGCACATGCGACTTGGGCATCAGCAACCGCGCCACCGCCAGCATACGAATGAAGTCGAACGGATCGACATCTTCTTCCTCGGCCAACGGGGTACCGGCCACTTTGACCAGCATGTTGATCGGCACCGACTCGGGATGCTCGGGCAGGTTGGCCAACTGGATCAGCAGGCCTGCACGATCGTCGAGCGACTCGCCCATGCCGAGGATGCCACCGGAGCAGATCTTCATCCCGGCATCGCGTACGTAGGCCAAGGTCTGCAGACGCTCGCTGTAAGTGCGGGTGGTGATGATGCTGCCGTAGAACTCCGGCGAGGTATCGAGGTTGTGGTTGTAGTAATCCAGGCCTGCCTGGGCCAGCGCCTGGGTCTGGTCCTGATCGAGCTTGCCGAGGGTCATGCAGGTTTCCAGCCCCATGGCCTTGACCCCTTTGACCATTTCCAGCACGTAGGGCATGTCCTTGGCCGAGGGGTGCTTCCAGGCGGCGCCCATGCAGAAGCGGGTGGAGCCAATGGCCTTGGCCCGTGCCGCTTCTTCGAGCACCTTCTGCACCTCCATCAGCTTCTGTTTTTCCAGCCCGGTGTTGTAGTGGCCCGACTGTGGACAGTATTTGCAATCTTCCGGGCAGGCGCCGGTCTTGATCGACAGCAGCGTGGAAACCTGCACGCGGTTGGGGTCGAAATGCGCCCGATGCACGCTTTGCGCCTGGAACAGCAGGTCGTTGAACGGTTGCTGGAACAGGGCCTTCACCTCGGCCAGGGACCAGTCGTGACGTGTTGTTGCAGTTGTGCTGGCGCTCATCGGCGTTTCCTTGTTTAGGCTGTAGCTGGCGCCGGGACAGGAATGCCCGCCAGCGCATCACGGATAGCTCGCATAGTCATGGAAGGCCTATGAACTGTCAACCTTGGTTAAAAGCACTGGTTTACAAGTGTACGAATATTGATCACCACTGTTTGCTGTGCGGCGCTTTTGCCCAGCAGCGCCACCCCATCTGCGTGGCGTGCGAGGAAGAACTGCCGTGGCTGAATGAGTACTGCATGCAGTGTGCGCTACCGCTGCCAATGGCCGGCCTGACCTGCGCGCAGTGCAGCCGCCGTCCACCCGCCTTCGAACAAGTGGTAGCGCCGTGGTATTACGGCTTTCCCGTGGACACACTGATCAGCCGTTTCAAACACAATCGCCAATGGCCATTGGGGCGCTTGATGGCCGAAATGCTCAGCCTGGATTTGCGCCACCGCTTTACCGATGGCCTGGCCAAGCCATCGCTGCTGTTGCCTGTGCCACTGGCAAAGCGTCGACAGCGCGAGCGTGGCTTCAACCAGGCAGGCATGCTGGCAAGGTGGTTGTCCAAGGCCCTGGCAATCGACTGCAACGAGCGATGGCTGCAGCGCACCCGCGAAACACCGGCGCAGCAAAGGCTGAATGCCAAGGCCAGGCGGCGCAATCTGCAACAGGCCTTTGCGGTGGTTGATCAAGGCGCATTGCACGGCCTGCATGTGGCCGTGGTCGATGACGTGCTGACCACCGGTGCCACGGCGCAGAGCATCGCCGCCCTGTTGCGCGGCGCCGGCGCACGTCGGGTCGATGTGTATTGCCTGGCACGCACGGCAAAACCGGGGCAAGCTTGAGCGGTCAGTCCCAGATAGGCGCCATCATGACCCTGCCCGCTCTCCTCACCCAGCATATCGCTCGCCGCCCACAGCGCATCGCGTTGCTTCAGCATATCGCTGAGCAAGGTTCGATCACCCGCGCCGCCAAGGCCGCAGGCATCAGCTACAAAGCCGCATGGGACGCCATAGACGAACTCAACAACCTGGCCAGCCAGCCGTTGGTCGAGCGCAGCACCGGCGGGCGCGGCGGCGGTGGCGCACGCCTGTCCGGCGAAGGCGAGCGGGTACTGCGCCTGTATCAGCGCTTGCAGGCCTTGCAGGCGCAGATTCTCGAAGCGGCCGAAGAGTCCAGCGACCTTGACCTGCTTGGGCGCCTGATGTTGCGCACCAGTGCCCGCAACCAGCTGCAAGGCCAGGTCAGCGGCTTGCGCCGCGAAGGGCGGCACGACCGCGTGAGCCTGGCGCTGGGTGGCGGGCTGGAAATCGAGGCACTGATCACCCATGACAGCACGTCACGCCTGGAGCTGGCGCTCGGCACCATGGTGGTGGCGTTGCTCAAGGCCGGGTGGGTGCAGCTGTTGAGCGCCGCAGACGAAGCCGAAGCAGGCAGCAATGTGCTCAAGGCAACGGTGGAACAGGTGATCGCGGATGGGCATGACACCCGTGAAGTGAGGCTGGCGCTGGGTAATGGGCAGACACTCTGTGCGTTCGCCGAGGCCCACTGGCTGGCACGAGCGGCACTGGCACCCGGTAGCCAGGTCCGGGCGCAGTTCCATCCCTCCCACGTATTGCTGGGGGTCCCGGTGTAGGTTGCTCGCGCCACCCGCCAGAGGGCCGTCACTGATACCATGAGCCCCTGCAGCCCACCCCGGAGCCACCATGTCTCACCCCTTCGCGACCCTCACCCCCGACCTGGTACTGGACGCCGTGGAGAGCCTCGGCTTTCTCAGCGACGCCCGGGTACTGGCCCTGAACAGCTACGAGAACCGCGTCTACCAAGTGGGTATCGAAGGCGAGCAACCACTGATCGCCAAGTTCTATCGACCCGGCCGGTGGAGCAATGAAGCGATTCTTGAAGAACACCGCTTCACCGCCGAACTCGCCGAGTGCGAAGTGCCGGTGGTCGCCCCGCTGCAACACAATGAACAGACCCTGTTCGAGCACCAGGGCTTTCGCTTCACGCTGTTCCCCCGCCGCGGCGGCCACGCACCGGAGCCAGGCAACCTCGACCAGCTCTACCGTCTGGGCCAGTTGCTCGGCCGCCTGCATGCGGTGGCGGCCACACGCCCGTTCGAGCATCGCGAGGCCTTGACTGTGGACAACTTCGGCCACGCGTCCCTGCGAACCCTGCTGGAGGGCGACTTCGTACCCCGGGAATTGCTGCCCGCCTTCGAGTCTGTAGCGCGCGAACTGCTCAAGCGGGTCGAAGACCTCTACACACGCACGGAGCACAAGGTGATGCGCCTGCACGGCGACTTGCACCCCGGCAACCTGATGCACCGCGACGACGTCTACCACGTCGTCGACCTCGATGACTGCAGGATGGGCCCGGCGGTGCAAGACCTGTGGATGATGCTGGCCGGCAGCCGTGAAGAACGCCTGGGCCAACTGGCAGAGCTGATCGACGGCTACAACGAGTTTCACGATTTCGACCCGCGCGAGCTCCCCCTGATCGAACCGCTGCGTGCCTTGCGCCAGCTGCACCATAGCGCCTGGCTGGCACGGCGCTGGGACGACCCGGCGTTCCCGCGCAGCTTCCCCTGGTTTGGCCAGCCGCGTTACTGGGGCGATCAGATCCTGGCGCTGCGCGAGCAAACGGCGGCACTCGATGAGCAACCACTGAAATTGTTCTAAATGCCTGCAAAGGTCTGTCTACAATAGGCGTCGCTGTATTTAGCTACCTAAGCAAGGATTCTGCATGCACGCCGCAAACCCGCGACGCGGGTACATTCTTGGCCTCTCGGCCTACATCATCTGGGGCTTGTTCCCCCTCTATTTCAAAGCCATACAAAGCGTCCCGGCGGTTGAGATCATCGTCCATCGGGTGCTCTGGTCCGCCCTGTTCGGCTCGCTGCTGCTGTTGGTGTGGAAGCACCCAGAGTGGTGGCGCGAATTGCGCGACAACCCACGCCGCCTGGCCATCCTTGCCCTCAGTGGGGCCCTGATTGCCGGCAACTGGCTGACCTACGTGTGGTCGGTCAACAACGGGCGCATGCTCGAGGCCAGCCTGGGCTACTACATCAACCCGCTGGTGAACGTGCTGCTGGGCATGCTTTTGCTGGGTGAGCGCCTGCGCCGCCTGCAATGGCTGGCAGTGGCCATGGCCGCAGTAGGTGTGGCGCAACAGGTGTGGCAAGTCGGTAGCCTGCCGTGGGTGTCCCTGGTACTGGCATTGACCTTCGGCTTCTATGGCCTGATCCGCAAACAGGCACCGGTGGCGGCGCTGCCCGGCCTGGTGGTGGAAACCTGGATGCTGGTGCCCCTGGCGCTAGGCTGGTTGCTGCTGCACCCTGCGGCGATGAGTGCACAAGGCAGTTTCTATACCAGCAGCGAGGCGCTATGGCTGATCGCCGCCGGGCCGGTAACCCTGATACCGCTGGTGTGCTTCAACGCCGCTGCGCGGCACTTGCCCTACACCACCCTGGGCTTCCTCCAGTATCTGGCGCCAACCCTGGTGCTGCTGCAAGCGGTACTGCTATTTGACGAGCACCTGTCTCCCAGCAGCCTGATGGCTTTCCTGTGTATCTGGGCTGGCCTGGCGCTGTACAGCGTCGATGCCTGGCTGAATCTGCGCAAGCGCGCCTGATCAAAAAATGATCAAAACTCTGCAGGCCACGCCATCCGTGGCCTGGCAGAACATCTCCAGAGGTTATCCACACCCTCGTCCCCGTGGTTTGTGCACAAGCTATTGATTAGTGGCTGTTTTTTGAACAAACAGCGGGAGGGCCTGCCGTCGCTGGGTTAGCGCGGAGCGCCCCCAGGTTATCCACAGGGCCTTCCCCGATTAATCGGGATAACCCGCTAGCGCTTGGGCTTACTCTTGCGGCCGCAATTTCAACTCCACCATCAAGTCATCCGCCAGGCTCTCCAGCTTGTGCTGCAGGTCGTCCAGCGACAAGGTCAATGGCAGCGCCAGCAAGGCATCGGCATGGAACAACGGTTCGCTGCTCATCGGCGCCGGGCGTACTTCGGTGGTGAAACGCTCAAGGTTCACCCCTTGCTCAGCCAGCAAGCGGGTGATATCCCGTACGATGCCAGGGCGGTCATTACCCACCAACTCCATCGCGATCGGCTTCCAGGTACAGGAAGGCTCGATGCCGCTTTCTGCGATCAGCACACGGATATCGTATTGCCCCAGGGCCTGAAGCGATTTCACCAGCTCATCGTAGCTCTCTGCCGGCACGGCGACTCGCAGGATGCCCGCGAATTGCCCGGCCATAAGCGACATACGGCTCTCCAGCCAGTTACCGTTGTGGTCGGCTATGCACTGGGCAATCCGTTCGACCTGGCCGGCCTTGTCAGGAGCAATCACGGTCAGTACAAGATGATCCACAGGCCTTCCTCTGCGTCGTGCCGCCTGCAGCGGCGGGAATTGGTTCAGTATAGGCAAGGCGCGGCAACCTGCCGCAGGACGGTCTGGCGAACTAATCGTGTACTGTTTCAAGATTTATCTGGAACAATCCACCGGTTTTTTGCGAACATAGCCACTCCCAGCGTGACCCTCTGCGACCTGCCGGTCGCGGAGCGACGCTTTTAGTCCGATGTTCACCGGCCCGCTGCTTCATGTAGTATGCGTCGGCGCGGACTACAAAACGTCGTTACGATGTCTGCCAAGGCGCCTGTGAAAATACGCCAACCGCTCGCCAGCCCGCCTGGCGAGCCGCACCCAGCCGCTCTCATGAGTGGTGAGAGCATGTACTGGTGCCGTGTTTAGAGAAGCGCTACAGGCTTAATACAGAAGAGCGAAAGCGAAATAGCTGAGCAAAGGTGAGGCAAGCAATGACTGGATACGTTCAAGTCGGTGGCCTTCAGGTCGCCAAGGCCCTGTACGACTTCGTCAACAACGAAGCGATCCCTGGAACCGGCGTCAAGGCCGATGCGTTCTGGGCCGGGGCAGAAAAGATCATCAACGACCTCGCCCCAAAGAACAAAGCCCTGCTCGCCAAGCGCGACGAGCTGCAAGCCAAGATCGACGCCTGGCACCAGGCACGCAAAGGCCAGGCACACGACGCCGTCGCCTATAAAAGCTTCCTTCAGGAAATCGGCTATCTGCTGCCACAAGCCGACGATTTCCAAGCCACCACCCAGAACGTGGACGAAGAAATTGCCCACATGGCAGGCCCACAGCTGGTCGTGCCGGTGATGAACGCCCGCTTTGCCCTGAACGCCGCCAACGCCCGCTGGGGCTCGCTGTACGACGCACTGTACGGCACCGATGTCATCAGCGATGAAGGTGGCGCAGAAAAAGGCCAGGGCTATAACAAGGTCCGCGGCAACAAGGTCATCGCCTTCGCCCGCGCCTTCCTCGACGAAGCCGCGCCGCTGGCTGCTGGCTCGCACGTCGACTCCACCGCTTACCGCATCGAAGGCGGCAAGCTGGTCGTTGCCCTCAAGGGCGGCAGCAACAGCGGCCTGCGGGACGACGCCCAGCTGATCGGTTTCCATGGCGATGCCGCCGCGCCAACCGCCGTGCTGCTCAAGCACAATGGCCTGCACCTGGAAATCCAGGTCGATGCCAGCACCCCGGTCGGCAGCACCGATGCCGCCGGTGTGAAAGACATCCTGATGGAATCGGCGCTGACCACCATCATGGACTGTGAAGACTCGGTCGCTGCCGTCGATGCCGACGACAAGGTCATCGTCTACCGCAACTGGCTGGGCCTGATGAAAGGCGACCTGGCCGAGAGCGTCAGCAAAGGCGGTAAGACCTTCACCCGCACCATGAACCCCGACCGCGAGTACACAGCGCCCAATGGCGGCACCGTAACCCTCCACGGTCGTTCGCTGCTGTTCGTGCGTAACGTGGGTCATTTGATGACCAACCCGGCAATTCTCGATGCCCAAGGCAACGAGATTCCCGAAGGCATCCAGGATGGTCTTTTCACCAACCTGATCGCCCTGCACAACCTCAACGGCAACACCAGCCGCAAGAACACCCGTACCGGTAGCGTCTACATCGTCAAACCGAAAATGCACGGCCCTGAAGAAGTGGCGTTCGCCGCCGAGATCTTCAGCCGCGTCGAAGACCTGCTGGGCATGCCGCGCAACACCGTCAAGGTCGGCATCATGGACGAAGAGCGCCGTACCACGGTCAACCTCAAGGCCTGCATCAAGTCGGCAGCCGAGCGTGTGGTGTTCATCAACACCGGCTTCCTCGACCGTACCGGTGACGAAATCCACACCTCCATGGAGGCCGGCGCCGTGGTGCGCAAAGGCGCCATGAAGAATGAAAAGTGGATCGGCGCCTACGAGAACAACAACGTAGACGTTGGCCTTGCCACCGGCCTGCAAGGCCGTGCGCAGATCGGCAAAGGCATGTGGGCCATGCCGGACCTGATGGCCGCCATGCTCGAGCAGAAGATCGCTCACCCGCTGGCCGGCGCCAACACCGCCTGGGTTCCGTCACCGACCGCCGCCACCCTGCACGCGCTGCACTACCACAAAGTCGATGTACAGGCGCGTCAGCGCGAGCTGGCTAGCCGCACCCCGGCTTCGGTCGACGACATCCTGACCATCCCGCTGGCAGCTGACACCAACTGGTCGGCCGAAGAGATCCGCAACGAGCTGGACAACAACGCCCAGGGCATCCTTGGCTACGTAGTTCGCTGGATCGACCAGGGCGTGGGTTGTTCCAAAGTGCCCGACATCAACGATGTGGGCCTGATGGAAGACCGCGCTACCCTGCGTATCTCGGCCCAGTTGCTGGCCAACTGGCTGCGCCATGGCGTGGTTACCCAGGAGCAGGTGCTGGAAAGCCTCAAGCGCATGGCAGCCGTTGTCGACAAGCAGAACGCCGGTGATGCCCTGTACCGCCCGATGGCGCCGAACTTCGACGACAACATTGCATTCCAGGCTGCAGTGGAACTGGTGGTCGAGGGTGCCAAGCAGCCGAACGGTTATACCGAGCCGGTCCTGCACCGTCGCCGCCGCGAGTTCAAGGCGCGTAACGGGCTGTAATCTGCAACGGGCCGCTCGGCGGCCCGATCGCAGGCGAGCCGGCGCTCACAGGCACATCACTGGCCTCAAAGGGTGTGATGAACTTGTGCGCGCCGGCTCGCCGGCGAACGGCCAGAACAGCCACCTGAGCTACCCTAGCTGCAACTCTTTCTTCACCAACCCCAGCAATTTCCCCAGATCCACCGGTTTGAGCAGAAAGTCCACCACCCCCAGGTGCATCACATCCACCGCCTCCTTCACATCGGTGTCGCCTGACACCACGATGATCGACAACGCCGCGCGTTCCGACTCACGAATCTGCCGAATCAGCTCCAGGCCATCCTTGGGCTCCATGCGCAGGTCGGTGATCATCAGGGCGATACGCGGTTCGTAATGCAGTTTGAACATCGCCTCCTGGGCACCATCGGCCTTCATGCAGTCGATCCCTCTGCTCTTGAGGTAAAGGCACAAAGCCTCGCTGTTCACCGGGTTGTCATCAACCACCAATACCACCGGCCTGGATGCGACGGGCGCACTCAGACCGGCCAATGCCTCGCGCTCGGCGTCACTCAGGATGTCGTCATGCTCAACCATGGTCGTCTCATCAAATAGTCTTGCTCATCGGTAAGACCGCAGCTTGCGATATTGATCACATTACGCTCATAGACTTACGTCCAATGGGCACCGCACGGCCGTCAGCCGACCATGGGGGCCGAGAACAACAAGGCCGCACCTATATATAGATATATATAGTTCGGCGTAGCGATACGGTCAGTGTCATGAGCAAAAACGACGCCTACAGCCAGGCGGGCAGAACGGCAGTTCTGCAAAACATTCAGGGCACCCTGCAGTTTTTGCAGCGTTTCCCGCCGTTCAACCAAATGGAACACAGCCACCTGGCGTTCCTGGTGGAACAGTGCCAGTTGCGGTTCTACGCCAGCGGGGAAAGCATCATCAAACCCACCGACGGCCCGGTGGAGCACTTCTACATCGTCAAGCAGGGCCGCGTGGTCGGTGAGCGCCAGCACCTGGTCAAGCCCGGCGTGGAAACCACCTTCGAGATCACCAGCGGGGAGTGCTTCCCGCTGGCCGCCCTGCTTGGCGAACGCGCTACTCGCACCGAGCACCTGGCAGGCGAGGACACGTTCTGCCTGCAATTGAACAAAGCCGCCTTCATCCGTGTGTTCTCCCTGTCGGATGTGTTTCGGGATTTTGCGCTGCGCGGCGTCAGTAGCTTGCTCGACCAGGTCAATCAACAGGTACGTCAGCAAGCGGTGGAAACGCTCGGCACCCAATACTCGCTGAACACCCCGCTGGGTGAACTAGCCATGCGTCACCCGGTGGTCTGCACCCCGGACACGCCGCTGCGCGACGCCGTGCGGTCGATGCACGAGCAGCAGGTCGGCAGCATCGTGGTGGTGGATGGGCAGCGTTACCCGGTGGGCATTTTCACCCTGCGTGACCTGCGCCAGGTGGTGGCCACTGTCGATGCCGACCTCGGCAGCGCCATCGAGCGGCACATGACCGTCGAACCGTTCTACCTCAGCCCGCGGGCCAGTGCCTTCGACGCGGCCATGGCCATGACCGAGCGACACATCGCCCATGTTTGCCTGGTGGACAACCAGCGCCTGTGCGGCGTGGTCTCGGAGCGCGACCTGTTCTCCCTGCAACGGGTCGACCTCGTGCACCTGGCCCGCACCATCCGCCATGCACCGCGCCTGGACTCGCTGGTTGCGCTGCGTGGGGAGATCGGCCAGCTGGTCGAGCGCATGCTTGCCCACGGCGCCTCCTCGACCCAGATCACCCAGATCATCACCCTGCTCAACGACCACACGGTCTGCCGGGTCATCGAACTGGCGCTGGCCGAACGTGGCGACCCTGGGGTGCCATTCAGCTGGCTGTGCTTTGGCAGCGAAGGGCGCCGTGAGCAGACCCTGCATACCGACCAGGACAACGGCATCCTCTTCGAGGCGGCCGATAGCCGCGAGGCCGAAGCCATTCGCGCCCGCCTGCTGCCGCTGGCCCACTACATCAACCAATGCCTGGCCCAATGTGGCTTCACCCTGTGCAAGGGGAACGTCATGGCGGGCAACCCCGAGCTGTGCCTGTCGCGCGCTGAATGGGCACGGCGTTTCGCTGGCTTCATCCGTGAAGCCAGCCCAGAGAACCTGCTCGGCTCGAGCATCTATTTCGACCTGCGTGTGGTCTGGGGCGACGAACAGGGTTGCGAACAGCTGCGCCAAAGCGTGCTTGAACAAGTTGCCGAAAACCGCATCTTCCAGCGCATGATGGCCGACAACGCCCTGCGTCAGCGGCCTCCGGTAGGCCGCCTGCGCGAATTCGTCCTGACCCGCCAAGGCAACGACAAGGCCGCTACCCTGGACCTCAAGGTCCAGGGCCTGACCCCGTTCGTCGATGGTGCGCGGCTGCTGGCCCTGGCCAACGGCATCGGCGCCTGCAACACCCTGGAGCGCCTGCGCCAGTTGGTCGACAAAGGCGTTATCCAGGCGCTCGACGGCGCGGCCTACGAAGAGGCCTACCATTTCATCCAGCAAACGCGCATGCAGCAGCACCAGCGCCAGACCCGCGACAATCAGCCTTACTCCAACCGCCTCGATCCGGACAGCCTCAACCATCTGGACCGGCGCATCCTGCGTGAGTCCCTGCGCCAGGCGCAGCGCCTGCAAAGCAGCCTGGCCCTGCGGTACCAGCTATGAGCCTGTTTGCCTGGCTACGGCCTGCCGCCCCGGCCCTGGACGATGCGCTGCATCAACGCCTGGCGCGCCTGCCAAAACCCGCACCGCTGGGCGTGTGCTCGCTGCGTGAGCAGCGCTGGGTGGTGCTGGACCTTGAGACCAGTGGCCTGAACCCCAACCGCGATCAGGTCTTGTCGATCGGTGCCGTAGCCATCGAAGACGGCGCCATCGACTTTTCCCAGCAGTTCGAGCGCACCCTGCACCGCCCGGCCCAGAAAACCAACGCCAGTGTACTCATCCATGGCTTGGGCCCGAGCGCCTTGGCTGCTGGCAGCGACCCAGCCGAGGCGTTGCTCGAACTGCTCGAGTTCATGGGTGACAGCCCGGTGCTGGCGTTTCATGCACCTTTCGACCAACGCATGCTGGCTCGGGCGTTGAAAGAAACCCTTGGCTATCGCCTGCAGCAGCCGTTCCTGGATGTCGCTGAACTGGCGCCCATGCTCAACCCGGACACGGTACTGCGCGAAGCAGGGCTGGATGACTGGGTGGCACGCTTCGGGCTGCAGGTGGATGAGCGCCACCACGCCAGCGCCGATGCCCAAGTCACTGCTGAACTGGCGTTGATCCTGTTCAGCCAGGCGCGTCGCCAGCAGTTGGACAGCCCACTGCAGCTGGAGCAGCGCTTGCGCGGGTGGCGCCGGCGCAATGTGCAGGGGCACGGGCTTTAGAAACCTGTGCGTTGAAGGCGCTGCCCTGTGAGATCGGGCGCAGCCCCCCCTGATAGTGGCAACCCGATAAGCGTCCATTGCGCCCTGCCCCCCGCCTCTGCAACAATCGCGAATAATTATCGTTAGTTAACGCATTCGTTCCGGGGGGGACACTGCTTGTCTTCTGCTCAGAGCCCACACGCCGAACTGGTCGGTACGCTGTACCGCGACCACCGCAGCTGGCTGCTCGCCTGGCTGCAACGCAGCATGGCCTGCCGCCAGCGTGCCGAAGACCTGAGCCAGGACACCTTCGTGCGCCTGCTCGGGCGCGAACACCTGGACACCCCCCGTGAGCCGCGCGCATTCCTGGCCGCAGTAGCCAAAGGGCTGATGTTCGACCATTTTCGCCGCGCTGCCTTGGAGCAGGCCTACCTGGCCGAGCTCGCCCGCCTGCCAGAAGCCGAACAGCCCTCCCCTGAACTGCAACACCTGATCCTCGAAGACCTCAAGGCCATCGACCGCCTGCTCGGCAAGCTGTCGAGCAAGGCACGCACAGCGTTCCTGCACAATCGCCTGGATGGCATGGGCCACGCCGAAATCGCCGAGCGCCTGGGCGTATCGGTATCGCGGGTACGCCAGTACATCGCCCAAGGCATGCGCCAGTGCTATGTGGCGCTGTATGGGGAGCCGACGTGAACAACTCACCGGTTTCTGCCGGGGTCCTTGAAGCGGCCATCGCCTGGAAACTGAGCCTGGACGGCGGCACCGGTACGCTCGACGAGCGCAGCGAGTTCATGCGCTGGCATGCCGCCAGCGAAGAACACGCTCGCGCCTGGCGCCAGCTGGGCACCCTCGATCAGCGGGTCAGCGCCGCAGCCGGCCCCGCGCGCCAGGCCCTGCAGCAATCGCGCGCAGGGTTGCGCCGGCGGGTGGCGAAGGTGGGCGGCGGGCTGGCTGGCATGTTCCTGCTCGGCTCACTGTTGACCTGGGTCGGCGCGCCATCGCTTTCGGCAAGCTACTGGCTGGCCGATCAGCGCACCGCCACCGGCGAACTGCGGACCCTGCGTCTGGAGGACGGCACGCTGCTGAGCCTGAACACTCACACGGCAGTCGACATCGACTACGAAGGGGACCAGCGTGTACTGGTGCTGCACCAGGGGGAAATCTCGGTGGAGACCGGCCACCAGGACCCTCGCCCGTTGCTGGTGCGCACCGACGATGGCCGCCTGCGCCCCCTGGGCACTCGCTTCCTGGTGCGGCGCGAAAACCACGGCACCCGCCTGGAAGTGCTGCAGTCCTCGGTTGCAGCCCAGCCGCTCAACAGTGGTGACGAGCAGGTACTGCGTGAGGGTCAGCAGGTGCTCATGAACGCCAATGGCCTGGGCCGCATCGCCCCCGTGCAAACCGGTGCGGATGCCTGGACCCGCGGCATGCTGGTGGTGGACAACGTGCGTCTTGCCGACCTGGTGGCGCAGCTGGGCCAATACCGTAGCGGCCACCTGGGCGTAGCCGATGAAGTGGCCGACCTGCGCGTGACGGGGAGCTTCCCGCTGACCGATACCGACCTGGCCCTGGCTTCACTGGCCCCCGCGCTGCCGGTGAAGATCGAGCGGCATACCCAGTGGTGGATCAACGTGGTGCCCAAGTAGGGCCTCAACGCCCTCGTCGCCGGCAAGCCCGGTGCTGCGTTCCTTCACTGTTGATCAGCGCAATGCCGCCCCGTGAGGGCCGGCTTGCCGTTGATGAGGCTGAACTGGCTGCGTACAAATACAAACCATTTCGATTTTTTTTCAGAGGCCCCTGTCACTTCTGAAATCTCGCTCGGCAAGGAAGCAATTAGCACTTATCCGTCGAGGAACCGCTGCATGTCCCGTGCCGTTGATCGTATCCTGCGCCCCAGCCTGATGGCCTTGTCCATCGCCCTGGCTGCACCGTTGGCCAGCCCTGCCCTGTTCGCCGCCGAGCAGTCCGCACAGCGCGCCTACGACCTGCCCAGCGCCCCGCTGGCCACCACCCTGAACCAGATCGCCAGCCAGTCGGGCATCGCCCTGGCCATCGACCCGGCACTGGTCAGCGGCCGCAACTCGGCGCCGGTCAACGGCCAATACGACGGCCTCGGCGCCCTGCAGGCAGCCCTGCTCGGCACCGGCCTGCAGTTGCAGCAGAGCACCGTCGGCAGCTACAGCCTGGTGGCAGTCCCTGATGGCACCCTGGCGTTGCCCGAGACTGCGATCAATGCCAATGCCTCGTACGAAAGCGCGTGGGGGCCGGTTGACGGCTACACGGCAACACGCACCGCCGCTGGCACCAAGACAGACACCGCCATTGCCGAACTACCACGTTCGGTGACGGTGATCACCCGCCAGCAGATGGAAGACCGCCCGGTCCTCAATCTCAACGACGCCTTGCGCTACACCGCTGGCGTACAGAGCAGCGGCTACGGCTCCGACTCGCGCAGCGACTGGCTGTTGGTACGCGGCTTCGTGCCCACCCAGTTTCTTGACGGTCTGCCATTGCCGAAGGGTAACTACGCGTCACCGAAAATAGAGCCCTGGAACCTGGAGCGCATTGCGGTACTGCGTGGCCCGGCCTCTTCCGTCTACGGCCAGACCCCTCCCGGCGGCTTGCTGGACATGACCAGCCGCCGCCCGGATGTTGTAAGCAGCCACGAAGTTGAAGCCCAGGTTGGCAGCAACAACCACAAACAGATCAACTTCGACAGCACTGGCAAGATCGATGACAGCGGACGGTTTCTCTACCGTGTGAGCGGTACCGTGCGCGACAGCGGCACACCGATCGATCATATTCCGGACAAGCGCTACAACATCGCACCCAGCCTGACCTGGAACATCAATGACGACACCAAACTGACGTTCATTACCCAGTACACCCGCGACGATACCGGTATCACCGGCCAGTTCCTCCCCTTGCAGGGCACCAAACTGGACAGTCCTGCAGGCAAGATCTCCCACCACAAGAACCTGGGCGACCCGGACTGGGAATCCTACGACCGCACTTACTATCACTTGGGTTACGCGTTCGAGACCCGCCTGAACGACACATGGCAGTTCCGCCAGAACCTGCGTTACGCGCGCAACGAGCTGGACTTCAAGGGCATCACCGCCGGCGGTTCGATCTGGCCGGCAGGCCCGGACGAAGCAGTCAGCGCCGATGGCACGGTGCAACGCACTGCCGGCATCGTCGAGGAAGACATCTCCCAGTTCGCGGTGGATAACAACTTCCAGGCGGACTTCCAGACCGGCATGGTGGCCCATACCCTGCTGCTGGGGCTCGATCACCAACGCTCGGACAGCAATGCCCGCTGGCGCTGGGGTTCGGCCGGCGTGCCGCCAAGCAATATCCACAACCCGATCTACGGCCAGGATTTCTCGAACGTCCAGTACTTCGACATGTATGACTACGATCAGAAAACCCAGCAGACCGGTCTGTATGTTCAGGATCAGATGGCCCTGGACAACTGGCGCCTGACCTTGGGCGGCCGTGAAGACTGGGTACACACCGGCACCACCTTCCACAACCAGGGCGACGCCACCAATACCCAGCGTGACAAGAAATTCAGCGGTAACGCAGCACTGAGCTATGTGTTCGACAACGGCATTACCCCGTACTTCTCGTATGCCGAGTCGTTCCAGGCCGCAACCGGTGCCGCAGTGAACAGCACCGACGCTTTCAAACCTACCGAAGGCAAACAGTACGAACTGGGCATCAAGTACCAGCCCCCTGGCAGCAAGACACTGCTTAGCGCAGCGGTATTCGACCTGACCCAAGAGAACATGTCGGTAACCGAGGGCAGTGTGACTCGCCAAGTCGGTGAAGTCCGCGTCAAAGGCCTGGAGCTTGAAGCCACATCGGATGTCACCAAGAACCTGAAATTGATCGGCTCCTACACCTATAACGACAGCGAGATCACCAAAGGCAACGACGGTGAGAAGGGCAAGCGCATGGCCCAGGTCCCTCGTAACCAGGCCACTGCCTGGGCCGACTACACCTGGCACGAAGGCGCGCTCGATGGCTTTGGCGTGGGTGTCGGTGTGCGCTATGTGGGTGACACCTATGGCAACACCACCAATACCGATTGGGGCCATGTGGGCTCATACACCGTCTACGATGCCTCGGTGCACTACGACTTGGGCCGTCTGAACCCAACCCTCAAGGGCGTGACCGTTGCCGTGGATGCGAAGAACCTGTTCAACAAGGATTACCTGTCGACTTGTGACGGTTACTACTGCTACTACGGCGACGAACGCAACGTAGTGGCCAGCGTCAATTATAAGTTCTGAGCGAATCGGGGCCGCAGTGCGGCCCCTGGTTCCATCAGGCACAATCGGTACCGTGATGAAAAGCCAAACCATCCGCCGCTGGTCCGTGGTTCACACCTGGAGCAGCCTGGTCTGCACCCTGTTCATGCTGCTACTGGCCATCACCGGCCTGCCGCTGATCTTCCACCACGAAATCGAACACCTGCTCGGCGACGCCCCCGCGCTGCGCGAAATGCCTGCAGGCACCCCCCACCTGGACCTGCAACAGCTGGTGCTCAAGGCCGAGCAGCATCGTCCCGGCGAGGTGATGCAGTACGTTGGCTATGACGAGGACGAGAGCAACGGCGTGGTGGCCATCACCGCTGCCACGGCGGGTAGCGACCCCAACTCGTCACACACCTTCATGCTCGATGCCCGCACCGGCGAGGCCGTCGCCATGCCGGCCGCCAACGGCGGTTTCATGATGATCATGCTGCGCCTGCACGTCGACCTGTTCGCCGGGCTGCCCGGCAAGCTGCTGCTGGCGTTCATGGGTGTACTGTTCGTTGTGGCGATCGTCTCCGGCACCGTGCTCTACGCACCGTTCATGCGCCGCCTGCAGTTCGCCACGGTACGCCACGACAAGTCCCGGCGCCTGCGCTGGCTGGACCTGCACAACCTGATCGGGGTGGTGACCCTGGCGTGGGCGCTGACCGTCGGTGTAACCGGGGTCATCAGCGCCCTGTCCGACCTGGTCATCGCCGCCTGGCGCAACGACAGCCTGGCCACCATGGTCGCGCCCTACCGTGACGCCCCGCCACTCACCGAGCGCGCCCCGGCCAGCCGACTGCTGGACATCGCCAAGCAGGCCGCGCCCGGTATGCGCCCAGACTTCATCGCCTTCCCCGGCACGCGGTTCTCCAGCGAGCACCACTACGCCGTGTTCATGAAAGGCGCCACCCACCTTACCTCGCACCTGCTCACGCCCGTGCTGATCGATGCGCGCACCCTGCAGGTGACCGCCGTGGGCGAACGCCCCTGGTACATGGACGCCATGGGGCTGTCGCAGCCACTGCACTTCGGCGACTACGGTGGGCGGCCGATGCAGATCCTCTGGGCTGTGCTCGATGGGTTGACCATCATCGTGCTCGGCAGCGGCCTTTACCTGTGGTGGGGCAAACAGCGCAAACCCCGGGAAACCCGGGCATGAGCCACACGTCGCAACCGACCCTGCGCATTTTCACCTGGCCAGCCGCCATCGGCCTGCTCGGTGCAGCCGGCCTGTTCGCCGCCTTGCTGGGTGACGGTGCGTGGGATGCCCTGGCCTGGCTGGGCCTGGCCGTGCCCGTCATCCTCAGCCTGCGCGGGTTGTGCCGGCGATAACCGGCTACCGCTTCGGCCCTTGCCCCGGGCCGTAACGTTGCGCCTCCCTGACCGAAGGAGCGCAACATGCTACCGCTGGAACGTATCGAATTCCTCGACCATCAGATCACCGCCCTCCTGGCGCAAATGCCGAGCCCCGACCGGCCACGGCTCACCCGTCAGCAGCTACAGGGCGAGCTGGCGGAATACTGGGCAGCCAGCGATACCCAGGGCCGCTCGCGCAGGGTGCGCCTGTGCGATCTGCGCCGGGCCATGATGCATGCCGAGCTGACCCTGCGCCTGGGCGACCAAACCTTGCCCACCCCTCAGGCCGATGCCCTGAGCCTGTGCCTGGACCTGCCCTACGCCTGGCAACGCCGCCCCCAAGCGATGGCCACACGTGCCCAGGTCTACCGCCTGGTCCTCAGCCGTAGCCAGCCTCACAGCCGCGCCGTGCTACCAGGGATGTTCGTGGTCATCACCGGTACTGACGAGGCCGCCGAGCTCTCCCCGGAGCAACCCCGCGGGCCGGCGTTGCTGTGCGGCCCGACCCAAGGCATCGAGGCCTATCCCTCGCTGGCCGACCTGCACCTTGAGCTGTGTGAACGCCTCGACGACCCGCTACAGGGCCCGCCACTGCTGCGCCTGCTGGTCGATGCCGAGCGTATGGAGCACGCCGCCAAGGCCGACCGCCTGCGCTATGAATGGTATGCCGATGACCCGGTGCAAGCCCAAATCGACATCCTGATCGAAGCGCAGCGCCTGCGTGTCAACCACGCCTGGGCCACCGCCCAGGGCGCACTGGCACCCACGGCCGAGGCGCTGCGCGAGGCCCTGTCACTGACCGCCGATGTCGGCAAGCAGGCGTTGCTCGACACGCGCTACGGCCTGCTGCTGGAAAAAAACCTGCCCAACTGGTTGACCACGGCAGGGCCCCAGGCGCTTTCGCACATCATGCAGGCCATGCAACAACTGGTCGCCGCCGGCAATCGCATCGCCGCACCAGGCATCCTCACCTTGGCGCAGTTTCGCGAGCAGGACAGCTTGCTGGGCTGGGCCCGCGCCCGTGTAGAGGAACGCCTGCGCCACGATCATGGCCTGCGCTACGCAGCTGCCGACATCATGGTCCATGTGGTGCACAGCCGTCAGGCCGGCCCGCAGCTGAACCCCTTCAACCCTTCGATCTACGTCACCTGGCGGGGCTTCGAGCAGGTCGGTGGGGTGATGGTCGAGCTGACCAGGGAGAGTTACCCGCTGGACGAGTTGGCTTTGTGCAACCTGAACTGGTTCGACTACGACTATTGGCTCACCGCCCGGGTGACCCATCGCCAAGACAAGCCGTTACCCGAGGCACTGAACCCGGCCTACATCAAGGCGATGATCAGAAACCTGAATGTTGGCGGCAGCTATGATGCTTACCTGAAAACCCAATTGATCGATTCCCCGGTCGGGGGCTGGAGGCTCAATGCCCATGCCCTGATCAACCGGGCCCGCATGCGTGCCGAAGTGGCCAAGGCGCGTTATGCCGGGCACCTTGGCAACGCCCAGGGTGAACAAGGCTATCGCTGGGTACGCCAGGTACTGGACTACCCACACAACGCGCTGCGCCCGCCCGTGGACAACCACCGCATCACCGTGCGCCAGTTGACGATGCATGGTCATACCCTGCAAGGGGTTCTGCTGATCAACGCCGAAGGCTCTGGCACAGGCGCCTTCGTCCTGTACACACCGGACGCACCCGACCGCCGCGCCTGGCGCCGGCTGAGCAATGCTCGCGAACTGATGCGGCTGCTGCGCCAGCAACCGGCCCTGCGCGCCTACGTCGCGAGCCGCCTGCCCCTGCTGTCACCTGTACGCATCGAAAAACTGCTGAACAAGGGCCGGCTCGGGCCGGCACTGCGCATCCTGGCAATCGAGGATGACCTGTTCTTCGCCTACTACATGGCCGAGGTGCGCGGCTGGTTGGCGGTGGTCGATGCCCGGAGCCGCACCACCGGGGAGGCAGACCTTCAGCAGGGCACCGCGCTGGTGTGGCGCCTGCTCGACCTGATCAGCCTGGTACTGCCTGCGCGTGTACAGATTCCCCTGGCCATGGGACGCATGGTGATCGAAACCTGGGCTGGCCTGGAAGCCTTCAGCGAGGACGATATCAACGGTGTGCTGACCCATACCTACAACGCCCTGAGCTATGCCAACGATGCAGGTACCGGCGCGGTCAGCGCCGGCCTGATGCGCCGTATGATGCGTGGCCTGCCGACGCAACCACCGCTGCCACTGCCCTCGCGCTACAGCATCACGCCTGCGCTCGAGCACCTGCGCTTCACCATTGACGGTGTGCACGGTGAAGGCGTCTTTGAAAAATCATCAGCCTTCGAAGGGCTGACCCAATACTTCATCCAGGACGCCCACGGCCGCTATTACCAGGTCTCGTTCGACGGGCGTCGTTGGCGTGTCATCGACCCTACGCAGCCGGACGCTTACCTGCTGCAGCCAGTCAAGCGCCTGGCCAATGGCAACTGGGTGATCGACTCCCCGGTGCTGTGGTACGACGGCTTGCCCGATCTACCGCAGCTGCTGGCCAGCTGCCGCCTGCAGCCGCCGTTGGAGGGTGAAGCGGTGGGGACGCAGGTGGGGCTGTACCAGGCAGACGACCAGCTCTACCTGCAAACCCCTGCCGGGCAACTGCCCTTGCGTGCGCACCTGCTCGCCGGGCGCTACCACCTGGTGATCCCGCACGCCCGGCAAGCCGGCGTGGTGCCATGGGCGATCCTGCGCTGGCAAGACCAGCAGTGGCGCATCCGAGTACGCCAGGCCGGGCGCAGCAGCGATTGGCTGGCGCTGCCGGAGGCCTACTCGCCGAGCCTTGGCAACAGCCGGTCCAGGCGCTGATGCAGGGCACTGCCGCTCGGCCAGTTACGCAACAGCCGTGCCCGGTCACGGGCGTAGGCCGGTGCGAAGCTGAGCGCGGTGGCGTGCTGGCACATGGCGTCGAGGTCGATCAATGACCATTGGCCGTTGTGCCAGAACAGGTTGTGGCCTTTGAAGTCGCCATGGCTGATACGCTCGCGGATCAGTTGCTGCATCACCTCCACCAAGGCATCGACCTGCTCTTCAGGCGCCTCGCCGTTTTCCACATAGGGCGCGAAGCACGCAGTCAGGTCCGGGCCATCGACATGTTCGGTGACCAGGTACGCCCGGCTGCGCAGGCCCATGACGCGCTGCTCCAGCACCGCCAACGGGCGCGGCGTGGCGATGCCCAGGAACTCCAGGCGGTGGCCTTCGATCCAGGAGTGCCAGGCCCGGCTCGGGCGCCAGAAGCGCTTGAACCAGTGCGCGGTGTTCTTGATGTTGTAGCGCTTGAGCACCAGTGAGCGCCCACCCACTTCGACACGCGCCACGCTGGCCGCGCCGCCTGTCTTGTACAGGTGGCCCTGGTCGATCAAGGCATCGGCCTGTTCCAGCACCGGCAACATGGCCTGGACTTCGCTGCGACGGATCGAGCGTAAGCCCGAAAGGCTGCGCTCGACGCTGAACAGCGTGCATTCGCGGCCGGCCTTCTCCAGGTAGTCCTTCAGCCGCCAGTTGCGCACCTTGTCCACCTGCTTCTGCAACGCCTCCATGGGCAAGGCGTGCTCGGCATTGGCCAGCAAGTAGTGCACCAGCAGCTCTTCGATGAAGGGCTCCAGGCGCTTGGGCAACTGCGCGAAGAACACCCCGAGGTTTTCCAGCACACGCGGGCGCGACAGCTGTTGGCCGGGTGTTTCGGCCTTGATGCCAGCGCCATCGATGAGGTACAGCTTGCCGCCGTGACGCAGCAGGTTGTCCAGGTGCAGATCTTCCTGCCAGAGGCCCTTGGCATGCATCTGGGCAACGGCGGTCAATGCTTCGCCAAGCACCAGGTGCTGTTCGTCGGCAAGCACCGGCAAGCCTGCCACTTTGTCCCAGGCATCGGCCAGGCTTTGGGCGCCGTCGAGGAACTCGAACAGCAGCCAGCCACCCTCACCGTCCTTGAGCCCATCGGCAAGCAGCCTGGGCGTGGTCAGGCCCTGCGCGGCCAGCAGCTTCACACCCTCCAGCTCCCGCTGGAAATGGCGCGCGGCGTTGCCACCCACCAGCAACTTGGCCAACACCGGCGTACCGCGCCATACCCCGGCACCGACATAGCGCTGGCCCGGCAACACCCGCAGCAGGCTGAGCAGCTGAAGTTCGGCGTTGCCTGCGGCGTCGGCCAGGCTGATCGAGAGCGGCAGTGAAGGGCTGCGCCCGGCATCTTTCAATTCAGACAAACGCATCAGCGGGCCTCTTTTTCACGACGGCGTTGTGTCAGCCGCTGCAACCAGGTGCCGACCAGCGCGCTGTCGGCCGGCAGGCCAAGGTAGGCAGCCAGCAGCGTGCGCACCTGCGCTTCGCTCCAGGCCGGGGCGCGGCGCAGCAGCGGCTCCAGGTCCTTCAGGCGGTCGCGCATGCCGAACAGCAGTGGCCGGGTCTTTTCCAGGTCGATCAGTTGCGCGTCCCAGCCTTCGCGGCGCTGGCGCAGGAAGATGTGCTTGGGGTAGAAGCAGCCGTGCACCTGGCCGGCGCTGTGCAGCGTGCGCGCCAGCTGGCCACAGGCCTGGAGGATACCGTTGCGCTCAGCGTCACCGAGCTGCGGCCATTGGCCCAGCAGGCTTTCCAGGTCGCTCCAGTCATCCAGGGCACGGGTGAGCAGAATCGCCCGGTGCTGGCCCGCGTGCTTGCGCTCACCGTAGAACACTGCCTGCAAGGCCGGGATATGCAGCTTCTGGTAACGGCTGATGTTGCGGAACTCACGGGCGAACGTCGGCTCGCCGAACGGGCGGTGCAAAGTGCGGGTCAGGTAGTCGCTCTGGCGCTTGAGGTAATACCCTTTACCCTCGAGCTCCAGGCGATAGACACTGCTCCAGCCGCCTCGGCCGGTGTTGGGTTCGTCCACGGCATCGAGCTGCAGCGCCCACAGCGCTTCGAAGTCATTCAGGCCATGGCGTTTGAGCAGCGCGAGGTCCGCGCTGGCCAGGTAGTCGGTCATTCCCTTCCCTCGAAGAAGCTCAGTACCTGACGGACCCGGCGCTTGTCGCGTGCATTCAGGCGCTGACGCCCGCGGTACTGCAAATAGAAGCGCAGGCGCTGGGTCGCCGTCAGGTGGTATTTGGCGACCTTGTCCAGGCATGCCAGGTCCTTGATCAGCCGGTGGCGCCACATGAACCCGCGCCAGAAGTCGCCGGTCGGGCAATCGATGAAGAACAGCGTGCCCTGGTCATCGACCAGCAGGTTGCGCCACTTGAGGTCGTTGTGGGCGAAACGATGTTCATGCATGACCCGGGTATGGCGCGCCAGCTGTTGGCTGATGTGGTCGACCCAGGCGCGATCGGCCAGGCGCGGATCATTGCGCTCAGCCAGCGCCGACAGGTCTTCGGTGCGGGGCAGCTCGCGAGTGATCATCGCGCCACGGCCAAACGCCAGGCCATTGCGCTCCAGGCCCCAGGCCACAACTTCGGCGGTGGGGATGTCCCATTTGGCGAACTGCTTGAGGTTCTGCCATTCGGCCTTGATACGCGGCCGGCCGAGGTAACGGCGCATGTGTTTGCCGGCGCCGGTGTAGCGCTTGACGTAATAGTTGACCCCGTCACGCTCGACGCGGACCACCTCGCTGAGCGGGTCACGGGTCAGGCGTTCACCCTGCAGGGCAAACACCGCATCAAGAGTGCCGAAGTCCGCCGCCAGGTGTTCATAGCCCGGCGCCAGTGTCCAACCCGCCATCAGAGTGCATCCCCATAGCGTTGTTTGCGATCGTAGAGTTTCTGCGCCTTGCGATCCAGCCAGGCCAGCAGCGCGGCTTCCTCGCTGAGGACCTGACGCAGCGGGCGCTGGAAGTAACCACGCAGGAAACGCAGCTTGTCGCGCCGGGTCAGGCCAATGTCCAGCGCCGAAAAGTACAGCGCGGCCAGGTCCTTGTCCCGCCAGCGGCGGCTGATTTTCGCCCGGGTCTGGGCGCGGTGCAGGTCGATGACCGACAGCTTGAAGTCTTGCGCCGTCACCGGGCAATCGGTGTGCAGCAGGAAGTGGCAGATGTAGCAGTCGCGGTGGTTGACCCCGGCGCGGTGCATGCCGCCGGTCATCTTCGCCACTTCGGCGATCAGCGCGTGCTTGAGCGCCGGCTCAGGCGGCTGCCTGACCCAGTCGATGCTGAAGTCTTCCAGGCTGATGGTCGGCGCCAGCTCTTGAGTGACGATGAACGAATGCTGCGTGGCCGGGTTGCTGCCACGCTCGCCGTAGGCCACTGCAGTCATGGTCGGCACGCCGACTTCATGCAGGCGCTCGATGGCCCGCCATTCCTGGCCGGCACCCAGCACCGGAAGCTTGGCGGTGAGCAGGTTCTTGAAGATTTCGCCCCAGCCAATGCCCCGGTGGATCTTGACGAAGAAACCTTCGCCATCGACCTCGGTGCGCAGCGTGCGGCGACCTTCCAGCTCGCGGTACACCTCGCCTTGCAGGGCTTCCACGGCATCGAAGGCATCACGCCCCGCCCACAGGCGCTTGAAAGGTTCGGCCAGTATCAGCTTCATGCGCTCTCCTGCCCCAGAATCACGTCGGCGGCGTGCTGCGGCATGCTGTACAGGTCGGCGGTATCGGCAAAGGCCAGCCCATTGCGCGACCACTGCGCACGCGCCGCTGGCGCTTCGAGCATGCGCTGCAGGTAGCCATTGAGCTGTTCCTGCTCGAACGGCTCGTCCAGCACCAGGCCGCTGTCGGCCTCGGCAATGTAATGGGCATAACCGCAGACCTTGGAAACCAGCACCGGCAAGCCCGCCACCAGCGCTTCGAGCAGCACCGTGCCGGTGTTCTCGTTGTAGGCCGGGTGAATCAACAGGTCCGCACCCAACAGGAAGCGTGGAATGTCACTGCGCCCCTTGAGAAACTGCACCTGCTCGCCCAGGCCCAATGCTGCGCTCTGCAGCTGGAACACCTTGGGGTCGTCCTGGCCTATGACCATCAGCCGGGTGCGCTTGCGCAAAGACGCCGGCAGAGCGGCCAGGGCTTTGAGGCTACGGTCGACGCCCTTGGTTTTGAAGCCGGAGCCGATCTGTACCAGCAGCAGGTCGTCATCGCCCAGGTTGAACTCCTTGCGAAACGCCGCGCGGATCTCGGCGGCATTGGCCGGCGCACGGCGGTCCTGGGAAATGCCGGGCGGCAGCAGGTGGAAGCGCTCGACAGGGGTGCCGTAGTGCTTGATGAACAGCGGTTGCTGCACCTCTGAAATCATCAGCACTTCAGTGCGCGCCTCCTTGGCGAACACGGCCCGCTCGTACTCGGCAAAGTGCCGGTAGCGGCCCCAGCGGCGGTACAGGCCGCCACGCAAGGTCTGGGCCTTGTCCTCGAAACAGCCGTCGGCCGCGTAATACACGTCCAGGCCCGGCATCTTGTTGAAGCCGATCAACCGGTCTACCGGGCGCTTGGCCAGATCGGCCTGCATCCAGGCACTGAGTTTTTCATTGCGACGGTGATTGAACAGCGCCTTGACCGGCGCCACCAGCACCTCGAAACCGGGCGGCACGTCGCCTTCCCAGATCAGCGTGTAGACACGGATCTGGTGGCCCCGCTTCTGGCATTCCAGGGCAATGCGCATGAAGTCGCGCTGCAGCCCGCCGAAGGGGAAATATTTGTAAAGCACGAAAGCCAGTTGCATCAACGGACATCCTCAGCCAGCAGCAACGCGCTCAAGCGGCTCGCCACATGCTCGGGATTCAGGCGAGTGAAGCACAGTGGCCACTCGCGTTTGAGATCGAACCGGCGCAGGTCGTCGGCGCTCGGTTTGTAGGTGCACTTTTTCTGCAGGCACGGTGCGCAGGGGAAATCGCTGGCCTGATGGACCTGTACGCGGCCATAGGCGCCGGTCAGGCCCGGGTTGGTCGGGCCGAACAGCGAAATGGTAGGCACATCCAGCGCCGCCGCCAGGTGGCCCAGCCCAGTGTCCACCGCAACACAGGCCTTTGCCGCCGCCAGCACGCGGGCAACACCGGCAAGGTTCAATCTGGGGAGCACCTGGCAGTTGTTCAAGCCCTGGGCAATACGCTCGGCGCGGTCTTTCTCGGCCTGGTTGCCCCACGGCAGGCATACCTGCAGCCTGCTGCGGCCCAAGCGTTCAGCCAGCTCGCGCCAGTAGGCCTCGGGCCAGTGCTTGGTCGCCCAGGTGGTGCCGTGCAGAAACACCACGTACGGCGCTGCCGGCGGCAGTTGCAGGCGGTCCAGGTCCAGGCCGTAGTTGCCAATACCTTCGGGCAGGTCATAGGCCAGCGCCATGGCGAACAGCTGGCGCACGCGCTCTACCGCATGCTGGCCGACGGCGACCGAAAGGCGCCGGTCATAGAAGCGGCTGGCCCAGCCCTCGCGCGCCGAGTAACGGTCCAGGCCAGCCACCGGCGCCTTGACGTAGCGGGTCAGCCAAGCCGACTTGACCAGCCCCTGGGCATCGATCACCAGGTCGTACTTGCGCTCGCGCACGCGCTGCTTGAACGCCTTCCACTCGCCGCTCTTGATGGTCTGCCAGACATTCTTGCGCCAGCGCCGAATGGCCACCGGTATCACCTGGTCGACCGCCGGGTGCCAGCTGGGGATCTCGGCGAAGCCTTCTTCTACCACCCAGTCGAAACGGATGCCCGGGATCGCATGGGCGGCATCGGTGAGCGCCGGCAGGGTGTGAATCACATCACCCAGCGACGAGGTCTTGATGATCAGTACCCGCACTTACTCGACCTCGGCCACGGTATCGATCAGGTTCGGCCCACCCAGGCTGTGCAGGGCGGCAATGACTTTGCCCGGCTCCAGCAGACGCAGGCAGTTGTAGTGGCCGAAGCGGCAGGTGCGGTCGAAGCATGGGCTGCACTCGATGCCCGTGCGCACGACCTCCACCTGCTCGGCCAACGGCGGGGTGAAGCCCGGCGAGGTCGAGCCATAGACGGCAACCAAAGGGCGGTTCAACGCCGCAGCAACGTGCATCAACCCGGAGTCGTTGGACACCACCGCGTTGGCGCAGGACATGAGGTCGATCGCCTCGGCCAACGAGGTTTCGCCTGCCAGGTTGCAGGACTCTTCACGCAAACCCGGGATCAGCCGGTCGCGGATCTGTTCGCCGACCGGGTGATCGTTCTTCGAGCCGAACAGCCAGACCTGCCAGCCTTGGCGAATCATGGCGTCGGCAACGTTGGCGTAGTGCTCTGCCGGCCAGCGCTTGGCTTCCCCGAACTCGGCGCCTGGGCACAACGCAAGCACCGGGCGGTCCAGCTCCAGGCCGAACTTGGCCAGCGCGGCGTCACGGCTCGGCGCTTCGATCTGCAGGCTCGGCCGTGGATAAGGCTGCGGCAACTCGGCACCCGGCGCGTAGGCCAGTGCCATGAAGCGCTCGATCATCAACGGGTAACGGGCCTTGTCCAGTTTACGCACGTCGTTGAGCAGGCCGAAGCGCATTTCGCCGCGCCAGCCGGTGCGCTTGGGGATGCCGGCAAAGAACGGCACCAGCGCCGACTTCAGCGAGTTGGGCAGCAGGATCGCCTGGTCGTACTGCCCGGCCAGGGACTTGCCGATGCGCCGGCGCGTAGCCAGTTCCAGCGCGCCATGGCCGAGCGGGAAGCTCAAGGCCTGACGCACTTGGGGCATGCGCTCAAGGATCGGCCGGCTCCACTCGGGCGCCAGCACGTCGATCACGCAGTCGGGGTGCTGCTGTTTCAGGCACTGGAACAGGGTTTGCGCCATCACCATGTCGCCAACCCAGCTGGGGCCAATGATCAGTATTCTCATGCTTAGTCCAGAAACGCTCGGGGAGGCTACAGGCTGCGGTACAGCCTGGCCTCCCCTCTTTATATTCAGGCTATGTGGCGGACAGTGTACCACCCGGGCCGCTTCGCGCCCCAATCGCCACCAAGCCGGCCCCTCAGGGGGCATACAGGCCTCAGGTACTGCAGCGCCCTCTGGAGGCCGGCTTGCCGGCGATTGGCCCTCAAGTCAAACCGAGCTGCGCCCAAATCCTTCGAACGTCGCGGCGTTCATCGATAAACTGTGCCGCATCGATCACCCCGGCCTGCTTCTGCAGGGCCTGGCGGTGCGAGGCTGAGCGAAACGCCTTGTACACTTCACGCAACAAAACCGCATCGCTGGCCGGCATCAAGCCTGCCTGCTCCAGCTCTTCCAGAATGCGAATGTTATCGGTCCAGCGCAGTATGGCCGGATGGTCGTGGGACCAGGCCAAAGCCGCGTATTGCACCATAAATTCGATATCGACGATACCGCCGGCATCCTGCTTGATATCGAACGCCATCCCCGTATCGAAGGCATTGCCCGCGGTGCCTGCGGCGGTAGCCTTGGTGCCGAGGTTGTCGCGCATCTTGGCGCGCATCTCGCTGACTTCGCTGCGCAGCTTGTCCAGGTCACGGGCCTGGCCCAGAACCTTGGCACGCACCCCCTCGAACGCTGCCGCCACCTGCTTGCAGCCCACCAGCACGCGGGCGCGCACCAGGGCCTGATGTTCCCAGGTCCAGGCTTCGTTCTGCTGGTAGCGCTCGAACGCGCCCAGCGAGCTGACCAAAAGCCCCGCGGCGCCCGAGGGCCGCAGGCGCATGTCGACGTCATACAGCTGGCCGGAATTGGTTTGCGTGGTCAGCAAATGGATGATGCGCTGGCCCAGCCGCGTGAAGAACTGCGCGCTGTCGATCGGCTTGGCGCCATCGGTTTCCGCCTGCGGGTCACCGTCGTGGATGAACACCAGGTCCAGGTCCGAGCCATGGCCCAGCTCCAGGCCGCCTACCTTGCCGTAGCCAAGGATGATGAAGCCCGGGTCGCACAGGCTGCCATCGGTGCGCTTGGGCTGGCCGTGACGCGCCACGGTCTGGCGCCAGGCCAGGGCCAGCACCTGGTCAAGAATGGCCTCGGCCAGCCAGGTCAGGTAGTCGCTGACTTTCATCAATGGCAGGTTGCCACTGATTTCGGAAGCGGCCACGCGCAGGCTGTGGGCCAGCTTGAAGTGGCGCAAGGCCTCCATCTGTTGCTCAAGATCGTCCTCGGGGATGCGCGTCAGCCGCTCCCGCAGCTCGGCGGCCAGCTCCGGCGCCAGCGGCGGGCTGAACAGGCGGCCTTCATTGAGCAACTCGTCGAGCAGCAATGGGTAACGGGCAATCTGTTCGGCGATCCACGGGCTGGCAGCACACAGGGTCAGCAGGCGGCGCAAGGCCCCCGGGTTTTCAGTCAGCAGCACCAGGTAGGCCGAACGCCGCGCCACAGCTTCGACCAGCGGCAACACCCGTTCCAGCACCAGGTCAGGGTTGTCATGCTCGACCGCCTGGGCCAGCAGGCGCGGGATGAAGGCATCCAGGCGTTCACGGCCGATGCGCTGCATCGACCGCAACTGTGGGCTGGCACGCAGCCCCGCCAGCCTGCGCAACGCTTCGGCGGGCTGCTGGAACCCGGCTTCTTCCAGCTGACGGCCGGCGGCCTCCTCATCCTGAGCCTGCTCCCACAAGGGCGACCACTCGCCGCCAACCACCAGGTCACCCTCGCCGTCTTCTTCGTCCGGGTCGGCGATGACCTGGCGGAAGTGCCAGTCGACACGGCCGCGCCAGTGCATCAGCTGGTCGTGGAAACTCTGCCAGCCGCTAAAGCCAAGCACATAGGCCACGCGCTCACGGTCAGTCTCATCATCGGGCAGCATCTGCGTCTGGCGATCGGCAATGGCCTGGATGGCGTGCTCGGTATAGCGCAGGAACTCATAGCCTTCGCGCAGCTCCGCCACCACAGCCGGCGGCAGATAGCCTTGGCCTTCCAGGGTCGCCAGCACTTTCAGCAATGGCCGCTGCTGCAGGCTCAGGTCACGCCCGCCATGGATCAGCTGGAAGGCCTGGGCGATGAACTCCACTTCACGGATGCCACCGGCACCGAGCTTGATGTTCTCGGCCATGCCCTTGCGCCGTACCTCCTGCTGGATCAGCTGTTTCATGGTGCGCAGCGCTTCGATCGCCGAAAAGTCCAGGTAACGCCGGTACACGAACGGGCGCAGCATCTCCTGCAATTGCGCGCCTGCCGCCTGGTCGCCAGCCACCACCCGCGCCTTGATCATCGCGTAGCGTTCCCAGTCGCGGCCCTGATCCTGGTAGTACTGCTCCAGGGCATTGAAACTGAGCACCAGCGCACCGGCCGAGCCGTAGGGGCGCAGGCGCATGTCGACGCGGAACACGAAGCCATCGACGGTGACCGGGTCGAGCGCCTTGATCAGGCGCTGGCCCAGACGGGTGAAAAACTCCTGATTGTCCAGCGAGCGCTTGACCCCTTCGGTCTCACCGCCCTCGGGGAAGGCGAAGATCAGGTCGATATCCGACGACAGGTTGAGCTCGACCGCCCCCAGCTTACCCATGCCCAGCACCACCATATGCTGCGGTTCGCCGCTGCGGTTGCCGATCGGCGTACCGAACTGCTGGCAGTGGCGCGGATGCAGCCATTGATACGCTTCGTCGATGGCCGCGTCAGCCAGGTCGGACAGGTCACGGCAGGTCTCGCCCAGTTCGGCCTGGCGGCTGATATCGCGCCAGATGATGCGCAGCTGCTGGCGGTTGCGCTCGCGGCGCAGGTTGCGTGCCAGCTCGTCTTCACTCGACGCCGCCTGGGCGGCTGCCGCAATGTGCCCACGCAGCTCGCCCGGCGCATAACGGCGGTCCATCTCGCCGCTGGCCAGCAGGGCAAACAGCATCGCCGGCTCACGCTGGGCCAGGCCGAGCACGAAGTCACTGGCGGCGGCCACCTGGTCGAACTGTTGCCGGTGAGCCGGGCTCCAGGCGTTCGGGTCGAGCGCCGGGTGGCTGCTCAGGGCATCGAGCAGAAACTGCCGATTACGGGCGACCAGCGGTTGCAGGGAGGCAGGCAGTTCGAGCGGCAAAGGCAGGCGCATGGTCTATCCTTGATCGGCGAGAAAGAGAGAGGAAAAAGCGGCCACGAGGAAACCGGACCACGGTTGGACTGTCGTACAAAAGTTGGAAATAGCTGAAAAAAACGAATCATTGGCAAGAAACATCAAGAATCACCCGCTCGTAGCACAACGCCAACCAACATGAACGTTTTTCCTCACAAGCCACGGTGCGACCAAACGTCGCATTTGTGTAGTTTTACTACTACCCCACCCGTGCAAAAGCATGAAATGCGAAAGCAAATGTAGTAAAACTACACGCCGCCGGGTCACACTCCGGTAATCCAAGAATTCACGACGTCTGCCCATAAGGCCAGTCGCAAACTCAGGCCCCCGATTCTGGTGGCCTTTCCGCCCTGGAGCAAGCCATGCAAGACCTCGATCCAATCGAAACCCAGGAATGGCTGGATGCCCTGGAGTCGGTCCTCGACAAAGAAGGCGAAGACCGCGCTCATTACCTGATGACCCGCATGGGCGAGCTGGCCACCCGCAGTGGCTCTCAGCTGCCGTACGCGATCACCACGCCATACCGCAACACCATCCCTGTCACCCACGAAGCACGCATGCCTGGCGACCTGTTCATGGAACGCCGCATTCGCTCGATGGTGCGTTGGAACGCGCTGGCCATGGTGATGCGCACCAACCTGAAGGATTCGGACCTGGGCGGCCACATCTCCAGCTTCGCCTCCAGTGCCACCCTGTATGACATCGGCTTCAACTACTTCTTCCAGGCCCCGACCGAAGAACACGGCGGCGACCTGATCTTCTTCCAGGGCCACGCTTCGCCAGGCGTTTACGCCCGTGCCTTCATGGAAGGCCGCATCAACGAAGAGCAGATGAACAACTTCCGTCAGGAAGTGGACGGCAAAGGCCTGTCTTCGTACCCGCACCCATGGCTGATGCCTGATTTCTGGCAGTTCCCGACCGTTTCGATGGGCTTGGGCCCGATTCAGGCGATCTACCAGGCGCGCTTCATGAAGTACCTGGAAGCCCGTGGTTTCATCCCGGCCGGCAAGCAGAAGGTCTGGTGCTTCATGGGCGACGGCGAGTGCGACGAGCCGGAATCCCTCGGTGCCATCGCCCTGGCCGGCCGCGAGAAGCTGGACAACCTGATCTTCGTCATCAACTGCAACCTGCAGCGCCTCGACGGCCCGGTTCGCGGCAACGGCAAGATCATCCAGGAACTCGAAGGCGTGTTCCGTGGCGGCGGCTGGAACGTCAACAAAGTCGTCTGGGGCCGCTTCTGGGACCCACTGCTGGCCAAGGACACCAACGGTGCCCTGCAGCGCCGCATGGACGAAGTCATCGACGGCGAGTACCAGAACTACAAAGCCAAAGACGGCGCGTACGTTCGTGAGAACTTCTTCAACACCCCAGAGCTCAAGGCCATGGTCGAAGACCTGTCCGACGAAGAGATCTGGAAGCTCAACCGTGGCGGTCACGACCCGTACAAGGTCTATGCGGCCTACCACCAGGCGGTCAACCACAAAGAGCAGCCGACCGTCATCCTGGCCAAGACCATCAAGGGTTACGGCACCGGTGCTGGCGAAGCCAAGAACACCGCGCACAACACCAAGAAGGTCGACGTCGACAGCCTGCGCCACTTCCGTGACCGCTTCGACATCCCGGTCAAGGATGCCGACCTTGAGAACCTGCCGTTCTACAAGCCCGAAGAAGGTTCGGCCGAAGCCAAGTACCTGGCCGAGCGCCGCGCAGCCCTGGGTGGCTTCGTACCGCAGCGCCGTGCCAAGAGCTTCAGCGTGCCGACCCCGCCTCTGGAAACGCTGAAAGCGATCCTGGACGGCTCGGGCGACCGCGAAATCTCCACCACCATGGCCTTCGTGCGTATCCTCGCGCAGCTGGTCAAGGACAAGGACATCGGCCAGCGCATCGTGCCGATCATCCCGGACGAAGCCCGTACCTTCGGTATGGAAGGCATGTTCCGCCAGTTGGGCATCTACTCGTCGGTCGGCCAGCTCTACGAGCCAGTCGATAAAGACCAGGTGATGTTCTACCGCGAAGACAAGAAGGGCCAGATCCTCGAGGAAGGCATCAACGAAGCCGGCGCCATGTCGTCGTTCATCGCTGCCGGTACCTCGTACAGCTGCCACAACCAGCCGATGCTGCCGTTCTACATCTTCTACTCGATGTTCGGCTTCCAGCGTATCGGCGACCTGGCCTGGGCCGCTGGCGACAGCCGCACCCGTGGCTTCCTGATCGGCGGCACCGCCGGCCGTACCACCCTCAACGGTGAAGGCCTGCAGCACGAAGACGGTCACAGCCACATGATGGCGGGCACTATCCCGAACTGCCGCACCTATGATCCGACCTACGGCTACGAGCTGGCGGTGATCATCCAGGACGGCATGAAGAAGATGACCGAAGAGCAACAGGACATCTTCTACTACATCACCGTGATGAACGAATCCTACCAGCAGCCAGCCATGCCGGCCGGTGTCGAGGAAGGCATCATCAAGGGCATGTACCTGCTGGAAGAAGATACCCGCGAAGCCGCGCACCACGTTCAGCTGATGGGCTCCGGCACCATCCTGCGCGAAGTCCGCGAGGCGGCGAAGATCCTGCGTGAAGAGTTCAACGTCGGTGCCGACGTGTGGAGCGTCACCAGCTTCAACGAACTGCGTCGCGACGGCCTGGCCGTGGAACGCGCCAACCGCCTCAAGCCTGGCCAGAAGCCTCAGCAGACTTACGTCGAAGAGTGCCTGGCCGGTCGCAAAGGCCCGGTCATCGCGTCCACCGACTACATGAAGCTGTTCGCCGAACAGATTCGCCAGTGGGTACCGAGCAAAGAGTTCAAGGTCCTGGGTACCGATGGCTACGGTCGCAGCGACAGCCGCAAGAAGCTGCGTCACTTCTTCGAAGTCGACCGCCACTTCGTGGTGCTGGCTGCCCTGGAAGCCTTGGCTGACCGTGGCGAGATCGAACCGAAGGTGGTGGCCGACGCCATCGTCAAGTTCGGCATCGATCCGGACAAGCGCAACCCACTGGACTGCTGAGGAGTATTTTTAAGTGAGCGAACTCATTCGCGTACCTGACATCGGCAGCGGTGAAGGTGAAATCATCGAGCTGTTCGTCAAGGTCGGTGACCGTATCGAGGCTGACCAGAGCCTGCTGACCCTGGAGTCCGACAAGGCCTCCATGGAAATCCCGGCCCCCAAGGCCGGTGTCATCAAGGAACTGAAGGTCAAGCTGGGCGATCGCCTGAAAGAGGGCGACGAGCTGCTGGTTCTGGAAGCCGAGGGCGCCGCTGCGGCGGCCGAGGCTCCCGCTGCCGCACCTGCCCCTGCCGCCGCTCCGGCTGCTGCTGAAAAGCCAGCTGCCGAAGCCGCCCCTGCGCCGGCTGCAGCCCCTGCTGCCGCCAGCGTGCAGGATATCCACGTACCGGACATCGGTTCGTCGGGCAAGGCCAAGATCATCGAAGTACTGGTCAAGGTCGGCGACACCGTCGAAGCCGACCAGTCGCTGATTACCCTGGAGTCGGACAAGGCCTCCATGGAAATCCCTTCGCCCGCCGCAGGTGTGGTCAAGGAAGTGATCGCCAAGCTGGACGATGAAGTCGGCACCGGTGACCTGATCCTCAAGCTGGAAGTTGCAGGCGCCGCTCCGGCTGCTGCACCAGCGCCTGCCGCTGCTGAACCGGCCAAGGCTGAGGCTGCTCCGGCCGCCGCACCTGCTGCCGCTGCTCCAGCTGCTGCCCCTGCACCGGTCGCTACCGCGCCGGCTGCCGGCAGCAACGCCAAGGTTCACGCAGGCCCTGCTGTTCGCCAGCTGGCCCGCGAGTTCGGCGTAGACCTGGGCGCGGTCACCGCGACCGGTCCGCACGGCCGCATCCTGAAAGAAGACGTGCAGGTGTACGTCAAGTCGGTCATGCAGAAGGCCAAGGACGCACCGGCAGCTGCTGGCGCGACCGGCGGCGCCGGCATCCCGCCGATCCCGGTGGTGGACTTCAGCAAGTTCGGTGAAGTGGAAGAAGTGGCAATGACCCGCCTGATGCAGGTCGGTGCCGCCAACCTGCACCGCAGCTGGCTGAACGTGCCGCACGTAACGCAGTTCGACTCCGCCGACATCACCGAGCTGGAAGCCTTCCGCGTGGCGCAGAAGGCCGTGGCCGAGAAGGCTGGCGTCAAGCTGACCGTACTGCCACTGCTGCTCAAGGCCTGCGCCTTCCTGCTCAAGGAACTGCCGGACTTCAACAGCTCGCTGGCGCCAAGCGGCAAAGCCGTGATCCGCAAGAAGTACGTGCACATCGGCTTCGCCGTGGACACCCCGGACGGCCTGCTGGTCCCTGTGATCAAGAACGTCGACCAGAAGAGCCTGCTGCAACTGGCTGCCGAAGCCGCAGCGCTGGCCGAGAAGGCACGCACCAAGAAACTGTCGGCTGACGACATGCAAGGCGCCTGCTTCACCATCTCCAGCCTCGGCCACATTGGCGGCACCGGCTTCACGCCGATCGTCAACGCGCCTGAAGTGGCGATCCTCGGTGTGTCCAAGGCGACCATGCAGCCCGTCTGGGATGGCAAAGCCTTCCAGCCGAAGCTGATGTTGCCGCTGTCGCTGTCCTACGATCACCGTGTGATCAATGGCGCGGCCGCCGCGCGCTTCACCAAGCGCCTGGGCGACGTGCTGGCGGATATCCGCACCATGCTGCTGTAACACGCAGCCAGCCTGCCCTCCCTTGGGGGGCAGGTACCCTTTTCGAGCTGCCACGCTCGTACCTCAACCCCGCCACCTGGCGGGGCTTTTTTTGCCTGTAAGGGCGCGATGAAGCCCCTGCTTTTGCAGGATCGCTAAGGAATCGGCCACCACAGCCGAAAACATATACATGACACCCCTCATGGCCGCTTGCCAGCCTCCGGGACATGATGCAACCTTGCCAGATGCGCCGCCGTCCAGGCCGCGTCACCTCTTCAAGCGAGTCTTCGATGAAAAGCCAACCCGATGCCGCCAGCCGTGTGGCGGCCGAGGTCGTCACGCAGCTTCCCGTGCCTTCACGGCTCGGCATGCTGCGTTTCGAAAGGCTCAACGAAGCCACTTGGGCAATGCTTTACCTCGACCCGGCCTGCGAGCGCCAGTTCGGGCTAGCGGCTTCCCAGCTGTGCGCGCTGGTCGATTCACCGTATGCCAGCCTGATGGAGCCTGAGGCCCGCTACCGGCTGCATGACGAGATTCAGCGGCAACTGAGCACCCGTGGCTATTACCGTGTGCGCTACACCCTGCATGCCCAGCCGCGCTCGCTGCGCCTGCTCGAAGCGGGTGAAGCCTACAGACAGCACAACCGCCAACTGTTGCGCGGGTTTCTGACGGTACTCGACGACCTGCCCGAAGAGGCTGTCGAAGTGGATGCCGACGACCTCGAATCGCGTAACAGCCGCCTGCAACTTGCCCTGCAGCTGAACCAGCGCGCCCAGCAGGAACAGCTGGAACATCTCGAACGCGTGCGCAGCCAGCAGGACCTGATCCTGCGCCTCGCCCGCCAGCGCTACAGCGCGGAAAATTCGCTGCTCGAAGCCGCCCAACTGATAACCCGCAGCGCCTGCGAGATCTACAAGGTGGACTGCGCCAGCATCTGGCACCTGGAAGACCAGCGCCTGGAGCCGATCAGCGCCTGGTTGCGCAGCGAGCAAGTGCATCGCCTGCCCGAGCCCATCGATGCCAGCCGCTTCCCCGACTACCTCGATGCCCTGCACGCCAGCCGCGCCATCGATGCCCACAACGCCAACCACGACCCGCGCACCCGTGAACTGGCCGAGAGCCTCTACGCCGACAACAATGCCATGCTCGATGCCAGCATCCGCGTCGATGGCCAGGTGGTTGGCGTGCTGTGCCTGGAGCAGACCGGCCAGCCGCGGACCTGGCAGTCGGACGAAATCGCCTTTGCCGGTGAGTTGGCCGACCAGTTCGCCCAGGTCATCACCAACCATAACCGGCGCACCGCCGCCAGCGCCCTGCACTTGTTCCAGCGCGCGGTGGAGCAAAGCGCCAGCGCCTTCCTGCTGGTCAACCGCGACGGCGTGGTGGAGTACGTCAACCCAAGTTTCACCGCGATCACCCAATACAGCACCGATGAAGTACAAGGCCACCACCTGGCAGAGTTGCCGGCGCTGGAGAACCTCAGCGAACTGCTGTTCGACACCCCGTCGAGCCTGGCCATGGGCAACAGCTGGCAGGGCGAATTCAAAAGCCGGCGCAAGAACCTTGAGCCCTACTGGGGTCAGCTGTCGATTTCCAAGGTGTATGGCGACAACCGTGAGCTCACCCATTACATCGGCATCTACGAAGACGTCACCCAGACCAAGCTGGCCCAGCAGCGCATCGAGCGCCTGGCCTACACCGACAACCTGACCAACCTGGGCAACCGCCCGGCGTTCATCCGCAGTCTCGACGAGCGCTTCGCCCGGGATGAGCAGAGCCCGATCTGCCTGCTGCTGGTGGATATCGACAACTTCAAGCGGATCAACGACAGCCTTGGCCACCAGACCGGTGACAAGCTGCTGATCAGCCTGGCCCGGCGCCTGCGCAACAGCCTGAGCGTTGGCGGCGTGCTGGCCCGCTTTGCCAGTAACGAATTCGCCGTGCTGCTCGACGACACCAGCCTGGAAGACGGCCAGGGCGTCGCCCAGCAGCTGCTGCGCACCCTCGACAAGCCGATGTTCGTCGACAACCAGTTGATCAACGTGACCGCCTCGGTAGGCCTGGCCTGCGCGCCGCTGCACGGCAGTGACCCGACCACCCTCATGAAAAATGCCGGCCTTGCCCTGCACAAGGCCAAGGCCAACGGCAAGCACCAGGTGCAGGTATTCACCGAAGTGCTCAATGCCGAAGCCAGCTACAAGCTGTTCGTCGAGAACAACCTGCGCCGCGCCTTGACCCAGAACGAGCTGGAGGTGTTCTACCAGCCCAAGCTGTGCCTGCGCAGTGGCCGCCTGCTGGGGCTCGAGGCACTGCTGCGCTGGAACCACCCCGAGCGCGGCATGATCCGCCCGGACCAGTTCATCAGCGTGGCGGAAGAAACCGGCCTGATCATCCCCATCGGCAAGTGGGTGGTGCGCCAGTCGTGCCGTATGAGCCAGCAACTGCGCGAGGCCGGCATGGGCAACCTGCACGTGGCCATCAACCTGTCGCCCAAGCAGTTCTCCGACCCCGACCTGGTGGCTTCGATCGCCTCGATCCTCCATGAAGAAGCCCTGCCTGCGCACCTGCTGGAGCTGGAGCTGACCGAGGGCCTGCTGCTGGAAGCTACCGAGGATACCCACCGTCAGCTCGACGAGCTGAAGGCACTGGGCCTGACCCTGGCCATGGATGACTTCGGCACCGGTTATTCGTCGCTGAGCTACCTGAAGAAATTCCCGATCGACATCATCAAGATCGACCGCAGCTTCATCAACGAAATCCCCGACAACCAGGACGACATGGAGATCACCTCGGCGGTGGTGGCCATGGCCCACAACCTCAAGCTCAAGGTGGTGGCAGAAGGGATCGAGACGCCTGAGCAGCTGGCCTTCCTGCGCCGGCATCGTTGCGATGTGGGCCAAGGGTATCTGTTCGACCGGCCGATCCCGGGGCGGGAGCTGGCCGAACGACTCAAGCGCTATCCGCGCGGTCCAATGGCCTGACAGCTGCGTAATCCTCGGGCACTATAGAGCCCATTCGGGCCTCATCGCCGGCAAGCCGGCTCCCACAGGTAGGCACCGTTAGCAAAGCCTGTGGGGTTGCTGGTGTAGCTGGCGTGCCGGCGGTGAGGCCACATCCTGTCCAACTGAAAACACAGAGGAACGGCCATGGTCCTGCGTTCGGAAATCCTGGTGAACAAAAACGTCATGCCAACCGCGGAACAGGCCTTGCCTGGCCGCGAAACGCCAATGTCCCTGCCCGAGTTCCACTACGTCTTCAAAGACACCCCGCTGCTCGGCCCGTTCTTTGAAGGCAGCGTCGACTTCGCGATCTTCGGCCTGGGTTGCTTCTGGGGCGCCGAGCGCCGCTTCTGGCAGCGTGAAGGCGTGGTCAGCACCGTGGTCGGCTATGCGGGCGGCTTTACCCCCAACCCCACCTACGAAGAAGTCTGCTCGGGCCTGACTGGCCACACTGAAGTCGTCCTGGTGGTGTTCGACAAGGACAAGGTCAGTTACCGCGAGTTGCTGGCGATGTTCTGGGAACTGCACAACCCGACCCAGGGCATGCGCCAGGGCAACGACGTCGGCACCCAGTACCGCTCGGCCATCTACTGCACCTCGCCACAGCAGCTCGAAGAAGCCAAAGCCAGCCGCGACGCCTTCCAGGCCGAGCTGAACAAGGCCGGTTTCGGCGAGATCACCACCGAAATCGACCAGGCGCCGACCGTGTACTTCGCCGAGGCTTACCACCAGCAGTACCTGGCCAAGAACCCAGACGGCTACTGCGGTATCGGCGGCACCGGTGTGTGCCTGCCACCAAGCCTGCAGGGCAACTGAACCATGAGCACGATGACCCTGTTCCACTCACCGCTGTCGCCATTCGTGCGCAAGGTGATGGTCGTGCTGCACGAGACCGGGCAGCTTGAGCGCGTGGCGCTGCAGGGGGTGAACATCACCCCGGTCAGCGGCGATGACCAGCTCAACCACGGCAACCCGATCGGCAAGATCCCGGCCCTGCGCCTGGAAGATGGCACTGTGCTGCATGACAGCCGGGTCATCTGCGAATACCTCGACCTGCAGCATGTCGGCCTGCCGCTGCTGCCGCGTGAGGGCTCGGCGCGCTGGCGGCGCATGACGCTGGTGTCGCAGGCCGATGCGATCATGGATGCGGCGGTTTCCAGCCGTTATGAGAGCGTCCTGCGGCCTGAGGACAAGCGCTGGGACGGCTGGCTCGAAGCGCAGCGGGAGAAAATCCGCCGCAGCCTGGCCAACCTGGAGCAGGAGCACCTGGCTGAACTGATATCCGGCTTTGATCTGGCCGCGATTGGCGTGGCCTGTGCGCTGGGCTACCTGGACTTGCGCCAGCCTGATTTCGGCTGGCGGGAGCAGCAGCCAGGGTTGGCGGCGTGGTACGCCGAGGTGGCCAAGCGGCCGTCGATGGTCGCCACAGCACCGAACGCCTGATACACCGCAATCGCCGGCAAGCCGGCTCCCACCGGGATCGCGCCAGCTTTTGCACGTTGAGCAAGACAGTTGCCCCCACAGGGATGCAGCGAACCTGTGGGGCTTGCCGGCGATTGCTCTGCATGGCAACCATCGGCTTCAGCGGGGCATCACAGGAAACAGCTGCCCAATCCTGTGAGCCAGCCACCGCCCGATCTCTCTGTCCTCCCTCATGCCGCCCTCCCCACCCTGGCCCAGTCCAGGCGACGGGTCAGCACCATGAATACACCCAGCAAGCCAAAGCACAGCAGCGAGCCCATCAACAGCGCATAGTCCTCGGCACTGAGCAGCCCATAGAGCAGGGCGTACAACACCGCCAACCCCGCCGCAAAGCTCACGCCACGCATCAGGCTGCGCAATACGTGGCTCAGGTAGAAGCCGAGCAGCGACACGCAGGCCGAGGCTGACAGGCCATACGCCAAGCCGAAACCGATGTGCTCGGACAACGAAAGCAGCAGCAGGTAGAAGAACGCCAGAGCCACCCCCACCAGGGTGTACTGCACGGGGTGCACGCTGAGGTTCTTCAGCACCTCGAACAGGAAGAAACCGGCAAAGGTCAGGGCGATGAACAACAGCGCGTATTTGATGGCCCGCTCACTCTTGAGGTACTGGTCCACCGGGTCGATGAAACTTACCCCGAAGGTCCGCTCGCTGAACTCCGCACACTGCCCGCTGCCGGCACATTGGCGCAGGGCATCTTCAAGGTTGGTGGCGAAGAATGAGGTCTGCCAGTGCGCGCTGAAGCCTTTGTCGTCGATTTCGCGGCGGCTTGGCAGGTAACTGCCAACGAAGCTGGGGTGCGGCCAGTTGGCCCGCATGTCCACGCGGCTGGTGCGGCCCACTGGCAACAGGTGCAGTTGCCCGGTGCCTTGCAGTGCCAGATCGAAACCGTAAGTGAACGCACGGGCCTGTTGGCCATCCAGTTGCGGCAGCGCGACGTGCACGCCACTGCGCAGCCAGTCCAGCCTGGTCCCGGCTTCGAACGCCAGGCGCTGGCCATCGATGTCGAGTTCCAGGGCATTTTCAATGCCGCGGATGTCGCTTATGCCGACCACCAGAAACGGCTTGTCGAAGCGGTAGTCGTCGAAGTCCTTGTCGATGCCCCAGCGCTCCGGCAGCTGGAAACGGCCCGCAAGTCGCCCTTTGGCATGGAACAGCCGCGCCTGGTAGATACCCCGCGCCCGCAGTTCGGTGTCCACGCCGAGGTCGGCATCGAAGGTTTCCGGGAGGAAATACAGGTGGCCGGCGACAGTGCTGGTTTCCTGCACGCTCTGGCCGCCCTTGTCGATCCAGCGGCGCTGCACCTTGCGGTACGGCACCACCAGCAGCGGCCCGCTGATCTGCTGGTCGAAACTGGCGCTACGGGCGATGTCCTGCAGTACGTTGTCACGCAGGGCCTGGCGTTCATCGATCAGGCCGTTGATCAGCAGCAACGGGATGAGCAGCAGCATGATGAGCACGGCGATCATGCCGAGTTTGTAACCGAGGGTCTTGTTCATAGGGGCCTCCATTGGCAGTGGGCGCAGTGTCTGCGCCTTGCATGGAGGCATTGAGGAGCGTGTGTGGAGATCGTGTGTATTTTCAAGAACCAAATCGCTGGCAAGCCAGCGATGGGCTGCAAAGCAGCCCCAGCAATCTCAGCTGATGCGCCGCACCGGCAGCCATAACCGCACCCGGACCCCGCCATCGACGTTATCCACCGCCAGCGACCCACCATGCAGTTGCATCACCTCATCCACAAAGTTCAGCCCCAGCCCGGTGCTCTTGCGCCCACTCCCCGGCCGCGGCAGCGAATAGAAACGCTCGGCAACCCGGCCGATGGCATACGCGGGTATCGCCTCCCCCTGATTGAACAGGCTCAGCGCCACCCGCTCGCCATCGCGCTCCAGCTCGAACAGCAGCGCCCCGCCCGGCGGGGTGAAATCCAGCGCATTGTCGAGCAAGTTGGCCAGCGCCTGGCGCATGAGAAACGGATCGCACAGCAGCCACATCCCTGCCGGCACCCGCTGGCGCACCTGCAGGCCGTTTGCGTCGATGCGTGCGGCATGCGCCAGCAGCAGCTCATCGACCAGCGCCGCCAAGGCAACTTGCTGCTCCTCTTCCAGCGCCTGCATCTGCTCGACCCGCGCCAGGTTGAGCAAACGTTCGATCATCTGCTGCAGCCGCTCGCTTTCACGCTCGATGTTGCCGGCAAAGCGCGCCCGCTGTTCGGCAGGCATATCACCCTGGAGCAATTCAGACGCACCGCGTATAGCCGCCAGCGGGCTCTTCAACTCGTGTGTCAGGGTGTGAACGTAGCGTTCCACATACGCCTTGCCCTCAAGCTGTGTGCGCATGCGCTCCACCGCATTGGCCAGGTGCGCCAGCTCACCGCCCTTGTAGTAAGGCAGCGCGGCGCGCTGACCTTCGCTGACCGCCTGCGCATAACGGGCCAGCCGGCGCAGGGAGCGGGCCAGCCACCAAGACAGCGCAGCGCCGATCAACAGGCCCATGCCGATCAGCCCCACCCCCAGGCCAAGCAAGCGCTGCTCGGAGCGGTCGATGTACGGTTGCAGCGAGCTGTTGGGCTTGGCCACTGTGACCACGCCGATAACCTGCCCCTGGTCTACAATCGGCGCGGCCACGTGCATCACCGAGGTGCTTTCATCCTCTTCCACGCTGCGGGTGGAACGAGCACCGTACTGGCCGCGCAGCGTCAGGTACACGTCATTCCAGCGCGAATAGTCCTTGCCCAGGTCCTGGCCGCTGGAATCGAGCAGCACGATGCCTTTGGCATCGGTCACGTAGATGCGGTGGCTGACCTGGTTCTTGGCCAGGCCCCAGATCTGCGCGCCCGGGCTGCGCAGGCCGTACGCCTTGAGCACCTCAGGCAGGCGGCTCTGGGCCAGGGTACCGGCCTTGACGTCATCGTGGAGGATCTCGGCCAGAAGGTTGGCCGTGTCGACCAGGGTTTCCTCGGAAGACTGGCGTACCACAGGGCGGATCTGCTCGCGCACGGTGTTGAGTAGGAAGTAACCGGCCAAGCCGACGAACAGGAAGTACACCAGAAAGATCCGAATGCCCAGGCGCATCAGGCGTGTTCCGGGCTGTAGCTGTAACCCAGGCCGCGGTGGGTCTGGATCGGCTCGGCGTCGGCAGCTACCTGGCGCAGCTTGGCGCGCAGGCTCTTGATATGGCTGTCGATGGTGCGTTCATAACCGACGTCGGAGGCCACCCCCAGGGCATCGAGCAACTGTTCGCGGCTGAACACTCGTTGTGGCTGTTCGAGCAGGCACTGCAACAGGCGGAACTCATGGCGCGTCAGCACCAGTGGCTGAGCGCGATAGCTGATTTGCATGCGCAGGGTATCGAGCTGGAACAGCGGCGCCTCGGTGGTGGTTTCTTGCCGCGGCGCCATGCGCTTGAGGATCGCACGAACCCGCGCCGCCACTTCACGCGGGCTGAAGGGTTTGACCACGTAGTCGTCGGCACCGATCTCCAGGCCGACGACCCGGTCGATTTCAGCATCACGCGCACTGAGGAACATCACCGGCACCTCACTGAAGCGGCGCAGCTGGCGACAGGTTTCGAAACCACTGATATCGGGCAGACCGATGTCGAGGATGATCAGGTCGGCAGGGCGCAGCCGCTGTTGCTCCAAGGCTACACCACCGAGGGTCACCCATTCGGTGCTGTGGCCATCGGCCTGCAGGGCGTAGACCAAGGTATCGGCGATGGCGGCTTCGTCTTCGACGATGAGAATGTGGGGCATCTGAGCTGCAAGCCTCAAGCTTCAAGCTTCAAGTAAAAGCGGATCGCATGAACTTACACCGATCTGCTTTAACTTGCAGCTTGTAGCTTGTAGCTTGCAGCTTGCAACTTGTAGCTTGCGGCTCGCGACTGCTCAGCAGTCAGGCTTGCCCGCAGTGAACCGTTTTGCCGGATTTACCGCGGCCTTGAATTCGCGCAACGCCTTGGCACCCACCAGCAATGGGTAGTTGAAGCTGCTGCGGTCGACCAGGTTCACTTCCACGGTGCGCTTCTCATCACCCAAGCACAATTCAAGGTCGATTACCGGCCGGCGCGACAGCTCGGGCGCATCGCCTTCATCGTCTTCGTCAGCGCGGTTCTTGATCTTGCTGATCCGCGAAACCTTATGCTCGTAGACCTTGCCGTCGGACGCCTTGGTCGCCAAGCGGAAACGCACCCAGTCCTCGCCGTCGCGCGTGAAGCGCTCGATGTCCTTGGCCGACAACGAAGCGGTGTAAGCCCCGGTATCCATCTTGGCCTTCAGGGTTTCGCCCAGTTCAGGCAAAGAAATGTTCTCGTAACGGCCGTAAAGCGTAGGGTCCGCGGCCATTACCGGCAGCGCCAACAGCGACAACAGGGCTAGCATTGGTTTCACAGGCAGGCTTCCTTGAGAGGGTTGTGTGCTTAGACTGTGCAGGCAGGATAGGTTCGCTGTCACAAGGGTAAACAACATAATGTGAAACATTTGTCCTGGCCGCTGGGCATTGGACATTTGGCGTAGGCTGCGGCGCTGCTTATCATTGCCGCCCGTTCAAATCCACAACAAGAGTTTCCCTATGCGTCGCCTGCTGACCGGCATTCTTACGACCACCCTGCTGCTGCTCAACACCGTGGTGCTGATCTGCCCCCTGCTGGTCTTCGCTCTGCTCAAACTGGTGCTGCCGGGCCGTTGGCGTGACTATGCCTCCGCTGCCGTGATGTGGGTCGCTGAAGCCTGGTCGGAAATCGACAAGGCCATTTTCGCCTTGTGCATTCCTACCCAGTGGGATATCCGCGGCGTCGAAAACCTGCGTAAAGACACCTCCTACCTCGCCGTGAGCAACCACCAGAGCTGGGTAGACATTCCCGCACTGATCGAAAGCCTCAACCGCCGCACGCCGTTCTTCAAGTTTTTCCTCAAGAAGGAGCTGATCTGGGTACCCCTACTGGGCCTGGCCTGGTGGGGCCTGGATTACCCATTCATGAAGCGCTACAGCAAGGCGTTCCTGGAGAAACACCCCGAGCTCAAGGGCAAGGACCTGGAGATCACCAAAGCGGCCTGTGAGCTGTTCAAGCGTCAGCCGGTGACCGTGGTGAACTACCTGGAGGGCACCCGCTTTACCGAGGCCAAGCGCCAGGAACAGCAGTCGCCGTATCGCTACCTGCTCAAGCCGAAGGCAGGGGGCGTGGCGTTTGTACTGGCGGCGCTGGGCGAGCAGCTAGATGCGCTGCTGGACGTGACCATCGTGTACCCCGGCAACAAGGCACCGGGGTTCTGGGACCTGCTCAACGGCAGCATCAGCCGCGTGGTTATCGACATTCAGGTGCGTGAACTGGACCCGGCATTGTGGGCCGGGGATTACGAGAATGACCCGGCATTCCGCCAGACCGTGCAGGCCTGGGTGAATCAGCTGTGGATTGAGAAGGACCAGCGGATCGAGCGGTTGCGAAGCGAGATGGATTGAGCGTGGCGCACCTGTGAGGGCTATTGCGCGGGTCCCCCGCACCACCCAGATTGCGCAAGGCCTGTAGCAGCGTTAGCCGCGGTTGCTTTGGGCCTGACATTATCTGGCGCTTTGCGTCGGTCGTGCCGACCTCATCGCCGGCAAGCCGGCTTGTATGGTTAGACTTGAAGGGGTGGTGGGACTAAATGCCGGATTCTGACTGTTGACGCAGTACAGACTGTGGGAGACATCGCCCCACCCCTTCCACCAAAGCGCCGATAAAGAATGCATCGTTTGCAAACGACGATAGAAGCAAGCCAGCGCCTCTTGGTGAAAACCCTTCAAGCTCAAAAACCATAACGCGAGGAGCCGCCCATGGCAATGCAGGTAAACAAAATGATCGTGGGTGCGGATGTCGCAAAGATCGTGTCCCAGGAAGTGGTGTAACTCATCATGGCTCTTGCCATTGAGTTCGCCGTTTAGTTGATCACAGCTGACAGCTTGGCTTGTGGATTATCGCTGACCGCTTCGAAGGCCTCCAACTGCATGTAACGTCTTTGCAGGCACCACTCGTCGTTCTGCTCCAGCAGCATCGCGCCTACCAGCCGTGTGATGGCCGGATCGTTGGGGAAAATCCCCACGACATCGGTGCGGCGTTTGATTTCAGCGTTGAGCCGTTCAAGCGGGTTGGTGCTGTGTAACTGCTGCCGGTGTGCCTTGGGAAACGCCATGTGAGCCAGCACTTCATCCTCACAGCCGTCCATGAGCGTCGCGATCTTCGGGTACTTTTCGCGCAGTTGATCGGCGACCAACCGCCATTGCTGATGGCATTCGGCACGGCTGTCCTGGGCGAAGACCGTACGCAGCAGCGCCGCTACCATGGTGCGCTGACCTTTGCCGACGTGGGCCATGGCATTGCGCATGAAATGCACAAGGCAGCGCTGCCAGGTCGCGTTGAATACCTTGGAAACAGCCGCCTTGAGCCCTTCGTGGGCGTCGGAGATGACAAGCTTCACGCCCCGCAAGCCACGTCGCATGAGGCTGCGCAGGAAGTCTGTCCAGAACGGCTCAGCCTCTGACGGCCCAACCCGCATGCCCAGGACTTCGCGGCCACCGTCGGTGTTCACGGCCACGGCGATTATTACGGCGACCGAGACGATGCGCCCGGCCTCCCGCACCTTGACGTAGGTGGCATCGATCCAGAGATAGGGCCAGTCGCCTTCAAGCGGGCGATCAAGGAAAGCGTGAACGCGCTCATCGATCTCACCAGCTAGCCGTGAAACCTGGCTTTTGGAGATACCGGTCATGCCCATGGCCTTGACCAGCTCGTCCACCGAACGCGTTGAAACGCCTTGGATGTAGGCTTCCTGGATCACCGCCGCCATGGCCTTCTCGGCGGTACGTCGGGGTTCGAGGAAGCCAGGAAAGTAGCTGCCTTGGCGCAGCTTCGGGATCTTCAGGTCAACGTCGCCGGCGCGGGTTTGCCAAAGGCGATCACGGTAGCCATTACGGCTATTTGTCCGGTCTGGGCTTTTGACATCGAAGCCCGCGCCGCACAGGCCTTCGACATCGAACTCCATCATGCGCTGGGCAACGAACTGGATCATTTGCTTGAGCAGATCAGCGTCTGCCCCTTTCTCAACCAACTCGGTCAATGCGATAGTGGGCTTGGTCATCGTGGTTTCTCTGGTGAGTGTTTGGTCTTCGCAAACTCAACGTTAGCCAAGAACCACGATGACCATCCTCTTTCGCCCGCAGGGCGCCTTCGGCTGGTTCAGTTACACCACTTCCCGGGACACGATCTACGTCCAAGGACTCGACTCCGCGTGAAAGCCGATCATCCAGTCCTATGTCAAAGAGTACAAAGCCCTATTTCGTGGCGATTGTCGACGGCGTTCGTAGAAGTGCCTACTACAGCCCTAGGCATGATCCGGCACCAAAACCTAAAGCTTTACGGGGCGAAGATCCTTCGGATTTGAATGTCCTCCAACCCAGACCCTTTTAGAACTATAGGGAAATCATCTGATCACTGAAAAAAAGAGCGATCAGCATTGCACCATCTTCCGCACTGGGCACCAGCCGCTGGCAAAGCTCAGCAAGGACCAGGCACAAGATGGTGGCTTGCTGGCCACCGGTGACGAAGGCTTTATCTTCATCGTGGACGGCCCAGCCGAACAGCCACACAAGAGCCCTTCCCGCTGAGGGGCTCTTTGCAGCATCAAAACGTCAAGCGGCGCCCCGCAACTTGCGCGGGCCGATCAAGAGACTCTTCGGCACACATGCATCGACTGTGTAGCACTCTGTCGGCGCCGAAACTGGCAATCCCTGGTGCTGTTGCGCCCAAGCCCTAGCCTACTCTGCGAAGCGGCTCCTACCTTAGACAGACGGCTGTTGTACCAGCGGCGCCGGTGTAGCCCACAGGCTACCAAGGTTCTGTAGCAGCGATCCGGCAATGCCCTGCTGCCCCAGGTACTGGAGGATCAGCGGAGCGAACTGGCCGATCATGCCGGTATCCATCCCTAGCGCCTTGAACGCTGCATCCAGGTCCGTGCGATTTTCCACGTCGTTGCCCAGTGCCTGGCTCAGGGCCGACTGGTTTTCGCTGTTATTGCCCAGCAGTTCGCCCAGGCCACTGAGGCCACCCAGGGCATTGGCACCGGAAAGCAGGTCGAGCCCCGGCACGGCCTTGGTCAACTGGCCGTAGTCGTCGCTACTGAGGTTGTTGCGCGCCAGCCCCAGCATCGCCCCTGCGCCGCCCACAGCCTGTTCCGGGGTGATGTTCAGTTCGCTGCCCAGGGTATTGAGCAGGTTGGCCTGCGCCTCAGGCGCCTGCACCTGGGCTTGCTGATTCTGGTTTTGCATGGCCGAGACGGCATTGGCGGCATCACTGAGGTTGAAGGCGAACACCGGGCTTGCGGCCAGGGTCATCAGGGTTGCCAGGGTGAATGCTTTCATCGGGAGGGACCTCGTAGGCCGGGATGGCCTGGGAAACGAGGGGTTTGACTGGCGTTTCAAGCTATTGTTCCAAGCTGCTTGTCGGGACGCTCTGGCAGCCATGATCAGTAGCGAACACCTGTCATTTTTGCCAGTAGCTACATGCGATAGGCATCGAGATACTCAGGGAAGCCAGAATAATCGGAGCGACAAAGCGCTCCGCCTGATGGAGATACAATTGTATGAACAGAGGCGAAAAACATGTTTATACCGCCTACGGGTTTTCTGCCACGGCCCAGCGAGCACGAACTGCGCTTGGTTTCAATGGCGAGCACCTACTAGCGCATACGTCACTTTATATTCTGGGCTCTGGCTACAGAGCCTTCAACCCCAGCCTGCTTCGCTTTTACAGCGCTGACAGCTTGAGCCCGTTTGGCGATGGGGGAATAAACAGCTACGCCTATTGTTCAGGCGACCCCGTGAATCAAATCGATCCGACGGGGCACGCCTCCTTCCTGTACCCAGCAAAAGCTCCAAAAATCCAATTACCTAGGCGTGGTCCGGAACTCAAGTTGCCGACGCACCCCACAACGTTAGCGCCCAAGCACTTTAGTAAAGCAAGCCTACAGGAAATGAATTATTCCGCTAATCAATATGTGTTCAGAATATCAAAATCGGAATTAGACGGTGCCAAGCTTGCCATTATGAGTGCTTCCAGTGAGGCGACTGCAGCCACTGCTACCAAACGCTTTATTTCGCTGGAAAACCGCCACCATCAGATAGCTGAAGGACTCAACAGAAAGATCACCAGCCGCTATACAGACGTTATTCAGCGTATGACCGTGCAAAATCTGTACAGTCCGAAACTGAGGGTGAGGTTTACTTCAGAGTTGCTCCACTTGGTCCGCGACGGAATGGATCTGGAAATCCCTAACGCTTATGACATGAGAACCATTAGGCCTCCTTACTAGAAAAGCAAGCACATACATGCTCAGCAGATGGCCTGGACAGACTGCCTTCGTCAACCACATGGCTTTGCCTCCTGTACCCAGAGGGCAGCATGTTTGCTTGGCGAGATCCTACTATGCGTTAACTAGGCCGAGCATAAGAAACCCAGCCCGAGTTTCGACTGGGTTTCAGTTTTTTCCGCTTACGTGTAGGACGTTTCTGAATTACAGTCCCAAGCCGCTTGAGCCATTGCGATGATCTGGGCTCGGCACTAGTCTCGGGCGGTCGCTGCGAAATCAGCGACCGGCTTTGACAGGCCGCCTTGGTATGAATCACATGGCTCGCTCTTATGGCAGCTGTGCATGGGGCACTTCGTGTGCGCCGGGTTTTGGTTCACCTACCGGTCTGTCAACCCATGTACAGCTGCCACCAATTGTTTGACAGCAGATGGTGATGGCCCTCATTCAAGGTGTTCCATCATGCTTAAGATTGTCCCCGATCCACCCCACACCTCCCTTTCCCTCGAAGATACCCTCATCCAGGCCACGGACTACGCACTGTGCGCCCACACCGTCGCGCATCAGGCGCTTCTGCTGCAGCCCAAATCGCCGGTTTCGATATTGATGATGGCCACGATGCATGAACTCGAAACGCTGCGGGTGCTGCTTGAGACGGCGTTGGTCCAAGTGCAACTGCCGGCGGAGCCGCGAACGCTGCACTGAGGCGTGAGGCTTGTGTTGCCTGGGCTGGCCCATCGCGGAAATCCGCTCCTACAAGGATTGCGCACGGTCTGTAGAAGCGGCTTCAGCCGCGACAGCGCCGGGCCTGGCAGTCAAAAAACTTCAGGGAAATTGAAAAATGACCAGCGACGACACCAAGACCACCGTAGGCAAGACTTTTTCTACCAGGGCGAAGGCCAGACCCACCCGCCGTTCTGCATTGCCCCGAGCATTCCCTGCCACAATGCACGGGAACAAGCTTCGGAACTGATGGGCTATGTAAGAGATTTGACAATAGACGGCCTGATGGATAACAAGCCGCAATTGCTTTGGGCTTCACACTATCTGAGCGCGCTGGCCAAGGCGCTGATGGACGATGCCGAGCTGGGGATGATGCGCTGAGCTTTGCGTCGGCTGCCCACTCGTCGTCGGCAAGCCCGCTCCTGTAGATTTCGTGTGAGCTTTTGAACTGTTAGTTTTGCCAGTATCTAAATCCCTGCGGCGGTTTAGCATGGGCACAAAACAACCCGATTCAGCCAGCGCTGCAGGGATGCAATTCATGAGCAAAGCGCCGAATTTTCTACTTCTCTTCTACCGAGGCGGCAAGGTCATTACGGTGAAACAGCTCACCGAGTTTCGCGCAATCCTCCGCTGTTCGACAATGCCACTGGCCCAGATGGGCACAGAGCAACACCACAGCACCGGCCTGCTGGCCGTCGATGACAAGGGTACGGTACTGTCTGTACACCGCAAATATGGCCAACAGGCTTTCAGTTACACAGCTTACGGCCATGATCCTAAACTTTCACCGCGTCAATCATTGCTAGGATTTAATAGCGAACACTTTTCCTCAGTGAGCAGGCACTATCTACTCGGTGAAGGTCGTCGGAACTATGATCCCAGGCGCATGTGCTTCAATACGCCTGACGTATACAGTCCGTTCCACGAAGGCGGCCTCAATACTTATACTTATTGCCTAGGCGACCCTGTCAACCGACTCGACCCAAGCGGACACATCAGCTTCGCAGCCCTGGTCAGACGAGTTATTTTCCGCAACAACCTCAAGCTCATCCGAGGCAAGTTAACCGGGACAAATGGCAAGATAATCCTGACGCACTCGGGACAGATGACGCAACCATCACTTTCTACAAAACCTACAGCCCGTGTGACTGGGCAACCTATTAGCAGCAGCCAGCAAGCTCGGCCAACCTCACGCCCTACAACACCCACTCATCAAGACCTCTCAAATCCCGGCCTCGTTGCTGATGTGGCTAGATTTCTTCCAAATGAGCGCAGCACATCACCGAGTACTCCTTCTAGGAGGCCTATTTCAACATCATCGGCAGACTCGTGGGATGAGTGGCATCCCGATCCAGAGCGCGTTGAGCACGCGACAAACGAGGGCATCGCAAGAGCTATCAGACAGAACCGATTTTAAAGGTGATAGAAAAATGGGCTTGGAGCAGCCTCCATTCAGTCAGCACGGCAGGGATTTGAGCCATGAGCAAAAACGCTGCTCTTCTATCAGGGCGGCAAGCTTATTACTTTGAAAGAAGGCGATAAGCACCTCGCTATTTTCCGCAATGCGGAACTCCCGTTGACGGAACTGAGCACAGACGACGCGCAAGCCAACGGCCTGCTGGCCACGGAGCAGATGGGCTCGGTGCTTGTCGTCCAAGGCTCAGACAAGCAGCCATAAAAAAGCCCCTCCACGTTGAGGGGCTTTCGCTATATCACGGTGTCACGCCGCGCCCCACATCTTATGCGGGTCGATCACACACTTCTTCGGCACACCTGCGTCGAACTCGCCATACCCTTCCGACGCCTGATCAAGGTTGATCACCTGCACGCCTACAACCTCGGCGATATTGATGCGGTCCCACGATGATCGCCTGCATCAATTAGCGGTTGTACTTCATGGTTGGGGTCTGGCCAGTGTGGAAGCTGTGCGATTTTGCCCAGCCAAGGCCGAAGCGGATGCTCAGCGCACCGATCTTGGCGGCCGCATCGACCGCGCCCGGGTCTTCGGTCACATACAGGCCCGGAATACCGATGTTGCCGGCAACGCGGGTGACCTGCATCAGCGAGTTCAGCACCGTGGCTGGGGCTTCGTGCTTGGCACCTGCTTGACCTTAACCACGTGCCTGGAAGCCGGCAGCGTCCACGGCGCAATCCACTTCAGGCTCGCCGAGCATGTCAACGATCTGCTCATGCAGCGGGGTGTCCTTGGACAGGTCGACCCGTTGGAAGCCCTAGGACTTGGCGTGGGCCGCGCATCGGGCCGATCCGCGTAGCCCCATTGCCCCAATGCAGGCGCGACCTTGTGTCGCGATAGGGCCGCAAAGCGGCCCCAACACTGCCAACCTCAACGATCAACGTAGCCTGTTCCGGGCGATTTCGATGTCATCCATGATTGCCTTGGCGAACGCACTCAGGTAATCCGCCGCGCCCAGCAGTTTGTGGTCATCCTCCATATCACCCTCGCGCACCAGATGCTTGATGTACCCCAGCAGCACCGAGACCTGCTCATAGGCATGCTCGAATGGCACGCCTGGCATCACCCGGAAAATATGGCAGGGCTGTTCGCCGGCTTCACAGAACGTCTCGACGCCAACTGTCAGGTTTGCGTGCTTCTCTGCACTCATCGCATAGCTCCCCAAACCCTCACATGCGCTCGAGCGCATGCTCGATCAACGCATGTGCTGTATCGGCGCTATGCACAGCATTGGTGAGCATGTACACGCCCGCCTCGCCGGTATGCGCGTGGCAATACTCGCCGATGAGTTCCGAGATACCCAGCAGCATTTCGCTGGCGACCGCCAAGGCCTCGGGCGGGACAAGCTCGGGGTGGATGGAGGAGTAGAGGGTGTTGAACAGTTTGAGGCGGGGTGGATCGGGGACTATTTTTTTCATGACAGCTCCACATTTGTGAGCTGCCCCCTTCGTTTCCACACATTGGGCGGCAGCTGTACACGGGGTGGAAAACCAGGCATGTGGAAAACCCGGTAGGCCCGAAGACCTCCCGCGTACAGCTGCCATATCGACAGCTTCCACATTACTGCCGGGTTTCCACGCCCGGTCGCTGAACCATTCAGCGACCCGAGCAGCCTAGAGGGCGAGGATTCCAGGGGCAATCAGACGGCGGTCGACAGAATGCGTAGGGTATTTCCTACCACCTCCACAGAGTAAGCAGGAAATTACCCATCGATACGTAGGCAATTTCCGCATACCTGTCATTTTTGCCAGTAGCCGTCGAGCTCTCTACTGATCACTATCTTCCCAAAGCCGCCTGTTATTTTTGCCAGCAGCCGCATTAAGCAGTCTCTCTGATACTGCAATTAGTTACATCAAGACGCCCTTGGGCCTGCGTTTTCATCAACGCCGAAGAGAACCAATGCCATGAGCAAATCATTGAACAACACCCTGTTCTTCTACCAAAGCAATAAACTCATCACCGTCAAACAGGGCAACACACAATGCGCCATTTTCCGCAATGCGGATATGCCGCTTGCCGAGGTGCAGGCGGGTGACACGCCTGCCACCGGGCTGCTGGCTACCGATGACAAAGGCTCAGTACTGCAGGTAAATGGCGATGGAGAAGAGTAGTCCCACACCTATTCAAGTTGCAGACATGAACCCACCCTGACCTGACGGCTCTGTACGACAAGCCTAGATAGTTGGTCACGCTGCGTTAATAACAGCCTCGGAATACTCATGTATGCCACTACGCACCGCTTCCTCGGTTGCTTCGCCTTGCCAGACCTTCATCTCCGGACTGTTCGTGCAGAGCCCAGGAGAAAAAACCCTCTTTCGAGGGTTTTTTTTCACGCATTGATCACGCCGCGCCCCACATCTTGTGCGGGTCGATCACAAACTTCTTCGGCACACCTGCGTCGAACTCGCCATAGCCTTCCGGCGCCTGATCCAGGTTGATCACCTGCACGCCTACCACCTCGGCGATATTGATGCGGTCCCACATGATCGCCTGCATCAATTGGCGGTTGTACTTCATGGTTGGGGTCTGGCCGGTGTGGAAGCTGTGCGATTTTGCCCAGCCCAGGCCGAAGCGGATGCTCAGCGCGCCGATCTTGGCGGCGGCATCGACCGCGCCCGGGTCTTCGGTCACATACAGGCCCGGAATACCGATGTTGCCGGCAACGCGGGTGACCTGCATCAGCGAGTTCAGCACCGTGGCTGGGGCTTCGTGCTTGGCACCTTCGTGGCCATGGCCACGTGCCTCGAAGCCGACGGCGTCGACGGCGCAGTCCACTTCAGGCTCGCCGAGGATGTCGACGATCTGCTCGTGCAGCGGGGTGTCCTTGGACAGGTCGACCACTTCGAAGCCTTGCGCCTTGGCATGCGCCAGGCGGGCCGGGTTCAGGTCACCGACGATGACGCAGGCAGCGCCCAGCAGGCGCGCCGAGGCAGCAGCGGCCAGGCCGACCGGGCCGGCACCGGCCACGTAAACGGTGCTGCCTGGGCCTACGCCAGCCGTCACGGCACCGTGATAGCCGGTGGGCAGAATGTCGGACAGGCAGGTCAGGTCACGGATCTTCTCCATGGCCTTGTCGCGATCCGGCAGTTTCAGCAGGTTGAAGTCGGCGTACGGGACCAGCACGTATTCCGCCTGGCCGCCGGTCCAGTCGCCCATGTCGACATAGCCGTAGGCACCGCCGGCGCGGGCCGGGTTGACGGTGAGGCAGACACCGGTGTGCATCTCTTTGCACGAGCGGCAGCGGCCGCAGGCGACGTTGAACGGCACCGACACCAGGTCGCCGATTTTCAGGCGTTCAACATCACGGCCCATCTCAACGATTTCACCGGTGATTTCGTGGCCCAGGACCAGGCCGACCTGGGCAGTGGTGCGGCCGCGGACCATATGCTGGTCGGAGCCGCAGATGTTGGTGGAGACCACCTTGAGGATGACGCCGTGCTCGATCTTCTTGCCGCGCGGGTCCTGCATCTTTGGGTAGTCGATCTTCTGCACCTCGACCTTGCCAGCGCCCAGGTACACCACTCCACGATTGCCAGACATGCTCTTACCTCGCTTGATTTGTATTTATGCAGCGTTGGTTGAAGCGCCGCCGTCCATGGGCGACATGTGTTACTGGAATGCAGAGAATTGTGGGCTTGATGGGGCGCGAGACACTGACTGAAAGCGACAGGGGAATGCCTTTTTACGGCAGGCCGAACGGGGTGGGGCCCATCGCCGGCAAGCCGGCTCCCACCTCGACCGCGCAGTTCTTCAGGCCTGTGGTTTACCTGTGGTAGCAACCGTGTTGCCCAATTCCTTGAAGCCGGCGCAATCCAGGTGGGAGCCGGCTTGCCGGCGATGAGGCCCGAAAGGCCTCTACAAAACGACAGTCCGATTGGCGTTGAGGAATACCCGCCGCTCGATGTGATACCCGACCGCCCGCGCCAGCGTCAGGCATTCGATGTCACGCCCCTTGGCAATCAGGTCTTCGGGGTAGTGGCTATGGTCCACCACCTCGACCCCCTGGGCGATGATCGGCCCTTCATCCAGGTCGTTGTTGATGTAATGCGCCGTGGCACCCACCATCTTCACACCCTTGTTGTACGCCTGGTGATAAGGCTTGGCGCCCTTGAACCCCGGCAACAGCGAATGGTGGATATTGATCGCCCAACCATCCAGGCGCCGGCACAGTTCAGGCGACAGCACCTGCATGTAACGGGCAAGGATAACCAGCTCGGCCCCGTTCTCTTCGATCACCTGCAATACCTTGCGCTCTTGCCCGGCCTTGTCGCTGGGGTCCAGTGCGAAGTGGTAATAGGGAATCTTGTGCCAGTGTGCCAGTGGCTCGAGGTCGGGGTGGTTGGACACCACCGCGACCACGTCCATGCCCAGTTGGCCGATGCGCTGGCGGTAAAGCAGATCGTTCAGGCAATGGTCGGCCTTGGACACCATGATGACCACCTTGGGGCGGTGATTCGGTGCGGTCAGCTCAAACACCATGCCAAACGCATCACCGCGCTCGGCAAGGCCGGCACGGAAACCGACCTCGTCAAAACCGTCCGGCTGGCGGAACTCGACGCGAATGAAGAAGCGCCCCGACTGCCGGTCATCGAACGAATGGTGCTCCGTCACGTAGCAGCGCTGCTCGAAGAGGTAACGCGTCACCACGTCGACGGTGCCGAGCATGCTCGGGCAGTCGGCGGTGAGAATCCAGGTATCCGGTGCCCGACTCATGTTGCTCTCCTTAGGCTTCGATGCTCAGGCCGTACTCGGCAGAAGCGTCCTGCAGCCACAGCCACCAGTAATCGGCAAAGCTGCGGCGAATCACCAGTTCCCAGGTGTCCTCGGCCGTGCGGCGGATCACCAGTTGCGACTTGGCGAACACAGTACCCACCGCTTTGCCCACCGGGAAGTTGTTGGGGTGAACATCATAGCTGGTGGACTTCATCAGCACTTCGCGCACGTGCGGGCCGCGCAGCTCCAGCAGGCTTTGCCCGCCGCTGACGTTGACCACCTGGATGTGCTGGCCCTCGAGGGCTGCGCGCAGCTTTTGCTCGACGGCGAACTCCTGGCCACCGGGGACGATCAGCAGCCACTCATCGGGGCCGAGCCACTGCAGCGACATTTCACCGTTGGCGACTACGGTCAGGGCCACTGGCAGCTCCAGGCCCAGGGCCTTGTGCACGCCGGCGGCGAATTCCGGGTCGTGGCCGTTACCGCGCAGGGTCAGGTGGCCGAGGAATTTCTTTTCACGCAGGGTCACACCTGCGTTCTTGCGGCCTTTGCCAACCAGGCTGGCCAGGTCGGCGTGGTGCAGCGGCGACTGCGCCTTGGCGTCGGCGCCGGGGTTTTGCTGGAAGACGTTGATAGCGCTCATTTCTTACCTGCCTTGAATTCTTGGTCGTCGATACGAAGCAGCTTGCAGGGCGTATTTGCCGGCCTCATCGCCGGCAAGCCGGCTCCCACAGGGACCGCACCTACCTTCAGAACTGCATCGATCCTGTGAAAGACATCAGCTTGGCCTCATTGCTGGCAAGCCAGCGCTCACGGGTACAGCATCAGCCTTCAGAACTGCATCGCACCTGTGGGAGCCGGCTTGCCGGCGATTGGGCCAGCCGGCTCGACACAGGGCCTGGAGTCAAACGTTCTGCCGCTCACCCTTCGGATCGAAGAACACCGAAGACACGATTTCTGCCTCGATCACGCTGCCATCGGCTTGCGGCGAATAAACGCGCTCGCCCATGCGTTTCAAGCCGCCTTTGACCACACCCATGGCAAACGAATACCCCAGGGAGTTGGCCGCGTAGCTGGAGGTGACGTGGCCGACCATGTCCATCGGGATCGGCTGCTTCGGATCGAACACCAACTGGGCGCCTTCGGGCAGCCACTTGGTCGGGTCCACAGGCTTGAGGCCCACCAGCTGCTTGCGGTTTTCCCGCACGCAGTCCTCGCGGTTCATGCCACGCAGGCCGATCCACGAGAACGGCTTGTTACGGCCCACGCACCAGCTCATGTTGAGGTCGTCCGGGGTCATCGAACCATCGGTGTCCTGGCCAACGATGATGAAGCCCTTCTCGGCACGCAGTACGTGCATGGTTTCGGTGCCGTACGGGGTCAGGTTGTACTTCTTGCCGGCCTCGATGACTTTTTCCAGTACGCCCATGGCGTAGTTGGCCTGCACGTTGACTTCGTACGACAGCTCACCGGTGAACGAAATCCGGAACACACGGGCCGGCACGCCGCCGACAGTGCCTTCCTTCCAGGTCATGAACGGGAAGGCGTCCTTGTCCAGGTCGATGTCGTCGGTCAGCTCGCTGAGCAGCTTGCGGCTGTTGGGGCCAGACAGGGTCAGCGTGGCCCAGTGGTCGGTGACCGAGGTGAAGTACACCTTCATCTCTGGCCATTCGGTCTGGTGGTACAGCTCCAGCCACTGCAGCACGCGTGCGGCGCCGCCGGTCGTGGTGGTCATGTAGAAGTGGTTGTCGCCGACACAGGCGGTCACGCCGTCGTCGAAGACCATACCGTCTTCTTTGCACATCAGGCCATAACGGGCCTTGCCCACATCGAGCTTGGTCCAGGCGTTGCTGTAGATGCGGTTGAGGAACTCGCGGGCATCCGGGCCCTGGATATCGATCTTGCCCAGGGTCGAGGCGTCCAGCAGGCCCACGCTGTCGCGCACGGCCCTGCACTCACGGGCCACAGCGGTGTGGATGTCTTCACCCGCCTTGGGGAAGTACCAAGGGCGCTTCCATTGGCCGACATCTTCGAACTCGGCGCCGTTCTTCACGTGCCAGGCATGCAGGGCAGTGAAGCGCACAGGTTCGAACAAGTGGCCACAGTGACGGCCCGCTACCGCACCGAAAGTCACCGGTGTGTAGTTGGGGCGGAACATGGTGGTGCCCATTTCCGGAATGGTGATACCGATCGAACGGGCGGCGATGGCCAGGCCGTTGATGTTGCCCAGTTTGCCCTGGTCGGTACCGAAGCCCAGCGCGGTATAGCGCTTGACGTGCTCGACCGATTCGAAGCCTTCGCGGGTGGCCAGTTCGATACCGGCGGCGGTCACATCGTTCTGCTGGTCGACGAACTGCTTCGGCCCCTTGCTGCCTTTGTCGTGCGGCACCTGGAACAGCGCCACGGTGGCCTCTTCCTTGCGTGCAACGGTTTTTGGCAGCGTGCCGGTGGTTGCCTTGAAGCCGGCTTCAGTGGCTGCGCGCACGCCCCCTTCGAAACCATCGGCAATCACATCGCCCAGCGCATACACACCGTGGATGCCACCCACGCACACACGCTTCTGCGGTGCATCACCGGGCACGAAGCCAAGGATGTCGTCACGCCATACCGGGCGACCGCCCAGGTGCGAGGCCAGGTGGACGATAGGGCTGTAGCCGCCGGAGGTCGCGATCAGGTCGCAGTCGAGGGTTTCGCCTGGGCTGGTGACCTTGTGTGCCTGCACATCGATGGCCGCCACGCGGGCGCCAGTGACGTGCTTGCTGCCTTTGGCCTCGATCACAGCACTGGACGTGAGGATGCGGATGCCTTTGGCACGGGCTTCCTCGACCAGCGAACCACGTGGATTGTGGCGGGCGTCGGCGATGGCGACGACTTGCAGGCCGGCGTCATGCCAATCCAGCGCAGCGCGGTAGGCATGATCGTTGTTGGTCGACAGCACCAGCTTGCGGCCCGGTGCCACGCCATAACGGCGCACGTAGGTCGAGACAGCGCCTGCCAGCATGTTGCCCGGCACGTCGTTGTTGCCGTACACCAACGGGCGCTCGTGGGCGCCGGCAGCCAGTACGACGCGCTTGGCACGTACACGGTGCACGCGGTGGCGAACCTGGCCGATCGGGGCGCGGTCACCCAGGTGGTCGGTGAGGCGCTCGTGAATGGTCAGGAAGTTGTGGTCGTGGTAGCCGTTGACCGTGGCGCGTGGCAGCAGGGTCACGTCCGGCAGGCTTTGCAGCTCTTTGACCACGGCGTTTACCCAGTCAGCGGCCGGTTTGCCGTCAAGGGTCTCGCGGCTGTCGAGCAGGCTGCCGCCGAACTCTTCCTGTTCGTCTGCCAGGATCACCCGGGCACCGCTGCGCGCCGCCGCCAGGGCAGCGGCCAGGCCTGCAGGGCCGGCGCCGACGATCAGCACGTCGCAGTGCTGGTTCATGTAGTCGTAGCTGTCCGGGTCGTTCTGCAGCGGCGCACGGCCAAGGCCTGCTGCCTTACGGATGTACTTCTCGTACGTCATCCAGAACGATTTCGGGTACATGAAGGTTTTGTAGTAGAAGCCAGGCGGCATCATGCTGCCGCCCACCTTACCGAGGATGCCCATGACGTCGTTGTTGACGTTCGGCCAGCCGTTGGTGCTGGTGGCGACAAGGCCTGCGTACAGCGCCTGTTGGGTAGCGCGCACGTTGGGGATCTGGGTGGCTTCGCTGGAGCCGATCTGCAAGATGGCGTTCGGCTCTTCGGTACCGGCGGCGATGATGCCGCGTGGGCGCGAGTACTTGAAGCTGCGGCCAACGATGTCGACGCCATTGGCCAGCAGCGCGGCGGCCAGGCTGTCGCCGGCATAACCCTGGTAGGTCTTGCCGTTGAAGGTGAAGTTCAGGACCTTGCTGCGGTCGATACGGCCGCCGCTGGCGAGGCGATAGGTCTGGCTCATACTTTTTCCCCTTGGCCTTTGACGGTCGACGGTGCGTTGCTTTGCTTGCCGCCTGCGGTCACCTGTGGCTTCTCGCCGATCTTGTAGGTTTCCAGAATTTCGTAGGTCACGGTGTCGCGGGTGACGTTGAAGTACTGACGGCAGCCGGCAACGTGGTCCCACAGTTCATGGTGAATACCGCGCGGGTTGTCGCGGAAGAACATGTAGGTGCCCCACTCTTCGTCGGAGCAGGCGTTAGGGTCCAGCGGGCGGGCGATGTGCGCCTGGCCAGAGGCGTGGAACTCTTCTTCGGAGCGCAGCTCGCCGCAGTGGGGACAGAAAATATGCAACATGACGGTGTCTCCGGTTAGTGGGCGACGGCGGCGGCGCCGTGTTCGTCGATCAGTGCGCCGTTGTAGAAACGGTCCATGGAGAACGGCGCAGCCAGCGGGTGCATCTCGCCTTTGGCCAGGCTGGCGGCGAAGACGTTGCCCGAGCCCGGGGTCGCCTTGAAGCCGCCGGTGCCCCAGCCGCAGTTGAAGAACATGTTCTTGACCGGGGTCTTGGAGATGATCGGGCAGGCATCCGGCGAGGTGTCGACGATGCCGCCCCACTGGCGGTTCATGCGCACGCGCGAGAGGTTCGGGAACATCTCGACGATGGCCTGCAGGGTGTGCTCGATGACCGGGTACGAACCGCGCTGGCCGTAGCCGACCCAGCCGTCGATACCGGCGCCGATCACCAGGTCGCCCTTGTCGGACTGGCTGATGTAGCCGTGCACGGCGTTGGACATGATCACGCTGTCGATGATCGGCTTGATCGGCTCGGACACCAGTGCTTGCAGGGGGTGCGATTCCAGCGGCAGGCGGAAGCCGGCCAGCTTGGCCATGTGCCCGGAGTTACCGGCGGTGACCACGCCGACGCGCTTGGCGCCGATGAAACCTTTGTTGGTTTCCACACCGATCACTGCGCCGTTTTCCTTGCGGAAACCGATCACTTCGGTCTGCTGGATCAGGTCCACGCCCAGGGCGTCGGCGGCACGGGCATAGCCCCAGGCCACCGCGTCGTGACGGGCGACGCCGCCACGGCGCTGAACGGTAGCGCCGAGGATCGGGTAACGGGTGTTCTTCGAGCAGTCCAGGTACGGGATTTCGGCCGCGACCTGGGCGGTGTTCAGCAGTTCGCCATCGACGCCGTTGAGGCGGTTGGCGCTGACGCGGCGCTCGGAGTCACGAATGTCCTGCAGGGTATGGCACAGGTTGTAGACGCCGCGCTGGGAGAACATCACGTTGTAGTTGATGTCCTGGGACAGGCCCTCCCACAGCTTCATGGCGTGCTCGTACAGCTGCGCCGACTCGTCCCACAGGTAGTTGGAACGCACGATGGTGGTGTTACGGGCGGTGTTGCCGCCGCCCAGGTAACCTTTCTCAACCACCGCGACATTGGTGATGCCATGTTCCTTGGCCAGGTAGTAGGCCGTGGCCAGGCCATGGCCGCCACCGCCAACGATGACCACGTCGTAGACCTTTTTAGGGGTCGGCGTGCGCCACATGCGCTGCCAGTTCTCGTGGTGGCTGAGGGAGTGTTTGAAGAGGCCGAAGCCCGAGTAGCGTTGCATGGTCGTTTACTCCACTCAGCGGTAAACAGGGAAGTCTGCGCACAGGGCCGCGACGTTCTTCGCCACATCGGCTTCGACGTCAGCGTCACCGAGGTTGTCGAGGATGTCGCAGATCCAGCCGGCCAGGGCCACACACTGGGCGACCTTGAAGCCGCGGGTGGTGACAGCCGGGGTGCCGATGCGCAGGCCGGAAGTGACGAACGGCGATTGCGGGTCGTTCGGCACGGCGTTCTTGTTGACGGTGATGTGCGCGCGGCCCAGGGCAGCGTCGGCATCTTTGCCGGTCAGGCCCTGGCGGATGAGGCTGACCAGGAACAGGTGGTTGTCGGTACCGCCGGAGACCACGTCGTAGCCGCGGTCGATGAATACCTGGGCCATGGCCTGGGCGTTCTCGATGACCTGCTTCTGGTAGCTCTTGAACTCAGCCTCCTGAGCTTCCTTGAAGCACACAGCCTTGGCGGCGATGACGTGCATCAGCGGGCCGCCCTGGGCGCCAGGGAACACAGCGGCGTTGAGCTTTTTCTCGATCTCTTCGTTCGACTTGGCCAGGATCAGGCCGCCACGTGGGCCGCGCAGGGTCTTGTGGGTGGTGGTGGTCACCACGTCGGCGAACGGGATCGGGTTCGGGTACAGGCCAGCGGCAACCAGGCCGGCGACGTGGGCCATGTCGACGAACAGCAGTGCGCCGACCTTGTCGGCAATGGCGCGAAAGCGTGGGAAATCGAGGGTCTTGGAGTATGCCGAGAAGCCGGCAACGATCATCTTCGGCTTGTGCTCGACGGCCAGGCGCTCGACCTCGTCGTAATCGATCAGGCCGGTGTTGGTATCGATGCCGTACTGCACGGCGTTGTACAGCTTGCCCGAAGACGACACTTTGGCGCCGTGGGTCAGGTGGCCGCCGTGGGCCAGGCTCATGCCAAGGATGGTGTCACCGGCCTGCAGCAGGGCCAGGTAAACCGCGCTGTTGGCCGAAGAGCCGGAGTGCGGCTGAACGTTGGCGTAGTCGGCGCCGAACAGCTGCTTGGCGCGCTCGATGGCCAGCGCCTCGACCTTGTCGACGTGCTCGCAGCCACCGTAGTAGCGCTTGCCTGGGTAGCCTTCGGCGTACTTGTTGGTCAGGCCGCTGCCTTGGGCCTGCATGACGCGCTTGCTGGTGTAGTTCTCCGAGGCGATCAGTTCGATGTGATCTTCCTGGCGCTGTTCTTCGGCATTCATCGCCGCCAGCAGTGCGTCGTCGTAACCCTGGATCTGGTCTTGCTTGCTGAACATCGTGGTTCTCCCGGCAGCGATCGTTTCTTGTCTGTAAGGCACTGTGGCCCTTTGTGGCGATGGTATGACTGGCCGGGGAGGGTCAGATGCCTGCGCACGCCTTGCAATGGCGCGTTTACGACATTCGCTTTTTTGTTGCTCGCACCGGGCCTATCGCCGGCAAGCCGGCCCCCACCGGACTGCGGCAGTTTTCGAGGCCTGAGTCTTATCTGCGGGGGCTGGCCTGCGGCAGTGCTTGAGGCTGGCACCGTATTGGTGGGTGAACCGGCTTGCCGGCGATGGGCTGCGCAGCAGCCCTGATCAGACTGACTGCCCCACCGCTGCCAAGGCCACTGGAGCCCCGCCAGGCAGCGCTCACCGGCGATTCGACCGGCATGAGAACCCCACACCAGCAACCGTGCAGAGCTTGTATAGGCAACCGCTGAATCGATGGTTTAGAGTGCTGTTCTGCTTCGTTCACAGGACCGTGTCATGACAGACAAAAGCCAACAATTCGCCAGCGACAATTATTCCGGTATCTGCCCCGAAGCCTGGGCAGCGATGGAAAAGGCCAACATCGGCCACGACCGCGCCTACGGCGACGACCAGTGGACCGAGCGCGCCGCCCAGTACTTCCGCGAGCTGTTCGAAACCGACTGCGAAGTGTTTTTCGCCTTCAACGGCACCGCCGCCAATTCCCTGGCCCTGGCCTCTTTGTGCCAGAGCTACCACAGCGTGATCTGCTCCGAGACCGCCCACGTAGAAACCGATGAATGTGGCGCGCCGGAGTTTTTCTCCAACGGCTCCAAGCTGCTCACCGCGCCCAGCGTCAACGGCAAGCTGACGCCGCAATCGATCCGTGAAGTGGCGCTCAAGCGCCAAGACATCCACTACCCCAAGCCACGTGTGGTGACCCTGACCCAGGCTACCGAAGTCGGTACCGTGTACCGCCCCGATGAGCTCAAGGCGATCAGCGCCACCTGCAAAGAGCTGGGCCTGAACCTGCACATGGACGGCGCGCGGTTCACCAATGCCTGCGCATTTCTTGGCTGCAGCCCGGCCGAGCTGACCTGGAAGGCCGGCGTGGATGTGCTGTGCTTTGGCGGCACCAAGAACGGTATGGCGGTCGGTGAGGCGATCCTGTTCTTCAACCGCGACCTGGCCGAAGACTTCGACTACCGCTGCAAGCAGGCCGGGCAACTGGCCTCGAAAATGCGCTTTTTGTCGGCACCCTGGGTGGGGCTGCTGGAAAACGGCGCCTGGCTGCGCCATGGCAACCACGCCAACCATTGCGCACAGTTGCTGGCGTCGTTGGTGAGTGACCTGCCGGGGGTAGAGCTGATGTTCCCGGTAGAGGCCAACGGGGTGTTCCTGCAGATGCCGGAGCCCGGGCTGGAAGCGTTGCGCGCCAGAGGCTGGCGCTTCTACACCTTCATTGGTAGCGGCGGGGCGCGGTTCATGTGTTCATGGGATACCGAAGAGGAACGGGTGCGCTCACTGGCAGCGGATATCCGTAGCGTCATCGGCGCCTGACGTCATTGCTCGGCGGGCCTTACCGCCCGCCAAACCGCTTGTTCGACAACGCTTACAACAGCCTTGCACTGAATGTCACCTGACAGTTCTGCCAGTTTGCAGCCCGTCACAGAGGTTTTATGTTCTTCGGGGCCACAACCCTCAGTGGCTGAGTTTTCCGAGGACGCATCATGGCCACTAAAATATTGATCAACGATAACGAATTGCCAGGCATTGAAGCCGAGAACCTCAAGTACTTCCGCGCTCTCAAGCCTGGGCACTACTTTAGCCACCATGGAACCTCAGGCACCGTGGTCAAGATCTCGCAGGAACGGCTCAACGGCGATGAGAGCGTGGCAATCACGCTGGATAAATCCCAAAAGGCAAAAGTTTCAATCAGCGAAAGAACCAGAAATGCGCTCAAGGCAACCATTGAGCAACGCACTGCAAACAGCACTGAAACCATCGTGTATCTCATCACACCGCATGATGAAAGCTATGAAATTGAAGACATTTCCGATAAATACATGCTCGTCAATTTATTGCAGGACGATAAGTTAGAAATCATCAGCGACGGCGACGAACTCAAGTACTCAGTCAAAGAACAGCAGTTCGAGTATAAAGTGCTGGACAACATGTCTTGGTGGATCACTGAAACCAAAGACTCAGCATGAGCATCTTTTGGGTTAGCCGCCCACCGTACCAACGCCGCTTCCATTGGCGCCGGCACTCCGGGAGCGGCATTGGTCACGATGGACCGTAACCTGGCCTGCGTGTTTAAAGCTTGAACCCACCCATCTGCCGGGCCAGGTCATCGGCCAGCCCGCGCAACGCCTGGCACTCCTGCCGACACCCCTGCACTTCCGCCGCGGTCTGCCTGGCCAGGTCAGAAATCCCCTGCACCGTCCGGTTGATCTCCTCGGTCACCGCCGACTGCTCTTCCGTCGCCGTGGCCACCTGGTGGTTCATGTCGCTGATGTGCTCGACCTGGTCGGTAATCGCCCCCAACGAGGCCCCGGTTCGCTGGCTCGACGCCACGCCACTCCCCGTCGCCTGCTGCCCCGCCTGCATCGACGTCACCGCCGAACCTGCGCCGTGCTTGAGGCGCTGGATCATCTGCTGAACTTCATCGGTGGACACCTGGGTACGCCGCGCCAGCGTCCGCACCTCATCGGCCACCACGGCAAAGCCGCGCCCCATCTCCCCTGCCCGCGCCGCCTCGATGGCAGCATTGAGCGCCAGAAGGTTGGTCTGCTCGGAGATGCTGCGGATCACCGCCAATACTTCATCGATGGAGGCGACTTCGTCGGCCAGTTGCGCCACCGCATCCGCCGCCTTGCCGATATCACCCGACATGCCCTCGATACCCTGGATCGACCGGCGTACCACCTCACGCGCCTGCAAGGCTTCCTCACGCGCTGACTGCGAAGCTTGCGCAGCATCGCCGGCGTTGCGGGCAATGTCCTGCACGGTAAGCCCCATCTCGTGCACGGCGGTGGCGACCATTTCGGTCATTTCCTGCTGCCGCCCGGAACGTTCGGCCGTGTTGTCCACCACCTGCGTCACCTGCTCGACCGCACGATGCAAGCGCTCGGTGGTGCGCAGCACTTCACCGATCAGGCCGCGCTGGCTGTCGAGAAAACGGTTGAATCCGCGGGCCAGTTCGCCCAGTTCGTCCTGACGCGAATCGTCCAGACGATGGCTGAGGTCGCCGCCACCACTGCCAATCTGCACCAACGCGGCAGTCACTCGGCGCACAGGCTGTACCAAGCCACGCGCCAGCACCACCACCAGCAACAGCGAAAGCAGCGCCACACCACCGCCGATCAACGTGGTAAGCCAGAGGGCCTGACGCATCTGTGCATAGATCTCTGCCTCCGGCACCTCGGCAACCAAGGTCCAGTTCAGGTCGCGCAGGGGTAAGCCCAAGGCCAGAAAGTCTTCACCATCACGCTGGAATCGGCTGGTGCGCAAACCCGGCTCACCGCTGATCATCGCCTTGGCCGCCTGTTCATCGAGCTGTTGCGCAAGCTGTCGCTTGCCGCTGAGGGCAGCGTCCGGATGCACCTGGATCAAGCCATCGTTGCGTACCAGAAACACCTTGCCGTGCTCGCCAAAGCTGAAGTCGTGGATCAGTTGTGACAACTCGGTCATGCGCAGGCCCATGCCGGCCACACCGACCAACTTGCCGTCCTTTTCCACACGGTAATCGATGAACAGCGCCAGCTCGCCCGTGGAACCGTCGATATCGATATTGATCAGGCGCTCGGCGCCGCTGTCGATGTAGCCGTAAAACCACGTGTCTTTGGGGTTGTCGCGGCTGAGGGTGCGGTCCAAGCCATTTTCGTTGTAGTAGTGGCCGGTTTCGGTCGAGGCGAAAAGCGTGGTGAAGGCCTGGTTGCGCTGCTTGGCGGCCTGCAGGTACTCGATAAAGCGTGGCATTTCGCCGGCGTCTTCACCGGCGGCCAGCCAGTCACGCAGCAGCGTGTTGCCGGCGATGTCGGCTGCGGCGACCAGCGGCTTGCCGAGCATTCGCTCGATGTCGTTGCGGATGGCCTCGATGCTGGCCGGGAGGGCTGTGTCGACCAGATAGCGATCGGTGAGGCGGTTGAGCGCCACGGTGAAAATGATCACGACCACCAGGATGCTCGCCAGCAGTGCCGCGCCCATGCTCGCGATCAATTGCCACTGGATACTTCGACGCCAGATACCCATGCCCCTTCCTCCCCAGGAATAATTGTTTGGGGGAAAGTGTATACACTCAGGTATCCATTAATACCAGCGACCTGCGACAAGGTTGAAGATACTGCGGGGGCAGGCAAACCCGTCCCCGCAGTACAGACAGCGTGCTTTTTTACTGTTCGGCGATGGTCCGAACGATCGCGTCCACCGTGGCGTTGATCTGTGCCTGTGTACGCTCCAGTGTCTGCTGATGTTCCTTCTGCAGTTCAACCTGCTTGGAACACAGATTCAGGGCGGCCAGCACCAGCAGCTTGTCGCCGATCAGGGTCGGGTACGAACGTTTGGTTTCGGCAAGGGCGGTGTTGAGCATGCGTACCGCCTGCGCCAGGGTTTCTTCCTGGCCTTCGGGCGCCTTGATCGAATAGTCGTTGCCGAGGATCGACACGACATTGACCGGCTGCGCTTGCAGTCTCATGCGCCGACGACACCTGCGCTGGCGCGTTCAACCAGCGCCTGGATGCGCGCAGCGGTGGCACCGTGCTTCTCTTCCTGCTCCATCAACGACAGTTGCAGGGTTTCGTTCTCTTCCTTGGCTTGGGCCAGTTCCTGGCCAAGCGTGGTGTTCTGCTCGGTGAGTTGAGCGTTTTTCTGCATCAGGTCGCTGACCAGTTGCTCGAGTTGATTCAGGGAGGCTTCCAGCATGGGGTCTATCTCGGGTTGTTGCAAAGGGCGCACACGATAAAGAAAAGTGTGAGCACTCGCCATTAAATATCGGAATCTCAAGGTTTCTAACCCGCAGATTGACAGGGTATCGGGCGCCTTGTTCCGACCTGGGTCAACCGCCGGTCTGGTAAATGGATAGCAGGCTCACAATTTTTGCCGTTCACACTCAAGACTGGCCGGTCACGACCGATAGCCAGGCAAGTCATATTTCGTCGCAGGGAACGCGTCCACTCCTTTTGCCTGGATTCGTCCCGCCATGTCCCTACGCAACATGAATATCGCCCCCCGCGCCTTGCTCGGGTTCGCCTTGATCGGCTTGCTCATGCTCGGCCTTGGTGTCTTCTCGCTCATGCAGATGGGCAACATCCGCCAGGCGGGCCTTGCCATCGAAAACATCAGCGTGCCCAGTATCAAGACCCTGGACGAGCTGACCTCGCTCAACCTGCGCCTGCGCACCCTCGCCTACCGATTGCTGCTCAACCGCGAACCGGAAGTACAGCGCGACACCCTCAACCTGTTGGACCAGCGCAACGCCGAGATCGACCGCGCTCGCCAGGCCTACCTGCCACTGATCAGCGCGGCAGACGAACAAGCCGCCTTCGACCAGTACAGCGAACTGCTCAACCAGTACCGTCAGCTGGAGTCGCGTATGCGCAGCCTGAGCCAGGCCAACCGCACTGATGAACTGCGTGACCTGCTCAACCGCGACCTGCTGGCCAACTCCGAGCAAATCAACAAGGTCATGAACACCCTGGTGCGGATCAACACCGACCAGACCCGCGCGACCAACGAAACCGCCGCCAACCAGTACTCAGCGGCCTTCGTCCTGGTAGTCGGCCTGCTGGTTGCCGCAGCCGTGCTGACCTTCCTCTGCGCGTTACTGCTGACCCGCAGCATCGTCAAACCCATCGACGCAGCCCTCCAGGCCGCCGAGCAGATTGCCGACGGTGACCTGACCCATACCATCCGCGCCGAAGGCACCGATGAGGCCGCGCGCCTGCTGCGCGCGATGGGGCGCATGCAGGAAAAATTGCGCGACACCCTGCAGCTGATCGCGGGCTCCGCTACCCAGCTGGCGTCGGCCGCCGAAGAGCTGAACGCCGTTACCGACGAGAGCGCGCGTGGCCTGCAACAGCAGAACAATGAAATCGAGCAGGCCGCCACAGCGGTGACCGAAATGACCAGCGCCGTCGAGGAAGTGGCGCGTAACGCTGTGAGCACCTCAGAAGCCTCCAGCGAAGCCAGCCGCTCGACCGGAGACGGGCGTGACCTGGTGCTGGAAACCGTAGGCGCGATCGAGCGGATGAGCGGTGATGTACAGGCCACCGCCAAACTGATCACCCACTTGGCCGAACAATCGCGCGACATCGGCAAGGTACTGGATGTGATCCGCGGCCTGGCCGACCAGACCAACCTGCTGGCGCTCAATGCGGCCATCGAAGCGGCGCGTGCCGGCGAAGCGGGCCGTGGGTTTGCGGTGGTGGCGGATGAAGTGCGTGCGCTGGCACACCGTACCCAGCAGTCGACCAGCGAAATCGAACGGATGATCGGCAGCATCCAAGGCGGCACCGAACAGGCGGTCGAATCGATGCGCACCAGCACCGAACGCGCCGAGTCGACGCTGAACATCGCCAAGGGCGCCGGTATGGCGCTGGACACCATTGCCGGGGCCGTGGCGCAGATCAATGAACGCAACCTGGTAATCGCCAGCGCGGCGGAAGAACAAGCCCAGGTAGCACGTGAGGTTGACCGCAACCTGGTGAACATCAATGACTTGTCGGTGCAGAGCGCGACCGGCGCACATCAGACCAGCGCGGCGAGCGCAGAGCTGTCGCGCCTGGCTGTGGATTTGAATGGGCTGGTGGCACGCTTTCGCACCTGACAGCACCGGGGCCGCTTTGCGGCCCAATCGCCGGCTTGCCGGCGATTGGGCTGCAAGGCAGCCCCAGCCATTACCGGATCAGTAATCGATCCGCACGTCCCCTTTGGGTACGCTGCAGCACGACAAGATATAGCCCTCGGCTTCATCTTCCTCGGTAATCCCGCCGTTGTGCTCCATCTCCACCTCGCCACCCAGCTTGAGCACCTTGCAGGTCCCGCAAATGCCCATGCCGCAAGCTTTGGGGATCATCAGCCCGACCTTGGCCGCCGCCGCATGCACGGTCTCGCCAGGAACGACCCGGATGCTCTTCTCGCTGCCGATGAACTCCACCAGGTTCAGCTCGGACACGTCCACTTCCGGCGCATCGGCCGCCTGCTCGGCATGCTCCACGGCATCGGCCTTGGCCTCTGCCGGCGTCGCGCCGAACGACTCCTCGTGGTAGTTCTTCATGTCGAAGCCGACCGCCTCGAGCATGCGCTTGACCGCAGTCATGTAGGGCGTCGGGCCGCAGCAGAACACTTCGCGCTCCATGTAATCGGGCGCGATCAGTTCCATCAGCCGTTGGTTCAGATAGCCGCGATAACCCGCCCAAGGCTCACCCAGGCCGTGCTTCTCGCAAATGATGTGCAGGCTGAAGTTGGGGATGCGGGAAGCCATCTGCTCCAGTTCGCGGTGGTAGATGATGTCTTTGGGGGAGCGGGCGCTGTGCACGAATACCATGTCGACATTGGCATTGGTGTCGTAGAACCAGCGGGCCATGGACATCACCGGCGTGATACCGACACCGCCAGAGAGGTACAGCACCTTGGCAGCCGGGAAGTCGATGGCGTTGAACAGCCCCACCGGGCCGTGCACAGGCACTTCAAAGCCTTCGTGCATGGTGTCGTGCAGGTAGTTGGACACATGCCCGCCCGGCACCCGCTTGACGGTGATCGAAAAGCTGTAGGGCACCGACGGCGAACTGGAGATGGTGTAGGAGCGCATCACCGGCTTGCCTTCGATCTCCAGTTCCAGGGTGACGAACTGCCCAGGCTTGAAGAAGAACATGATCGGCTGGTCGGCCATGAAGCAGAAGGTGCGCACGTCCCAGGTCTCCTGGATGACCTTGACGCAACGCACGATGTGGCGGCCATTGGCCCAGGTCTGGGTGGTGACCGGATTGAGGAAAGTATCGGACATGTTCATCTCCAGCGGCCGACTAATGGCCCTTTTCATGGCTGCGATAATGCGCAAGCTGAAGGCGTCGCACATTCCTGCCTGCGACATCGGCGTGCTTATCGCGACCAGCCCCGTGCTACAAGGGCTGGCGCGTCGTAATTCAAATCGGCCATGTCGCCCATGGATACGGTTCGCGGCGTCTTCGGACGCACACTCCACGGCAAAAGAACCTGCTGTTTTTTCACAGATGCTCTTGCGGCACCACAACAACGATTAGCCACCTTTTGCCGGCCGCATACGGCCCCGAGGATTACACGATGGACGTCACCGCAACCCTGAGCCTGGGCGATCCACTGGAAGCTGCACGCAAGGCCACCGCCGAGATGCTGCAGACCCGCGAGCGCACCTACTCGCTGCCCCAGCCGTTCTACACCGACGAGCGTCTGTTCCAGATTGACATGCAGGAGATCTTCCACAAGGAATGGCTGATTGCCGGCATGACGTGCGAAATCCCGGCCAAGGGCAACTACATCACCCTGCAGATCGGCAAGAACCCGATCATCGTGGTGCGCGGAAGCGAAGGTAAGGTGCATGCCTTCCACAACGTCTGCCGCCATCGTGGCTCGCGCCTGTGCGTCAACGAGAAAGGCAAAGTGGCAAAGCTGGTCTGCCATTACCACCAGTGGACGTATGAACTGGACGGTCGCCTGCTGTTCGCAGGTACTGAAATGGGCGCCGACTTCGACATGAAAGAGTACGGCCTCAAGCCTGTGAACGTAAAAGTCGCCGGTGGCTACATCTTCATCAGCCTGGCGGAAAACCCACCTGCCATCGACGAGTTCCTGGCCACCCTGGACCACTACATGGAACCGTATGACATGGAGAACACCAAGGTGGCAGTGCAAACCACCTTGATGGAAAAGGCCAACTGGAAGCTGGTGCTGGAAAACAACCGCGAGTGCTACCACTGCTCCGGCTCGCACCCGGAGTTGCTGCAAACTCTGCTGGAGTGGGACGACACCAACGACCCGCGCGCCAGCCAGGAATTCAAGGACCACGTGGCGGCCTCCGCCGCCGCCTGGGAAGCCGAGAAGATCCCGTACCTGCACAAGAGCCATGGCCTGCGTAACCGCATCGTGCGCATGCCGCTGCTCAAGGGCACCGTGTCGATGACCATGGACGGTAAACAGGCGTGTCAGAAACTGATGGGCCGCATCAAGAACCCGGACCTGGGCTCGATGCGCATCCTGCACCTGCCGCACTCGTGGAACCACTGCATGGGCGACCACATGATCGTGTTCACCGTGTGGCCGATCAGCGCCCAGGAGACCATGGTCACCACCAAGTGGCTGGTGCACAAGGATGCCGTGGAAGGTGTGGACTACGACCCTGAGCGCATGCGCAAGGTGTGGGACGCCACCAACGACCAGGACCGCCGCCTGGCCGAAGAAAACCAGCGCGGTATCAACTCCACGGCGTATCAGCCGGGGCCCTACTCGAAGACTTACGAGTTTGGCGTGGTCAACTTCATTGACTGGTACAGCGACCGCGTGTTGGCCAATTTGGGCGCAGAGCCTGCTCCCTACCTGAAAGAGGTGAAGGCTCAGTAACCCGCCCCACCCCGCTGGCACGGCGCATCGCCGTGTCGGCCTCTGATGTCCTGCATAGGCATGTCAGGGGGTGCACTCGGAGTTTGACGGGGACCCCAGCTTCGCCAAGCCTCCGCAGCCGCTCTATAAGCCGAATGTATCCGCGCCCCCAATGCCCTTGCGCTTCCCCATACGTAGGAAGCCCCTTCAACCACCATCCTCGCGCCAGTGACTTCATAGACCGTTTCCCAAGCCACCCTGCCCGCCGACACACCAGGCTGCCCCACCCCCCGCCATACGGCCTGCGCCGCCTCGGCGTTGGAGAAACCACCACCTATTATGTTTCCTAGCGCGTTACCCAGCCCCAGCCGACGGCCAGGGCTGGTCAGCACATTACCTACCCACCCTTGCTCTACACTGTTGAACCCCGTCGCGAACATCCCCATACCTCCTGTGTATACGAAGGCAATGTTAGCTAGCCGGATTCTGTAGTCCGGCGCGTTATAAATGGATTGGGAATGTTGGGCGGCCAGGCGATTGACCACATTTCGGGCCGTCCGGGTAACAGCCCCGCTTAAAGTGACCGCGCTTGAAAATAGGCTGACGCCACTTATCACCGTGCTCAGCCAACTCGCTCCACTGGGGTCTGCCCGGTTGACAGGGTCGCCTCCACAATAGGCGTAGGGATTCAGCCCGCCGATTGAAAATGGGCTGTAAGGATCAGGGGATTGAAAGCGCATCAACACCGGGTTGTAGGCCCGCCGGCCATTACCCAAGTGGTAACAGCCCGTCAGAGGATCGACAGGCTGCCCGGTAAAGGCAAGGAACGCGCCATCGTCCAGTAGGCGGGCACCGTAGGGCAGATAGGGCCTTGAAAGCCCGTCTACACGGGTTCGCGTGGATGTTCGCGGCGCAGGGTGCATGTGAGAGCCCAACTGGTTGTGATACCTCACCTTAACAGCTGCAAGCAATGCTGCTAACTGACAAAAATGACGGGGCGGCAAGACTTACCCACAACATGTAAGTCACCCATTGCAGCGTGCACTTGCACTGCTGTAAGCAAGATTACGAAGCAATTGGTCAATATTTGATCAAAGCAATGAAGCCCTTGGATCTCGTGGGCTACAGGCTACTCCGTACACGTTGTCCACAGAGACACCAACAGAGATTGTGGGCAATCGAGCCAAACGCTGCAATCTGGTTGTGGATAAACGACTTGAAGCCCCGATAGTCCTGCAACTTATCTAATTTGATCGTTTTCTGACCAATTCTCCACACCCCTTGTGTTGCAAGGCTTACAGCTAGTGTCGAACAGATTATCCACAGACCCGCTAACAGCGATTGTGGGCAAATCCACTCGAAGATAGGGCTACCTGAATTTGATAAGCCGGCTCAGACCTGATCAGTTTATGATCAAAGCCCTGGAAGCCTCTATATATATGGCCTCCAGCCATGCACCAACACTTTATCCACACCTTGGCGAACAGATTCCGTGGGCAAAACAGAGTTGCACCTGACGGTTGAGCCAGTTTCGCCATAGCCAGCGGTGCGGTGGGGAACAAGATGGACTTATGCACAGGCAGAAGGTGCATGCAGCAGATCAGGAGTCGTTGTGGGAGCGGGGTTGCCCTGCGAAGCAGCCGCGGTGCATGGCACCGCATGCGCCTGTGTTCATGGGCCGCCCCCACAGCGTGAGGGCGGCCTTGGCGGCGAGCCTGTAGGGCTTCAGCGCAGCACGCCCTCTTCCACCAGCAGCTTGAGGATGGCCTCGGCGCCTTCCTGTGGCGAAACATCCTTCAGCACCTTGCCGCCACCGCCACTGGCCTTGGCGGTCGCCGCCTTCATCCGGTCGGCGCCGCTTTTGGCCTTGATCACCTTAAGCCGCTTGGGCCGTGGCCGTGCCGGCTGCAACTCGGCCTCGGCCAGCAGATCATCCTCGACGATCGCCACATTGCGCGCCGCCAGCACACCCCGGCGCGCCGGCCCGAATGCGCTCTGGCGCGGCTTGGGCGCGGCGTTATCCACAGTCGCCAGCAACGGCAGGCGCACTTTCAGCCGGCGCCGCTGACCACGCGGCAGCGCCTGCAATACCTGGGCGGTGCCGTTTTCAATCGACTCCACCTCGGCCAGCCCCACGATCAATGGCCAGCCAAGCTTTTCGGCCAACAGGAAGGGCAACATGCCCGAGCCCTCACCCGTCTCGGCCTGGCTGCCGGTCAGCACCAGCTGTGCCCCGGCGTCGCGCAGGTAATCGCCCAGCACGCCCAGCACATCGGCTCCGGCGGGCTGCTCCAGCACATCCAGGTGATCCAGGCCCATGCCCAGGTAGGCGCGCAATGCTTCCTCCTGTGGGTCGCCAGCATGCACCACCTGCAAGTTATCCCCAGCCAGCTGCAAACCCAGTTCCACCGCGCGCGCATCCTGCTCAGCGCGCCGGGCCCGGCCGGAGCTAGGGTGGGCCCCGATGGAAACCAGGCTGATCACTTTCGTACTCATGCTCGTGCCCTTATGCCGCGTCGCGCTGGCCGCCGCTGCGGTAGTTGTCCACAGCCTCGATCAGTGCCTTGAGAATCGCCGAGCTGTCGCCAATCACCGACAGGTCGGCCCGTTTGATCATGTCGCAGCCCGGGTCCATGTTGATCGCCACCACCTTGTCGCAAGCGCCGATACCCTGCAGGTGCTGGATCGCGCCCGAGATACCCACCGCCACGTAGACCCGTGCGGTGACCCAGGTACCGGTAGCACCCACCTGGCGGTTACGCGGCATGAAGCCGTCGTCCACTGCCACGCGCGAGGCGCCTTCGGTAGCGCCGAGGGCAGCGGTCGCCTTGTGGTACAGGTCCCAGTCTTTGACGCCATTACCGCCCGAAACGATGAACTCGGATTCGGCCATGGCAATGGTGGCCGGGTCCACGGCCACCGAGCCGAGGTCCTCGATACGCGACAGGCTGCGTGCAACGCTTGTGGACAACTCCACTGGCAGCGCTTCATGGCGGGTTTCGCTGACAGGTTCGGCACATTCCGCCGCAGCCAGGATCAACCGTGGCATGGCGCGTTGCAGGTCCTGCTGGCCCGCGCCGGCACGGCCGATGCACTGGCCGTCCTTGACCTGCCAAACCCGCGTCGCCGGGCGCTCGCCCAAGGCGGCAGCGAAGCGCCGGCCCAGTTCGCCACCACCGGTGCGGCTATCGGGCAACAGCCAGTGGCGTGGCGTGAACTGGTTATCCACAGCCCGCAGCCCTTGCACCAGTTGCTCAGGTGCATAGCCTTCGAACGCTTCACCTTCCATAATCAGCAGGCGATCGACACCGGCTGTGGAAAACGTGCTTTCCTTATGCTCGCCAAACACCACGGCCAACACCGCGCCATCGCTGCCCGCCAGGCTATGGGCAAGGCCGAGCAAGTCACGGTCGTGGCTGCTCAGGCGGCCACCGACCATGTCGGGCACCACGGCGATGTAGAACGCAGGCGCTGCAACCTGATGCAGCGGCAATTGCACTTCGGCCGGCGCGCTACGCCGCCCGCCGCCCCCGGTGCCCTGTTGGGCACCGCTGCGGTCGATACGCTTGAGGCCATTGGGGCCGATGAAACCGGCGGCGATGGCATGCGGATTTTTGCGCGTGAGGCCACTGGGCCCCATCCAGCGAGTCTGTTGCGTCTGTAGCGCCGCATGCAGCGGGTGCAGGCGGTTACGGGCGATCCACTCGGCGCGTGGGTCGCGGCGGATGATGTCGCTCATCAGTGCACCTCCGCAGGTTCACGTTCAACCGTTAGCGACTTTGGGGCCGCGGGCGTTTCCTCTTCGATCAGCACATCGGCTACCAACTCGGCGAGGTCCTTGATCTGTGGGCGCGGTTCGACCACCCCTTCGAGCATCGCAGTGCACTGTGGGCACCCGACCGCCACCAGTTCGGCCTGGGTCTCTCGGATGTCATCCATGCGCATGTCGGGGATACGCTGCTTACCCGGGATGTCGGTGATCGGCGCACCGCCACCACCGCCACAGCAGCGGGAACGGAACCCCGAGCGCTGCATTTCGCGCACTTCGATGCCCAGCGCCTGCAACACTTGGCGCGGGGCCTCATATTCGCCGTTGTAGCGGCCCAGGTAGCACGGGTCGTGATAGGTGACGCTGCCGCCCTTGTGCTGCCCGAGGTTGAGCTTCCCGGCTGCGATCAGCTCGGCGATGTAGGTGCTGTGGTGCTGCACCTGGTAGTCGCCGCCCAGTGCGCCGTACTCGTTCTTCAGCACATGGAAGCTGTGCGGATCGCAGGTGACGATGCGCTGGAACTTGTACTTGGCCAGGGTCTGGATATTGCGTTTGGCCAGTTGCTGGAAGGTCGCTTCGTCACCCAGGCGGCGCGCCACGTCGCCGCTGTCACGTTCTTCCAGGCCGAGCACGGCGAAGTCCACGCCCGAGGCCTTGAGTACTTTGACGAACGAGCGCAGGGTGCGCTGGTTGCGCATGTCGAACGCGCCGTCACCCACCCAGAACAGCACTTCGGTGGTTTTCACGTCAGACAGCAGGTTCAGGTTCAGGTCTGCCGCCCAGTTCATCCGGCCCCCAGGGGCAAAGCCGCCCGGGTTGTCGGTAGCGATCAGGTTATCCAGCACCTCGGCGCCCTTGTTCGGGGTCGCGCCCTTTTCCAGGGTGAGGTGGCGGCGCATGTCGACGATGGCATCGACGTGCTCGATCATCATCGGGCATTCCTCGACGCAGGCGCGGCAGGTGGTGCACGACCACAGGGTGTCGGCGTCGACCAGGCCATTGACGATCGGTTGGTGTGGATTACCGCCGTGTTCACCGATCGGCTTGCCAGGGTACGGGCTGCCGGCGAACGTGGCGTCGGTGCCACCGGCCAGGCCGATGACCATGTCCTGAATGAGTTTTTTCGGGTTCAGCGGCTGGCCGGCGGCGAACGCCGGGCACATCGCCTCACATTTGCCGCATTGCACGCAGGCGTCGAAACCCAGCAGCTGGTTCCAGGTGAAGTCCACCGGCTTTTCCACGCCGAGCGGGGCATTGCGGTCTTCCAGGTCCAGCGGTTTCAGGCCGGTCGAGCGGCCACCGCCAAAGCGTTCGGCGCGGCGGTGCCAAGCCAGGTGCAGGGCGCCGGCGAAGGCGTGTTTCATCGGGCCGCCCCAGGTCATGCCGAAGAACAGCTCCGACACGCCCCACAGCACGCCCAGGCCAAGTATCGCGACCATCACCCAGCCGCCCGTGTTGGCCGGCAGGATGCCGGCTACCGGCAAGGTAGCAATGAAGAAGCTTGCGGCGAACACCAGCAGGCTTTTCGGCAGGCGCATCCACGGGCCTTTGGACAGGCGCGATGGCGGGTTGAGCCGGCGTTTGAAGACGAAGATGGCACCGGTGAACATGATCACGGTGGCCACCAGCAAGGCGTAGCCAAGGATCTTGCTCTGCAGGCCAAAGCCGTGCACTAGGATTGCCAGCACCGCCGACAGCACAAAGCCGCCCGCAGTGGCCACGTGGGTCTTGGACATGTACTTGTCGCGCTCGACCACGTGGTGCAGGTCCACGAGGTAGCGGCGCGGCATGGCCAGCAGGCCGCCGAGAAGATCGACCTTGGAGGCTCGGCCACGCCGCCACATGCGCACCCGGCGCAGGGCGCCGAGCACCGCCAGGCCAAGGGCAGCGAACAGCAGGATGGGTAATAGGGTGTTCAACATGGCAGGCACCTTTTTCAGCTGCAAGCTGCAAGCCGCAAGCTGCAAGCAGAAGCCCGGGGAGCTTCTGCCTACCGCTTGTACCTTGCAGATCACCTCTGCGTTACAGAGTCATTCCCAAGCAACTCTCAAGACTTCAGTTGCAAGCGAAGGCGACAACGATGGCTTCTTCTTGCAGCTTGCCGCTTGAAGCTTGCCGCTGCTTCAGAAGTCCTTGCACAGCCGCAAGGCGTCGTAGATCGCCGCATGCACGTTGCGCTGGGCCACGCAGTCGCCGATGCGGTACAGCAGGTAACCTTCGCCCGGCTGGCTGAGGATCGGCTGTGGCTTGATGGCGAACAGCGCCTCCACATCGATCTGGCCCTTGTTGCGCGAGCCTTCCTTGAGCGCGTAGTACAGTGCTTCGTCAGGACGCACACCGTTCTCGACCACCACTTGGTCGACCACGCGTTCTTCCTTGGCGCCGGTGTATTCGTTCTCCAGCACCGCCACCAGCTTGTCGCCTTCGCGGTAGACCTTTTCCAGCATCATGTCGCCGGTCATGATCACTTCTTTGGGGTACATGCTGCGGTAGTAGGTCGGGAAGGTCGTGCCGCCCATGGCCACGCCCGGCTTGATGTCGTCGGTGACGATCTCGACCTGGCTGCCCTTGTCGGCGATGAAGTCGGCCACCGACATACCGGTGAATTCGCAGATGGTGTCGTACACCAGCACGTTCTTGCCCGGCGCGACCTTGCCGTCGAGCACGTCCCAGCTGCTGACCACCAAGCCTTCGGCAGCGCCCCAGTGCTCGTTCTGCTCCAGGAACGAGTGCCCGCCTACTGCCAGCACGATCACGTCCGGGCGCAGGTCCTCGATGGTGGCCACATCAGCGGCAGTGCCCAGCCGCAGGTCGACCTTCAGGCGCGCCAGCTCCAACTGGTACCAGCGGGTGATACCGGCAATCTGGTCACGCTGCGGCGCCTTGGCGGCGATGGTGATCTGCCCGCCGATCTGGTCCTTCTTCTCGAACAGGGTCACGTCGTGGCCGCGTTCGGCTGCCACGCGGGCTGCCTCCATACCGGCCGGGCCGGCACCGACTACCACCACCTTGCGCTTGACGCCGGTGGTCTTCTCGATGATGTGCGGCACGCCCATGTATTCACGGGAGGTCGCAGCGTTCTGGATGCACAGCACATCCAGGCCCTGGTACTGCCGGTCGATGCAATAGTTGGCACCGACGCACTGCTTGATCTGGTCGATCTGCCCCATCTTGATCTTGGCGATCAGGTGCGGGTCAGCGATGTGCGCACGGGTCATGCCGACCATGTCCACGTAGCCGCCTTCGAGGATGCGCGTGGCCTGGTTCGGGTCTTTGATGTTCTGCGCGTGCAGCACCGGGACCTTGACCACTTCCTTGATGCCGGCTGCCAGGTGCAGGAACGGCTCTGGCGGGTAGCTCATGTTGGGGATGACGTTGGCCAGGGTGTTGTGGGTGTCGCAACCCGAGCCGACCACGCCGATGAAGTCGATCATGCCGGTAGCGTCGTAGTAGGCGGCGATCTGCTTCATGTCCTCGTGGCTGAGGCCATCGGGGTGGAACTCGTCACCACAGATACGCATGCCCACGCAGAAGTCATCGCCGACTTCGGCACGCACCGCCTTGAGCACTTCCAGGCCGAACTTCATGCGGCCTTCGAAGGTGCCGCCCCACTCGTCAGTACGTTTGTTGACCCGCGGGCTCCAGAACTGGTCGATCATGTGCTGGTGCACAGCGGACAATTCGATACCGTCCAGGCCGCCCTCTTTTGCGCGCCGCGCAGCTTGCGCGTAGTTGCCGATCACCCGCCAGATCTCTTCCACCTCGATGGTCTTGCAGGTGGCGCGGTGCACGGGCTCACGGATGCCGGAAGGCGACATCAGGGTCGGCCAGTTGAAACCGTCCCAGCGCGAGCGGCGCCCCATGTGGGTAATCTGGATCATGATCTTGGCGCCATGCTTGTGCATGGCGTCGGCCAGGTTCTGGAAGTGCGGGATGATGCGGTCGGTCGACAGGTTGACCGATGACCACCATTCCTGCGGGCTGTCGATGGCCACCACCGACGAGCCGCCGCAGATCGCCAGGCCGATGCCGCCCTTGGCCTTTTCTTCGTAATACTTCACATAGCGGTCGGTCGTCATGCCGCCGTCAGTGGCGTAGACCTCGGCGTGCGCGGTGCTGAGCACGCGGTTGCGGATGGTCAGTTTGCCGATCTGGATCGGCTGGAACATTGCTTCGAATGCCATGACGCTATCTCCGGCTTACAACGGCTTTGTAACGAACAGGCCATCTTCGTGGCCTTCTTCCGACCCGCCGTAGACCTGCTCGGCCACGGTGCGGATCGAGCTGCCACGGGCAGCGAGAATCTGGTCCATTGCGCCGGCGAACCAGCCGGTGAACATGTAGTCGACCTTACGGCCGCACTTGCCATACACGTACACGAACGCCGAGTGCTTGAGCTTGACGCTGCAGGTGCCTTTGTCCAGGTCGATGTCCTGGATTTCGAACAGGCCCCAGCCACGCTGGGACAGGCGCTTCATGTAGTGCTCGAACACCGCCACGCCTTCCAGGCCATGGCACTCGGCTTCTTTTTCACACCAGTGCCAGGCCGACTTGTAGCCAGCCTTGTAGAGGATCTCGGCGTAGGCGTCGGCGCCCAGCACTTCCTCGATACCCATGTGGTTGTTGACGAAGAAATGGCGCGGCACATACAGCATCGGCAGGGCGTCGCTGGTCCAGACACCGGTTTCGCTGTCGACTTCGATTGGCAATTGCGGGGCGATCTTGGCCATGGAAACTCAACTCCATAAAAATTTTGTGTGATTGCCCCGACGTTGCTGGCCGGGGCCTTGAGGCTTGGAGAGCGGCTTACTCGCCCCAGACGTCCTTGAGGACATTTACCCAGTTCTCGCCCATGATCTTGCGCACCACACGCTCGGAGTGGCCGCGCTTGAGCAAGGTCTCGGTGAGGTTGGGGAACTCGCCGACGGTGCGGATGCCCAGCGGGTTGATGATCTTGCCGAAATTGGTCAGGCGGCGGGCGTAACCCTTGTCGTGGGTCAGGTACTCGAAGAAGTCCTGGCCGTGGCCCTGGGTGAAGTCGGTGCCGATACCGATGGCGTCTTCACCGACGATGTTCATGGTGTACTCGATGGCTTCGGCGTAGTCGTCGATGGTGGAGTCGATGCCCTTGGCCAGGAACGGTGCGAACATGGTCACGCCGACAAAACCGCCATGGTCGGCGATGAACTTGAGCTCCTCGTCCGACTTGTTGCGCGGGTGCTCCTTGAGGCCCGAGGGCAGGCAGTGGGAGTAGCAGACTGGCTTTTTCGACTCCAGGATGACCTCTTCGGAGGTCTTGGAGCCAACGTGGGACAGGTCGCACATGATGCCCACGCGATTCATCTCGGCGACGATTTCGCGACCGAAACCCGACAGCCCGCCATCACGCTCGTAGCAGCCTGTACCGACCAGGTTCTGGGTGTTGTAGCACATCTGCACGATGCCAACGCCCAGCTGCTTGAACACATCCACGTAGGCGATCTGGTCCTCGAAGGCGTGAGCATTCTGGAAGCCGAAGAGGATCCCGGTCTTGCCCAGTTCCTTGGCCTTGCGGATGTCGGCGGTGGTGCGCACCGGCATCACCAGGTCGCTGTTGTCGCGGATAAGCTTCTGGCTCGCAGCGATGTTGTCGACGGTGGCCTTGAAGCCTTCCCAGACCGACACCGTGCAGTTGGCTGCGGTCAGCCCGCCTTTGCGCATATCCTCGAACAGTTCGCGGTTCCACTTGGCGATGATCAAACCGTCGATGACGATGCTGTCGGCGTGAAGCTCGGCTGGGCTCATCAGGCTGTCCCCTTTTATTGAGTGGGTTCGCACCGAACGTTGTGCCGGCGCTTTGGGGCCAGCATATGCCTGTGTCCGCGGGCGCCCCGATGCAAAAACGACAGGGGGTTTGCCGAAAGCGTCAATGCGCGACATGGCGGGTCTGGGACGCCGTCAGGGGATGCGAGACAGTCTCGATAACGACCCTTTTCGGCCGTTGCATGAACATTTGCCCGGGGAGCTATCGCCGAGCCTGCGCCTGAGCGAGAATCTCGGCGATTCAACAGCCTGTTGAGGAGAAACGGATGAAATCAATGGCATGGCTGGTGCTGCTGGCCTTCATGAGCGGGGCCCAGGCCGGTGAGGAAGAAAGCACGCCTTGCGACAATGTCGACACCGACCAGCAGACGTTCGCCTGCGCAGAATTCAACAAGCAGACCGCCGAACGTGAACTGAACTCGGCCTATGACGACATGGTGCAGCGGATGCTCGATCAGTATGGTGATGACGCCGGCCTGCAGTCGCAGATTGAGTCTGCCAGAAAGGTCTGGGCTCAATTGCGCGATGCCGATTGCAAAATCGAAACCCACGGTGAGCGAGCGGGTAGCAAGGCGTTCCAGATAGCCTGGAATAGCTGTATTGCGCAGCGTAGCGATGAGCGATCGGAGTATTTGCGCAGCCTGGGCTCGCAAAACAGTGATGAACCAGCCCCTGAGGATTGACAAGGCACGCGTGCGTGAACGATCAACGCCATAGGAACCCTATGCTGCTGATCAGGCCCTGCTTTCTCGCTGGTGCGTCCAGAGGCCGCAAACGCCAAGCCTGGTTTTGCTCAACCCTGATGCTTGAGCGCTCCCGATCCGTCTCCACCCCCCTGGGCGGGAATTGATCGGGGCTCCTGTTTGCCCTGCTTAGCCCCCCATTCGTGCACCTCTCGAAGATAATCCTTCCACGGCATCAGGCAGGTGTAGTCAAACCGCCCTGATAAGCCGATCTTCCCTTGGGCAACGTTCGTACCGTGCCCGGTAGCAACGGGTGAAGTACGAAGCCGATTCAAACCCACACGCCACCGCCACCTCCAACACGCTCATGTCCGTCTGGCGCAACAACTGCCGCGCCTTGTCCAACCGCAAACGCAGATAAAACCCACTCGGCGTGTCATCCAGGTGCAAGCGGAACAACCGCTCCAGCTGCCGCCGCGTCACCTGCACCGCATCGGCCAGCACCTGGGTATTGAGTGGCTGCTCGGTGTTGCGCTCCATCTCCCCGATCACCTTCACCAGCTTCTTGTTGCTGATGCCATAGCGGCTGGCGATCTGCATGCGCTGGTGGTCCTGGCGCGGGCGGATTCGCCCGAGTACGAACTGCTCGGACACCTGCACCGCCAGCTCACTGCCATGCGCTTGGGCAATCAGGTCGAGCATCAGGTCGATGGAGGCGGTGCCGCCCGCACACGTGATGCGCCGACGGTCGATCTCGAACAGCTCCTGGGTCGCATGCAAGCGAGGGTAGCGCTCTTTGAAGGCGTCCAGCGCTTCCCAATGCAAAGTAGCGCGGTGGCCGTCGAGCAGGCCCGCTTCGGCGAGCACTACGGGGCCGGTATCGATGCCGCCGAGAATCACGCCTTCGTGATCGAGGCGGCGCAACGCCTGCTGCAGCGCCGGGCCATAACACCGCAACGGCTCGAAGCCGGCGACGATCAATAGTATTGCACCCGCCTCCCCTTCCCCCAGCGCACCATCGGCATTCACCGACATGCCGTTACTGGCCGCCACTGCGCCGCCATCCAGGCTCAACACACGCCAGCGGTACGAAGGCCCTTTGAACCGGTTGGCCACGCGCAGCGGCTCCAGGGCACTGATGAAGCCCATGGCCGAGAACCCCGGCAGCAGCAGGAAATGGATCAGTTGCGGCATTGCGTGCTCCACGTCGCAGGTGGTCGCTTCCGTGCAAATGTTGGTCGCCAGGGTGCGATTTTCCACCCTGCCGCCAGCGTAGCGTATTCACACGGTCCGCAGAGGCCGCCCTCAATAACAATATGCACTGCCGATGGAGAGCCACCATGCACAGCTTGATCCGCCGCAGCCTGTTGTCCCTTGCACTGAGCAGCATCGTTGTCACACCGCTTTTCGCCGCCGAACCTGCGGCCTGCAAGAACGTGCGCCTTGGCGTGGTCAACTGGACCGACGTCATCGCCACCAGCGCCATGGCGCAAGTGTTGCTCGACGGCCTGGGCTACCAGACCAAACAGACCAGCGCCTCGCAGCAGATCATCTTCGCCGGCATCCGCGACGAGCGCCTGGACATGTTCCTGGGTTACTGGAACCCGATCATGACCCAGACCATTACACCGTTCATCGATGCCGGGCAGGTCAAGGTGCTCGACCAACCGAGCCTGGAGGATGCCAGGGCCACCCTGGCCGTACCTAAGTACCTGGCCGACAAAGGCCTGAAAAGCTTCGCAGATATCCACAAGTTCGAGAAAGAGCTGGGCGGCAAGATCTACGGTATCGAACCCGGGTCCGGCGCCAACACCCAGATCAAGGCGATGATCGCCAAGAACCAGTTCGGCCTGGGCAAGTTCCAGCTGGTCGAGTCCAGCGAGGCCGGCATGCTCGCCGCAGTCGACCGCGCCGTGCGCCGCAAGCAGGCGGTGGTGTTCTTCGGCTGGGCGCCGCACCCGATGAACGTGAACATCGACATGGTCTACCTGGGCGACAGCCAGGATGCCCTGGGCCCTGACGAGGGCCGCGCCACGGTGTGGACCGTCACCGCGCCGGACTACGCCCAACGCTGCCCCAACGCCCATCGCCTGCTGGCCAACCTGAAATTCAGCGCCGAAGACGAGAGCCGCATGATGCAGCCGCTGCTCGACCACAAGGACGCCCTGGATTCAGCGCGCCAATGGCTCAAGGACCACCCCGAGGACAAGGCGCGCTGGCTTGAAGGGGTCACCACCTTCGATGGCAAGCCTGCGGCGGACAACCTCAAGCTTACCGCCAACTGACAGGGCCTGATCGCCCGCAAACCGGCTCCCCCAGCGTCATCTCCCACCAGGGTTCACCGCGAACCTTGTGGGAGCCGGCTTGCCGGCGATTGGGCCACCACAGACCAGAATAAGGAACCCAACCATGAACCACGACGTCATCATCACCTGCGCCCTCACCGGCGCCGGCGACACAGTCGCCAAGAGCCACCTGGTCCCGGTCACCCCAAAGCAGATCGCCGAGGCCGCCGTCGAGGCCGCCAAAGCCGGCGCCACCGTGGTCCACTGCCATGTCCGTGACCCGCAAACCGGCCGTTTCAGCCGCGACGTGAACCTGTACCGCGAGGTCATGGAGCGCATCCGCGAAGCCGACGTGGACATCATCGTCAACCTCACCGCCGGCATGGGTGGCGACCTGGAAATCGGCCCGGGCGAGTCGCCCATGGCGTTCGGCCCCGGCACCGACCTGATCGGCCCGCTGGAGCGCCTGGCCCACGTCGAAGCCCTGCTGCCGGAGATCTGCACGCTCGATTGCGGCACCCTCAACTTCGGCGACGGCAACGCCATCTATGTTTCCACGCCGGCGCAATTGCGCGCCGGCGCCAAACGCATCACCGAGCTTGGCGTGAAGGCCGAGCTGGAAATCTTCGACACCGGCCACCTGTGGTTCGCCAAACAGATGATCAAGGAAGGCCTGCTGGACGACCCGCTGTTCCAGCTGTGCCTGGGCATCCCATGGGGCGCGCCGGCCGATACCACCACCATGAAGGCGATGGTCGACAACCTGCCAGCCAATGTCACTTGGGCCGGCTTCGGCATCGGCCGCATGCAAATGCCGATGGCTGCGCAGGCCGTGCTGCTGGGCGGCAACGTGCGGGTCGGCCTGGAAGACAACCTGTACCTGGACCGCGGCGTGCTGGCCAGCAACGGCCAGCTGGTGGAACGCGCTGCCGAGATCATTACCCGCATGGGCGGCCGTGTACTCAGCCCGGCAGAAGGCCGGGAAAAAATGAACCTCAAGCGCCGCTGATTCCTTCAGGAGACCGATATGCCTTTCATCACCGAGATAAAGACCTTTGCCGCCCTGGGTAGCGGCGTGATCGGCAGCGGCTGGGTCGCCCGCGCCCTCGCCCACGGCCTGGACGTGGTGGCCTGGGACCCGGCTCCCGGCGCCGAACAGGCACTGCGCAAGCGTATCGCCAACGCCTGGCCAGCGCTCGAAAAGCAAGGCCTGGCCGAAGGTGCCTCCCAGAGCCGGCTGACGTTCGTCAGCACCATCGAAGCATGCGTGCGCAACGCCGACTTCATCCAGGAAAGCGCGCCAGAGCGGCTGGACCTCAAACTCGACCTACACGCCAGAATCAGCGCCGCAGCCAAGCCTGACGCGATCATCGGTTCAAGCACCTCGGGCCTGCTGCCCAGCGAGTTCTACGAGTCGTCCACCCACCCTGAACGCTGCGTCGTCGGCCACCCATTCAACCCGGTGTACCTGCTGCCGCTGGTCGAGATCGTCGGCGGTTCCCGCACTTCACCCGATGCCATTGAAGCCGCCAAAACCATCTACACCGCACTCGGCATGCGCCCACTGCACGTGCGCAAGGAAGTGCCAGGCTTCATCGCCGACCGCCTGCTCGAAGCGCTGTGGCGCGAGGCGCTGCACCTGGTCAACGACGGTGTGGCGACCACCGGTGAGATCGACGATGCCATCCGCTTCGGCGCCGGCCTGCGCTGGTCGTTCATGGGTACCTTCCTCACCTACACCCTGGCCGGTGGCGATGCCGGCATGCGCCACTTCATGTCGCAGTTCGGCCCTGCCCTGAAGCTGCCCTGGACCTACCTGCCAGCGCCGGAGCTGACCGACAGGCTGATCGACGATGTGGTGGACGGCACCTCCGAGCAACTGGGCGAGCGCAGCATCGCCGCGCTGGAGCGCTATCGTGATGACACCCTGCTGGCAGTGCTGGAGGCGGTGAAGACCAGCAAAGCCACACACGGCATGGCCTTTGGCGATTGAGGAGCAAGCGATGCCCGCACTGATCACCTACCGCACCCCAGTCCAGGAGGACTGGGTCGACTACAACGGGCATCTGCGCGATGCCTTCTACATGCTCATTTTCAGCTACGCCACCGATGCGCTGATGGAGCGCATTGGCCTGGATACCGATAGCCGTGGGCACAGCGGCAACTCGCTGTTCACCCTGGAAGCGCATATCAACTACCTGCACGAGGTGAAACTCGGTACCGAGGTGTGGGTACAGACGCACATCTTGGGCTTTGATCGTAAGCGTCTGCACGTTTATCACAGCCTGCACAGGGCGGGGTTCGAAGACGTGCTGGCGGCCAGTGAGCAGATGCTGCTGCACGTAGACTTGGCCGGGCCTAAATCTGCGCCATTTACCCAGAAGACCGAGGCGGCTCTGCAAAGCATCCTGGATTCACAGAAGGACTTGGCGTCACCCGAGCACGTTGCCAGAGTGATGCGTCTTGCCCGGTAGAGGCTTCGCCAGGTATTCAGCGGGTCGCATTAATACCGTTGACTCCCGTGGTTTGCCCGCAGGGGACCCAACCGCTGACGAGTAGACAACTGGCATGAGCCCAAAAAAATTGCCCCGGAAAGCCGTGAGCATCCGGGGCCAAGAGCGAGCAACATCCACTGTGCATGAAGAAGGTGACCAAACCCTCCGTTGCGGTAGATGGCGTGAGTGTGCGCAGTTGCGACCCGGCGAATTTAGCCGTAAACGACCTGTTGTTAGCCAAAGCAGCCATGCCGGTATTCTGTTGTTGCGGGTATGTCGCACTCGTCACAGAATCAGTCGTAAATCACAGCAGCACTCTCTTAGCGATAAAAGGGACAACAGCCATGATGCATGCGGATTTGATTGATCAGGACGACCTCGCCGGCCAGCTGCGCGCGCGCGGGTTCGATATCCCAGCCGGGGCCAGTGCCGAGCAGGCCTGCGAGGCGGTGGTGCGCGGGTTGACCGAGCCCAATGCGCGGGCACTCAAGGGCATGGTCGAGCAGATGTATACCGGCAGTGCGACGATTCTGCCGGCGGTGCGCCAGGCCATCGACAAGCAGTTGTTGCCGGCGCTTGCGAGTTTCAACAAGCGGGCCTGATTCATGTTTTCTGTACTGGCCCTATCGCCGGCAAACCAAGTCCCACAGTGATGACACGAAGCTCCAGGCCTGTGCAGCACCTGTGGGGGCTGGCTCGCCGGCAATAGGGGCAGGCCTGCTCTACACAGGCTCGGCCAGTTTCTCCAGCGCTGCAGTGCGGTCGAACAGCCGCGCCAGCCCTTCCTGGTGAGTCACACCCACCACCGTACACCCCGGCAACTCCCGCCTGAGCATTTCCAGCAAGCCCCGGGCACTGCCCAGATCCAGCTGGCTGGTCGCCTCATCCAGGTACAAGGTATCCGGCCGGTACAGTAACGCCCGCGCCAGGCTTAGCCGCTGCTGCTCCCCGCCGGAAAGCACGCGTGCCCACTCAGCCTGCTTGTCCAGTTGCCCCGCCAGAGCTCCCAGCCCCACCTTGCCCAGCACATCGATCAACTGAAGATCGTCTATCGACTGCACCTGTGGATAAGCCAGTAACGCGCGCAGGCTCATGTGCGGCAGGTAGGGCTTTTGCGGTAGCAGCAAGCTGCGCCCCGGCGGCAGCTGCCACTCGCCCAGGCAGTAGGGCCAAAGCCCCTGCAAGGTGCGCAGCAGGGTCGACTTGCCAACCCCGCTGCGCCCACCCAGCCGTAGCCACTGGCCCTGCCCTGCTTGCAGGTCCAGATCGCGCAGCATGGCACTGCCATCGGGCCGGCAGAGCGTCAGCCCCCGCGTACACAGGCAATCACCCTGCGTGGCAGTGACGGCCTGCCTACGGCTGGCAGTGATCGCCTGCTCGAACTGCTCCAGCCGCTGCAATGCAGCGCTCCAACGCACCAGCTTGTGATAAAGCTTGATGAACCAACTGAGCGAGCCGTGCACCGCGTTGAAGGCACTGCGGATCTGCATCAGCCCACCCAGGGTGATGGTCTTGGCCATAAAGGCTGGCAAGGCGGAAAACACCGGGATGATCAGGCTCAAGCGTTCATAAGAGACGGTAAACAGGCTGAGATTGCGTTCACGCCCCATCAGTTGGCGCCAGTTGCCGGCGATGGCGCGAAAACGCTCGGCCAGGTGCTCGCGTTCGACCGCCTCGCCCCGGTAAAGCGCAATCTGTTCGGCATGGTCGCGCTTGCGCAGCAGGCTGGCACGAAAGTCCGCTTCGCGGTGTTCACGCTCGTAATTCAACGCATGCAGCGGCTTGCCGATCAGGTGTGTCACCCAGCTGCCGGCCAAGGTGTAGCCCAGGACGATCCACACCAAGTAGCCATGAACCGTGAATGACTCGCCCAAGAGGCTGAAGGTCTGCACCCCCGACAGGTTCCACAGGATCACCATGAACGCGCCGACCTGCGCAAGGTTGATCACCAGCGAGGCCACCAGTTCGATGCTCAGCCCGACCATCAGGTCGATGTCCTGGGCAATGCGCTGGTCGGGGTTGTCCGGCTCGCCAGTCAACCCCAGCCGGTAGAAAGCCTGATCGGCAAGCCAGGCATCGGTCAGGCGCCCGGTCATCGCCTGGCGCCAGCGCAGCTCCAGCCCTTTGCGGATATAGTCCATGGCCACGACGATCAGCACATAACTACCCAGATACAGCGCGTACTCAGCCACTAGGCCATACAGCCCCGCAGTGTCAAACGCGGCCAGGGTGTCGTAGAAGACCTTGCTCCAGCTGTTGATCAGCACATTGATCTGCACCACCAGCAACCCCAGGCCGATCACCGCCGCCAACATGAGCCAGGCCAGCCATTGCCCACGGTCGTGCCAGAACGGGCGGCTGAGGCGGTAGAAGGTGCGCAGGGTGTTCACAGTGCCTGCTCCAGCGCCGCCTCAGAGGGCAGCAGGCGAAGTTGTACCTGGTTGCCCCGAGGGAACACCTGCCCTGCCTGTCGTTGCAGCGCTGGCAGGGTCAATGCCTCAGGCAATCGGACCTGGGTCTGCAGGTAGCGTGGGTCGTGCCAGCGGCGGTCGCTGAGGATCAGGCGCTTGAACTGGGTTTGCGGGTCTTCACGGCGCTTGCTCTCCTGACGCAGCAGCTGGCGCCGCTCGGCCAGCACCCACTCGGCATCTGGCTGCAGGCTGGCAAGCGTCTTCTGCGCCATGGCCCACAGCTCATCGGCTCGCGCCGGGTCGCAGGTGAAGCTGAGGCTGCTTTCGACGCGCTGCGTCTCGGCATTCAGCTCGCTGTCGAAACGCAGGCGGTATACGCCTGAGGCCTCGCCACGCAGCTGCGCCTTCAGCCGCTGGTTCGCCAGGTCGCGCAGCACCGATACCCGCACCGCCGCCTCGGGGCTCCAGGCTTGCGGGTGGAAGCTGCTGGCCCGCAATACCACACGCGGTTCCGGCGCGATGGCCAGGTCCTCACGGCGTTGACCGGGCTGCTGCAAGGCCTGCTGGCTGGCCAGCGAAACGCTGCGCGGGAGGGTCGCGAGCATTTCCCGGACCATTTTCTCCAGCGGTTCAGGCGCTGTATCCGCCATCAGGTAATAGGTCACTGGAGCACCGGCCAAAAGCTTCCAGTCGGCGCTCAGCTGTTCGGCGGTCAATTGGACGAGGGCCCGCGGATCCGGCGACTGCCAGTGATCCACACCGTACTTGAGCACGCGCTGGCGGCTTTCCTGCACCTCGCGAACGTCATCCGGTCGGCTGCGCAGACGTTGCAGCAACTCGTCACGGGACTGGGTGAACAGAGCCTGGTCTACGCTGGCCAACTGACTCGTGCGATAGCTTTGCATCAGCGCCAACAAGTACTCTGGTTCGGCGCCAAGGTTGAGCGTCAAACGGTGGGGCTGATGATCGAGGCTGAGCGTGGCGCGATGCGTCTGGCGCCATGTGGCCAGCGCCGCTGGGTCCATACCCGGCAGCCCGCTGCGCGCGCCAAGCTGCGCGGCCATCTGCAGTCGCCAGGCCGGTACCCCTTGCAGGGAGTAGCCGGCCGACGAGTCAACCTGCAACAGCCATTTGCCATCCGGGCCGTTGCGCTTGAGCCAGACCACGCGATCACCGTTGCTCAGCTGCCAGTGTTGCACATGCTGCTCAGGGAACATCTCGCGCTCGACAATATCAGCCGCCGGCACCGCAGCGGGCATTTCCAGGAGGGCTACCGACGCCTTTTCTGGCGCCGTCTGCACAGGGGCCGTAAGCGATCTGCCGGCCAGTTCGACTTGCCTCGCCTCAACCTGCGCGACGGTCGGCAAGGCGATTTCGGAGTTGCCCGCCGCACTCACCTGCAATACCCGGTCAGCGCTGGCCAGCCAGCGACGCAGGCGCTCGTTCAGGTCATCACGCGAGATGTTGCCCAACACTTCCAGATAGCGCGCAGCGGCGGCGTGCCGCTCGGTGACGGCATGACCCTGCACGGCAGCGTTGTTGAGTTGTTCCACCCACTGCTCGAAGGTGCGCGGGTCTTGCTTGGCCAGCGTCTTCTCGCCCAGCGCTTGGATATGCTCGCGCTCACGTTGCAGGTCCGTTTCGGTGAAGCCATGCTGGCGCAAGCGCTCGATCTCGGTCAGTAGTTGCTGCAGCGCCTGGTCGTGAGCCTGGCCTTCGACGCCGGCGGCGATACCGAGCACGGTAGAGTGTTCACCGATCAAGGTTTTCTGCGCGGTAAGGCTGCGCACCCCAGCGGCGTGCGGTTGGCGACGCAGGCTGTCGAGCATTGCAGCGAGGGTCATGCGGTCGATCAGCCGCTCGCGCAATGCGGCGCGTGTAGTGCCGCGGCTATCCGGCTCATGCAAGCGGAACAGCATCGCCACCTGGTTGCTGCCCGATTGCGGGTCCTGCAGACGGAACACTTTCAGCGTGTCGTCCAGCACCAGCTCCCGATGCTCGCGCCGCGGCACTTCGCCAGCCCTGGCCGCGCCGAAGGCCTGTTCGATCTGGGCGCGCATGGCCTGGGGGTCGAAATCGCCGACTGCCGACAGCACCATGTTGTTGGGCAGGTACCAGCGGTTCTGGAAGGCCTGCAGGTTCTGCAGGCTGGCCGCGCGGATCGCCGCCTCGTTGCCGATGGTCCGGTGCCCGGGGTAGCGCGAGCCCACCCGCTGCGAGGCAGTGCGCTGCTCGTTCATGCGCTGGGCCACACCCAGGCCGCCGCGCCATTCCTCGATCACGATGGGCCGCTCCCGCTCCAGGTCCTGGGCGTTGTAGTCACCGGCGAACGCCAGGTCGGCCAGGGCCTGCAATGCCTGGGGCGCCTGGCGCACGCCAGCGGGTGGGGCAATCAGGTACTGGGTGCGTTCGTAGTTGGTCATGGCATTGAAGTGCCGGCCCTGTACCCAGCCCAGGTCGGTCATGCGCTGGCGCACGTTCTGCTGGCGGCCGGCGCGGCTGTGAAAGGCCAGATGTTCGACCATGTGGGCAACGCCAACCTGGTCGTCTTCCTCGTCGACCGAACCGGCCTTGACGGTCAAACGCAGGTCCAGGCGGCCATGCTGAGCCGTTTCACGCACCATCCGGTAGGCAAGCCCGTTGGCCAGCTTGCCCTGGATGACCTGGCGGTCCCAGGGCAAAGGTGCATCGGGTTCAGGGATCGACGCGCAGGCGCCGAGCAACAGCGGGCCGAGCAGGCCCGCGATGAGCTTTTTCATCAGGGTATCCACGGTTTTTAGAGCGTCAGAATCGGTAGCCGACTTCCAGCCAGTACTGGCGGCCGACTTCGTAGCGGGTCACGGCCTGGCTGCCGGCGCTGACGGTCGGGTTGGTCTTGTCGGCGACATTGGTGATGTCGACCGAGGCGAACACGGCCTGGTCCTTGGCCGTTGGCAGCTCCCAGTAAACTTGCATGTCCCAGGTCATGGCGCTGCCGACCGCCGCCGCCTCGTACACGCTGAGGGTTTCGTTATCGAGGTCGACCGTGCGCCCGGTATCGATGATCTGCTTGTACTTGCTGCGAAAACGCAGGAAGTTGCTGATGCTCATGTGCCAGGCGGGGATCTCGGTAATGGTCGTCAGCCGTGCGGTCCATGGGCGGTTGAAGTTGTTCGGCGGCAGTTCGACGAAGTCCATTCGCTTGCCGTCGTAGAGCACGGCACTACCGTCATATTCTTCACTGTCGAGGATCGAGTCGTAGTCGGTGTACGAGTCTTCGCTGCGCTGCCAGCCCGCCGCGAACTGGGCGCTGGTGCTGGTGCCAAACAGCTTGAGTTCCTGCTGGGGGGTAACGGTCAGCGTCACCGTGTCGCTCTCGCTGCGACCTTGGTTGGTGTAGATGTAGTAGTTGCTGCGGTAACCGGGCAGTGCCGGCAGGTCTTCGACACTGGAGTAGGAACGCACGATCTTGTCGCGCCCCTTGCGGTTGACATACTTGAGGTCGAACAGAGTGTTCAGCCACAGCTGCTCAAGGCCGAGCGTAAGCTCATCGTCATATGGGATATTCAGGGTCGAGAAGCGCGTGTCATTGGCTACTCGGGTAGCCTCGATCCACGGCGAGTCCTGATCGGCGCGCAAGTAGCGCACATTCAGCTGGCCACGGCCGTCGTTGAGGCGGGTCTTGAACAGATTGCGCCCATAGTAGCGGTTGGCACCAAAGGTCAGCACCGTTGAGCGGTCACCGAAGAAGTCGTAATCGCCGGCAAAGCGCGGGGCAACGGTCTTTTTCTCCATGTAGTCGTCGCCTTCCACCCGAACACCCGGGCGCAGGCCCAAGTTGCCCAGCTGAATGCTGTCCTGGAGGTAGAACGCGTATTTCTTCTCGTCCTGGCTGATCTTGCCTGCTTCATACACCATGCGTGAGTTGGCCCATTGCCGGGTGTTGCCATTGAGCAGCTGGCCAACCGAGCAGTAAGGATCGTCACCGCAGCTGCTACCGTCGTCACGCTTGTTCATGGTGACACTGCTGGCTTGGGTGGACCGCTCCCAGGTAGCTCGCTTGTAAGAGAGGTCGATACCCGTGACCAATGAATGCGCCACACCACCGAACCACACCGGCAGCCACTGGGCCTTCACCGCGTAGTCCAGGCCGTCCTGGGTCTGGTCGAGGTCGCCATAGGCACCCTCGGCACTGCGTGATGTGTTGCTCAGCGACTTGCCCCAGTTCTTGACGTCGGAGTAGTACCAGTTGATGTAGTCGTCCTGCTCGGAATCGCGCGAGCTGGTCAGCCGCGTCACCGCCAGGGTGTGTGTCCACGTGGCGTTGTCAGCCAACCAGGTGGCCTTTACCGAGCCTTGATAGCCGCCCTCTTCGGTGATGAATTCGGAGTTGCGCTGGTTGGCGCGGAAGTAGGTGTTTTCGCCGGGGCCGTAGATGAACGAGCTATCCAGGGTGAGCTGGTCATTCATGTTCCAGTAAGTCTTGAGCATGTAATTGGTCAGCTCGCGGGTCTGGTCCTTGCGCGAAGGCCCGTTGCCACTTTCGTAGCCATCGCTGTAGGCGTTCAGTGGCAGCACCGAGCGTTTCTGCGAGAACGCCAGGATGGCGCCGAAGTCATCGGTCAGGTGGCCTTCGAGCATGCCGCGAACAGTGGTTTTCTCGAACTCTGGCTGGTACTGCTCGTCCGAGGCCTGATCGAAGCTTTCCTGATCGGCTTCGGTGATGTGGTAGCGGGTCCACGCCGAACGGCTGAGGGCATACGAGACCTTGCCGTGAAATGCCTTGCTCGGTCGGCGGGTGATCGCATCGACCACGCCGCCGTTGAAGCCGCCGTACTCCGCCGGTACGTTGCTGTCGTAGACCTTCACTTCCTGCAGCAAGTCCGCATCCAGCGCAATACCGTGGGAGCGGCTGGGGGTGGAATCGAACTGACGCACATCGTTGAAGTCATGGGCGCCAGGGTCGAGGTCGTTGTTGATCGAGATGCCGTCGATCATGAAATTGTTCTGGTAGTACTTGGCGCCGTTGATGCTGATATCCGCCGGGGCAATTTCGCCCGGCGTGTTGGAGTTTTGCTGGCGGGTGCTGAATTGCACGCTGGGGTGCATCTGCAGCAGTGTGGTGATGTCGCCATTGGCGCCCGGGAAGGCTTTGATCGCCTTGCTGCCGATGACCGTAGCGCCCATGTAGCTGTTCTCTTCGGTCTGCCCCAGCACCACGGTGTTGTGCAGCTCCAGCGGGCCTTGGCCGTCGCTGTGCAACAGGCGGAAGATGAACGTGCCCGCCTCGAACTCCCAGGTGATGCCACTGCTTTGCAGCAGTCGCGACAGCGCCGCCTCGCTGCTGAAGTTGCCACTGACCGCGGTGGACTCCAGGCCCTCCAGCAGGTCCGGGTCGACGCTGACCTGCAGCCCACTTTGCTGGCCGAAAGTGATCAGGGCGATGGCCAGATCCTGGCTGGGAATGGTGAACGGGTGTACCTGGGTGAGCTGGGCATGCTCAGCGTCTGTCTGTGCATGAGCTGGCGGCTGATCCAGCAAGGCACAGAGCCCCAACATGCCCGCGCCGCCAACATGTTTCAGGCGCAACGACCAATCCCACGCACTGCGCGGCTTCCGGCTTGATGTTTCAGTCATCCCACATCCCCACCCCCGGCAAGCGCCGGACTGCAAAATAGAATACGAATCGATATCAGTTGTTGCGCGCGGAGGAGAAGACGGGGCAGTGCGGGGGATTTTCAGAAAATTGTGAAATTAATTTTCGGCGGGGATTTTTGGGGCCGCTTTGCGGCCCCGGCAACGTCAAGGTTTGCTCAACACCAACAGCCAGGGCCCATAGCTGCGCACCTCGCCACCGTGCGGCTGGACCACTGCACGCAGCGCCGCCTCGGGCTTACGCAGGTCGTACACACCCGTCACCCGCTTGGCCCCCAGTGCATCGTCACGCAGCATCACCTTGCCTGGCATGTACGGCGCTAGCGCCTGCACCAGCTCGGCCACCGTCTGGTCGTCTGCAATCAGCTGCCCTTGGCGCCAGGCGGCGGCTTGCGTGGGCACGAAAGTACGTAACTGCACATGCCCATCCACATAACGCAGCCGCTGCCCCGCCGTCAGTGCAGCAGCCAGTACCTGTGCATCGGCAGTGTCCTCGACCCGTACCGAGCCGTGCTGCACATCCACCCCTACCCGCCCCGACCGCAGCTCGACATTGAACGCCGTGCCGGTGACCGTCACCTGCACATCGTTGGCACGCACATGGAACGGCTTGGCCGTGTCGGGCATGACCTCGAAGAACGCCTGGCCGGCGAGCAGCTTCACATCCCGGTGATCGCCGCTGTAGTCCACGGCAATGGCGGTGCCGCTGTCCATCTGCACCACACTGCCATCAGCCAGGGTGACGTCGCGGGTCTCGCCTTGTGCGGTGCGATAGTCAGCCTGCAAGCGCAGGCTCAGGGAAGGCGCGACAGCTCCCCATAAACAGGCTGCCACCGCCGCCCCCAGCCACCAGCGCCGCCGGGGCTTGCGCTTGACCGGTAGCGGCAGCACTTCGGCCTTGGGCCACAGTTCGCGGGTGGTCGGCGCCAGCTGGCCGGTGAGCTGCCACACCCGTTCGGCCTTGTGGAAGGCCTGGGCGTTGGCCGCGTCGCTGGCGCACCATTGCTCGAACTCATCCCTTAGCTGAGGGTCGTCAGGTGACTGCTGCAGGCGCAGGAGCCATTCCAGGGCCTGCTCGCGGCGGCTGGATAGCGGGGCTGCGGACGTCATGTCGGGCAAGTCTCCTGAGGGCTGAAGGGCGCGCAGGGTCGCACAGAGCTACCCTGCTCGGCAAAGGACGCACCAGCCTCGCGTTTTTTCACAGATCATCCTCCAGGCGCGCCATGCAGTGGCTCAGGGCATCGCGCACCAGTTGGTGCACCAGGCTGACCGATACATTCAGGTGGTTGGCCACTTCTTGCAGGGTATGGCCGCCCAGGCGGTGCATTTCGAACGCCAAGCGGGTGCGCTGGGGCAATTCCTCAAGGGCGCGGCTGATGGCGCTGAGTTCATTTTGCTGGGTGACCGCCTGCTCGGGCGACACACTGGTCGAGGGCAGCTCGGCGAGAATCTCATCACCGTTGGGTTGGGCTTTTTCGGTGGCGGTACGGCGGGTCTGGTCGAGGGCCAGGTTGCGCACGATGCGGTACAGGTAACTGGCCGGGTGGCGAATGTCGGCATCGTCCTGCTGGCGACTGAAGCGCAGCCACGCCTCCTGCACCACATCTTCGGCGCGGGCGCGGCAGCCGACGATTGGCGAGGCGTAGTCGACCAACGCTGCCCGGTGGGCCAGGTAGAGCTGCAGTTTGTCGTCCGCCACGGGGTGGTATGCCAAGCGATTTCGGGGCGGAAATGTTACCTGTAGTCGAGAATCATTATCAACCAATCATGTACTGTTGCCTTCCAGGCCTCATCGCCGGCGAGCCGTCTCCCACAGGTACCGCAGCGGTCTAAGGCCTGGCGGTGATCTGCGGGAGCAAGGTTGCCGGTGATAGGGCTGCAAAGCAGCCCCGATGCTTTAAAGCCTCACACTGGCAAAGGTCGACTCGTTGCGCGCCTGGCTCAATGCAGCCATCGGCCCGCTGTGCGGCGACAGGGTCATGGCTTGCGGAATCGGCATCATGGCCACTTGCTGTGCGGTGTTTGAACCTACTCGTTCATCACGCGGCGGAATGCCGAAGTACTCGCGGTAGCACTTGGAGAAGTGCGGCGTGGAGACGAACCCGCACACCGAGGCCACTTCGATGATCGACATCGGCGTCTGCTTGAGCAGCTGCCGCGCACGGATCAGGCGAAGCTTCAGGTAATAGCGCGACGGCGAGCAATGCAGGTACTTCTGGAACAGCCGCTCAAGCTGGCGACGCGACACGGCCACGTACACGGCCAGTTCGTCCAGGTCGATCGGCTCTTCGAGGTTGGCCTCCATCAGCGCGACGATTTCCTGCAGCTTCGGCTGGTTGGTTCCCAGCATGTGCTTGAGCGGCACGCGCTGGTGGTCCTGCTCGTTGCGAATGCGCTCGTAGACGAACATCTCAGAGATCGCCGCCGACAGTTCGCGGCCATGATCGCGGCTGATCAGGTGCAGCATCATGTCCAGCGGCGCAGTGCCGCCAGAGCTGGTGAAGCGGTTGCGGTCGAGGGTGAACAGGCGTGTGCTCATGTTGGCCCGCGGAAACGCCTCCTGCATCGCCGCCAGGCATTCCCAGTGCACGCTGCAGTCGAAACCATCGAGCAGGCCGGCACAGGCCAGCGCCCAGCTACCGGTGCACACAGCGCCCAAACGGCGCGACTGACGCGCCTGGGCCTGCAGCCAGGTGACATGCTCACGGGTAACCGAACGCTGGATCCCCACGCCACCGCAGACGATAACGGTGTCGATGGGAGGGGTGTTGGCGATGGAGGCGTCCGGCGTGATCTGCAAGCCATCGCTGGCCCAGACCTGGCCGCCATCGACGGTGAGCGTGTGCCAGCGATACAGCTCACGGCCGGAAAGCTGGTTGGCCATGCGCAGCGGTTCCACGGCCGAGGCCAAGGAAATCAGGGTGAAGTTGTCCAGAAGGAGAAACCCGATGGACTGGGGTGCTGTGCGGTTCTGGGTTGGATTCCCGGAGGTGTACGACGTCATCGCGATTTCTCCTCACACAAAAACAGGGTGTGCCTCAGGCGGGCACTGATTTTTTGTAATGGCCCCAATTCATTTGCAGGGGCTTTGCCAATCTCAACGCAAGGGCCGTGCCTGAAATTGAACGGCCATCCAAAAAAACCCAAAAACGACGCCTTTTTTCAGCAATTCCGGCTCGCCGATCGGGTTGTTGAAAAAACCCAAACCGGCGGGCCAGCGCCTTTGCGTGTCACTCATGAGCACTTTGGTGACACGCTCAAGGCAGGTTGCCCAGAAACGACACTGTTTAGTGTCACCGACAATGGCGACACTGATCGCGACACCCGACGATCGGCTGATACGAAGACGCCCCAAAACGGGGCGTCCTGACGAGAGTAGCTCACCGTCAGCGCATCAACATTCGATGGCGCTGACCGCCAAACCGCCGCGCGAGGTCTCTTTGTACTTGTCGTGCATGTCGGCGCCGGTGTCGCGCATGGTGCGGATCACCTGATCCAGAGAGATAAAGTGCTCGCCGTCACCGCGCAGGGCCATCTGTACGGCGTTGATGGCCTTGACTGCGGCAATGGCGTTGCGTTCGATGCACGGCACCTGCACCAGGCCACCGACCGGGTCGCAAGTCAGGCCAAGGTTGTGCTCCAGGGCGATCTCGGCGGCGTTCTCCACCTGCGCCGGGGTCGCCCCCAGCACTTCGGCAAGGCCAGCCGCCGCCATGGCGCACGCTGAACCGACTTCACCCTGGCAACCCACCTCGGCACCTGAAATCGATGCATTCTTTTTGCACAGGATGCCCACTGCGGCGGCGGCCAGGAAGAAGTCGACCACGTTGGACTCGTCGACCGCATCGCTGAAACGCATGTAGTAGTGCAGCACAGCCGGGATGATGCCGGCCGCGCCATTGGTGGGCGCAGTGACCATGCGCCCGCCAGCGGCGTTCTCTTCGTTGACCGCCAGGGCGAACAGGTTGACCCACTCCATGGCACTCATGGTCGAGCCGATCACATTGGGCTTGCCGATCTCCTGCAGGCTACGGTGCAGCCTGGCGGCCCGGCGGCGCACATTCAGCCCGCCGGGCAGTGTGCCCTCATGCTTGAGGCCGTTGTGCACGCATTCCTGCATGGCTTGCCAGAGCGTGTGCAGGCCGGCGCGGATCTCTTGCTCGCTGCGCCAGACCTTCTCGTTGGCCATCATCAATTGCGACACGCTAAGGTCGTTTTGCTTGCACAGGCGCAGCAGCTCTGCGGCACTGTTGAAATCGTACGGCAGCACCGTCTGGTCGGCATCCAGCACACCACTGGCGGCCTGGGCGGCATCAACCACGAAACCGCCCCCCACCGAGTAGTAGGTGTCACGGTGCAGCTCGCCCTGCTCGCCTTCGGCGATCAGGGTCATGGCATTGGGGTGGTACGGCAGGTTCTCGTCCAGCAGCAGCATGTCACGCGCCCAGACGAACTCGATGGGCAGGCGGTTATCCAGCTTCAGGGTATTGGTTTCGCGCAGGTCGGCGATGCGTGGGACGATCTGGGCCGGGTCGATGGCATCCGGCCATTCGCCCATCAGGCCCATGATGGTGGCGTGGTCGGAGCCGTGGCCAATACCGGTGGCCGACAGCGAGCCGTATAACCGCACCTGCACCCTTTTCACCTGCTCAAGCTCGCCGCGCTCACGCAGGCCCTGGACGAACAGGGCGCCCGCACGCATGGGGCCGACGGTATGGGAGCTGGAGGGCCCGACTCCGATCTTGAACAGGTCGAACACGCTGATGGCCATTGTCGCTACACCTCTTGCTGGGCTTGTCTCTGCGCGCCATGCGCAGGGCGGGGCAACTGCTAGGCTGAAGCTGCGAGCCGCCACGAATGCACGCATCATCAGGCTTTTGCGCCCCCCCTCGCCGTCTGCAACCGACGTACTTTTGTCCAGCAGCGCCGCGGCGTTTTACCTGTATGTGCGCCGCTTTCAGGCGCTCCGATGACGGAAAAATACGCAGCCAGGGGAGGAAAATGCCATATGCGACATCGCCAGTACTCAAAGCGACCCGTTCCGTACTGGTTACGACCCCACCTGTAGGCGATTGCCCGGCGCTGGTGGATTATCGAAAGCGACTCGTATTGCACGGCCTCGCATCCTGCCCTCTGCAGGCCTGGTTGACCGGACCCTGAGAAAGCCCGGCAGCCCTCGCGAACCCGAAGATAAAATCACAGGAGTCCATCCATGAAAGGTTCACCCTCGCTGTTGCTGGCCGCGTTGCTGTCCGCCCCCTTGCTGGCCCAGGCCGCAGAACCCGAGCAGTGTCAGACGGTACGTTTTTCCGATGTCGGCTGGACCGACATCACGGTAACCACCGCGACCACCAGCGTTGTGCTCGAAGCACTGGGTTACAAGACTCACACCACCATGATCTCGGTACCGGTGACCTACAAGTCGCTGGCCGCCGGCAAGGACCTGGACGTGTTTCTCGGCAACTGGATGCCGACCATGGAAAACGACATCAAGCAGTACCGCGACGCCGGCACTGTCGAAACCGTGCGCGCCAACCTGGAAAACGCCAAGTACACCTTGGCCGTACCCCAGTCGCTGTACGACAAGGGCCTCAAGGATTTTGCCGACATTCCCAAGTTCAAGAAGGAACTGGAAGGCAAGATCTACGGCATCGAGCCGGGTAACGACGGTAACCGCACCATCCAGAGCATGATCGACAAGAACGCCTTCGGCCTGAAGGACGCCGGTTTCAAGATCGTGCAGTCCAGTGAGGCCGGCATGCTGTCGCAGGTGGACCGGGCGCAGAAGCGCGGGGAGGCGATCGTATTCCTCGGTTGGGAACCTCACCCGATGAACACCCGCTTCAAGATGCAGTACCTGACCGGCGGGGACGACTTCTTCGGCCCGGAACTGGGCAAGGCAACCGTGCTGACCAATACCCGCAAGGGCTACGTGCAGGAGTGCAGCAACGTAGGCCAACTGCTCAAGAACCTGTCGTTCGAGCTCAAGGATGAAAGCACCATGATGGGCTATGTCCTGGACGACAAGATGAAACCCGAGGCAGCTGCCAAGAAGTGGCTCAAGGACAACCCAGGCAAGCTGGACGCCTGGCTCGCCGGGGTGACCACCGTGGACGGCAAACCGGGCCTTGAGGCGGCCAAAGCCAAACTGACGCAATAACGCAAGACGAAGGCAACACCGCGGGGCGGGACCGTGCTCGCCCCGGACTGATTTCAATCTTTGCAGGTGGAAGCTCGCTATCATGCTTATCGATCAGAAAATACCCCTGGGTGAGTACATCGCGTCATTCGTCGAATGGCTGACCCAGAATGGCGCCGATTACTTCGACGCCATCGCTCAAGGCCTGGAATTCATGATCCAGGGCGTCACCGGCACTCTGACCTGGTTCAACCCGTTCGTCCTCATCGCCCTGTTCGCCGCCCTCGCGCACCTGATTCAGCGCAAATGGGCACTGACTGTGTTCGTCGCCCTCTCCTTCCTGCTGATCCTCAACCTGGGCTATTGGCAGGAGACCATGGAAACCCTGGCGCAAGTCACCTTTGCCACCGTGGTCTGTGTGGCCATCGGTGTACCGCTGGGGATCGTTGCCGCGCACAAACCGATGTTCTATACCGCGATGCGCCCGGTGCTCGACTTGATGCAGACGGTGCCCACCTTCGTTTACCTGATCCCAACCCTGACACTGTTCGGCCTGGGTGTGGTACCTGGGCTGATCTCCACGGTGGTGTTCGCCATCGCCGCGCCGATTCGCCTGACCTACCTGGGCATCTGCGACGTCCCGCAGGAGCTGCTGGACGCCGGCAAGGCCTTCGGCTGCTCGCGGCGCCAGTTGCTGACCCGCATCGAACTGCCCCACGCGATGCCGAGCATCGCCGCCGGCGTTACCCAGTGCATCATGCTGTCGCTGTCGATGGTGGTGATCGCGGCCCTGGTGGGCGCCGATGGCCTGGGCAAACCCGTGGTCAACGCACTGAACACCGCCGACATTTCCCTGGGCTTCGAAGCAGGCCTGGCGATCGTACTGCTGGCCATCATGCTCGACCGTATCTGCAAGCAACCGGAAGTCACGGTAAGGGGTGAAGCATGAGCATCATTCGTTTCGAAGATGTCGACGTCATCTTCTCCAACAAGCCGCGTGAAGCGCTGGCACTGCTCGATCAGGGCAAGACCCGGGAGCAGATCCTCAAGCAGACCGGGCTGGTGGTGGGTGTCGAAAAGGCCAACCTGGATATCAACAAGGGCGAGATCTGCGTGCTGATGGGCCTGTCCGGTTCGGGCAAGTCGAGCCTGCTGCGCTGCATCAACGGCCTGAACACCGTCAGCCGCGGCAAGCTGTTCGTCGAGCACGAAGGCAAGCACATCGACATTGCCCACTGCACCCCGGCAGAGCTCAAGATGATGCGCACCAAGCGCATCGCCATGGTGTTCCAGAAGTTCGCCCTGATGCCCTGGCTGACGGTGCGCGAGAACATCAGCTTTGGCCTGGAAATGCAGGGCCGCCCTGAAAAGGAACGGCGCAAGCTGGTGGACGAGAAGCTTGAGCTGGTGGGTTTGACCCAGTGGCGCAACAAGAAGCCGGACGAACTCTCCGGCGGCATGCAGCAGCGCGTGGGCCTGGCCCGGGCACTGGCGATGGACGCTGACATCCTGCTGATGGACGAACCGTTCTCGGCCCTCGACCCACTGATCCGCCAGGGCCTGCAGGACGAGCTGCTGGAGCTGCAGCGCAAGCTCAACAAGACCATCGTGTTCGTCAGCCACGACCTGGACGAAGCGCTCAAGCTGGGCAGCCGCATCGCCATCATGAAGGATGGGCGGATCGTTCAGTACAGCAAGCCCGAGGAGATCGTGCTCAACCCGGCGGACGACTACGTACGCACCTTCGTGGCCCACACCAACCCGCTGAACGTGCTGTGCGGCCGCAGCCTGATGCGCACCCTGGACAACTGCAAACGGATCAATGGCTCGGTGTGCCTGGACCCAGGCATCGATTCGTGGCTGGACCTGGGCGAAGGTGGCTCGCTCAAGCGTGCACGCCAAGGGCAGAACGGGCTGGACCTGCAGAACTGGGCGCCTGGAGAGGATGTCGAGCTGCTGGAGCGGCGGCCGACGCTGGTCAATGCCGATATCGGCATGCGCGAAGCGCTGCAGATTCGTTACCAGACTGGCAACAAGCTGGTGCTACAGGATAACGACAAGGTAGTGGGGATACTTGGGGATACCGAGCTATACCACGCGCTGCTCGGCAAGAGCCACGGCTAATGCAACCGGGGCCGCTGTGCGGCCCCAATCAATCTGTCAGCGAACGACGATACCGCGGGCAGCCATGTAGGCCTTGGCTTCCGGCACCGTGTACTCACCGAAGTGGAAGATGCTCGCCGCCAGTACCGCGCTGGCATGCCCTTCCAGAATCCCGTCAGCCAGGTGCTGCAAGTTACCCACACCACCCGAAGCGATCACCGGAATCCCCAGCGCATCGCTGATGGCACGGGTCACACCCAGGTCGAAACCGTTCTTCATGCCGTCCTGGTCCATGCTGGTCAGCAGGATCTCACCGGCACCCAGGCCTTCCATCTTCTTCGCCCACTCGACCGCGTCCAGCCCGGTCGGCTTGCGCCCGCCATGGGTGAAGATTTCCCAGCGCGGCGCTTCACCGGGGCCAGACACCTTCTTGGCATCGATGGCCACCACGATGCACTGCGAACCGAAACGGTCGGCAGCCTCACCCACGAACTCAGGGTTGAACACCGCGGCGGTGTTGATCGAAACCTTGTCGGCACCGGCATTGAGCAGGTTGCGGATGTCCTGCACGGTACGCACGCCACCGCCCACGGTCAGCGGGATGAACACCTGGCTGGCCATGCGCTCGACGGTATGCAAGGTGGTATCGCGGCCATCGACGCTTGCGGTGATGTCGAGGAAGGTGATTTCGTCGGCACCCTGCTCGTTGTAGCGACGGGCAATTTCCACCGGGTCGCCGGCATCACGAATGTTCTCGAACTTGACGCCCTTGACCACCCGGCCGTTGTCCACGTCCAGGCAAGGGATGATGCGCTTGGCCAGTGCCATGGTTCAGTCCTCAGCCTTGGTAGTTGTCGCAGAAGGCCTGGGCCTCGGCGACATCGAGGGTGCCTTCGTAGATGGCACGGCCGGTGATGGCACCGATGATGCCCGGGGCCTTGGCGTCCAGCAGGGCCTTGATGTCACCCAGGTTGTGGATACCACCCGAAGCGATCACCGGAATGCGGGTGGCTTCGGCCAGTGCCTTGGTGAACGGCACGTTGCAGCCCTGCATCATGCCGTCCTTGGCGATGTCGGTGTAGACGATCGCCGAGACGCCATCGGCCTCAAAGCGCTTGGCCAGGTCGATGACCTGCACCGAGCTCACCTCAGCCCAGCCGTCGGTGGCGACGAAACCGTCCTTGGCGTCCAGGCCGACGATGACCTTGCCGGGGAAGGCCTTGCACGCTTCAGCGACGAACTCAGGTTGCTTGACCGCCTTGGTGCCGATGATCACGTAGCTGACGCCGGCCTTGACGTAGTGCTCGATGGTTTCCAGCGAACGGATACCGCCGCCGATCTGGATCGGCAGGTTCGGGTAACGCTTGGCGATGGCAGTGACCACTTCACCGTTGACCGGCTGGCCTTCGAAGGCGCCGTTAAGGTCGACCAGGTGCAGGCGGCGGCAACCACCCTCCACCCACTTGGCGGCCATGCTCACCGGGTCGTCGGAAAATACCGTGGAGTCTTCCATGCGGCCCTGGCGCAGGCGCACGCAGGCACCGTCCTTCAGATCGATAGCGGGGATAATCAGCATGCTCTTTCCTTCGTCAATTCAAGCGGCAAGCTGCAAGCGACAAGCTGCAAGCATGCGCGTCGTGTTTTCGATGGCGGTCCAGCTTTGGCTTGCAGCTTGAGGCTTGAAGCTTTCAGCTTTTTTCCAACGCCCACAGGTCGCTCTCGATGCTCTCGAACCGCTCCTTGAGGTGCAGCTGAACATCGGCAATCGCCCTGTTGTAGTAATGGGGTGCAATCTCTTTGCTGAACAGCTCGAGGACCTCAGCCACCTCGAACGACCCCAGCTGCAGCTCGAAGCGGTCTTCGAGGAAGCGCTTGAGGGTGTCGAGCGCTTCGCGCTCCTGCTCGGGGGCCAGGGTGATGACGGGGGCCTTGGTCTTCGACCTGCTCATTTACCAGCGCCCGTCCCAGGCCACGAAGTTCTGCAGCAGTTGCAGGCCATGGGTATGGCTCTTCTCCGGGTGGAACTGCACGGCAAAGCGCGAGCCCTCGGCCAGCGCGGCAGCGAAGTCGACGCCATAGTGGCCGCGACCGACCACTTGCCCCGGCTTGCCGGCATTGATGTAGTAGCTGTGCACGAAATAGAAGCGCGCACGATCAGAGATGTCGTGCCACAGCGGGTGGTCGACGGCCTGAGTGACTTCGTTCCAGCCCATGTGCGGCACTTTCAGGTGCTCACCACCTTCCTGCAGGTCTTTACCGAAGAAGCGCACCTGGCCAGGGAACAGGCCGATGCAGTCGACACCGTCGTTTTCTTCGCTGTGCTCCAGCAGCGCCTGCATGCCTACACAGATGCCCAGAAATGGCCGGTCCTGGCTGACTTCACGCACCAGGCTGTCGAAGCCCAGGCGGCGGATTTCGGCCATGCAGTCGCGGATCGCGCCCACACCCGGGAACACCACACGGTCAGCCTCGCGAATCACCGCAGCATCGCTGGTGACCATCACCTTGCCGGCGCCGACGTGCTCGAGCGCCTTGGCTACCGAGTGCAGGTTGCCCATGCCATAGTCGATCACGGCTACCGTCTGCATTTACAGGCATCCCTTGGTGGATGGCATCTGCCCGGCCATGCGCTCGTCCTGGGTCACGGCCATGCGCAGGGCACGACCGAAGGCCTTGAACACGGTTTCGATCTGGTGGTGGGTGTTGTGGCCACGCAGGTTGTCGATGTGCAGGGTAACCAACGCATGGTTGACGAAGCCCTGGAAAAACTCCTGGAACAGGTCGACATCGAAGCCGCCAACGGTGGCGCGGGTGTACGGCACGTGCATCTGCAGGCCTGGGCGGCCAGAGAAGTCGATGACCACACGCGACAGCGCTTCGTCCAGCGGCACATAGGCATGGCCGTAACGGAAGATGCCTTTCTTGTCGCCGATGGCCTGGGCGAATGCCTGGCCCAGCGTGATACCGACGTCTTCGACGGTATGGTGATCGTCGATATGCAGGTCACCCTTGCACTCGATATCCAGATCGATCAGCCCGTGCCGGGCAATCTGGTCGAGCATGTGTTCAAGGAAAGGCACGCCGATATCGAATCGGGCCTTGCCACTGCCATCGAGGTTGATCGAGCACTTGACCTGGGTTTCCAGGGTATTGCGCTCGACGGAAGCCTTACGTTCGACCATCACCAGCTCCGCAAAATCATTGGGCGAAAAGGGCTACATTATAGGCCCAGAACGCTCAAGCTTGGAACGCGGATGACATATGGCATTGCAAGGGGCTGCTCGGCAGGCCGATCACCGGCAAGACGCCTCCCCCAAAGCCCCGCCAGAACTCAAGCCCAGCGGAGAAACCTGTGAGGGCAACTGGCTTGCCCAGTGTCTAAAACCGGCGCAATCCAGGTGGCCGGCTTGCCGGCGATGAGGCCATGACAGCCAGCCAGTCAGCTGGCTGTCATACCCCTTAGTGGAACAACACCGCCGTCTTCTGCAGGGTAATCCACACCCCCCAGGCCAGCGGAATCACCACTACCGCCCACGCGATCAGCACCAGCGGCAGGCTGCCTGGCGCTGCATGCCACTCCAGCGCACGGGCGCCATCGGCACCTTTGTCGTGGCTCAGGGCACGCTCGGCCGCAAGCTCGGCATCGCTCATGAAGTGCTTGTCGGCCACCGGGCGCACCAGCAGGTTGCAGACGAAGCCCAGCACCAGCAGGCCAGCGAGGATGTACAGGGTCATGTCATAAGCCGCCGCACGCTCCACACCCGCGGCCAACTGGTACTCACGCAGGTAAGTGATCAGCACCGGGCCCAGCACGCCAGCAGCGGCCCAGGCCGTCAGCAGGCGGCCGTGGATGGCACCGACCATCTGCGTGCCGAACAGGTCAGCCAGGTAGGCCGGCACTGTGGCGAAGCCACCGCCATACATGGACAGGATGATGCAGAACGCCGCCACGAACAGTGCCACATTGCCCAGATGGCCCATGTTCGGCACCAGGCTGTAGAGGCCCACACCCAGGGCGAAGAAGGCAAAATAGGTGTTCTTGCGGCCGATGTAGTCCGAGAACGATGCCCAGAAGAACCGCCCACCGATGTTGAACAGGCTCAGCAGGCCGGTGAAGCCCGCGGCAATGGCGGCAATCTGCGCCAATTGTGCGGCGTTCAGCTCGCTGAAGCTCAGCTCGTTGCCCAGCAGCTTGCCAGCGAACACTTCCTGCAGCAGCGGCGACGCCATGCCCAGGATGCCGATGCCTGCAGAAACGTTCAGGCACAGCACCAGCCAGATCAGCGCGAATTGTGGGGTTTTCCAGGCAACGCTGACGTGCACGTGACGGTCGGTGACCATCGCATTGGCTTTCTTCACCGGCGCAGTCCAGCCTTCTGGCTTCCAGCCGGTCGGCGGCACGCGGTACGCCAGGGCGCCAGCGGTCATGAACACGAAGTAGATCGCTGCCATGACCACGAAACTCTGCCATACGCCGACTTCATGCTCATTACCGAAGTGCCCCATCAGCGCAGTGGCTAGCGGTGCACCGACCATGGCACCGCCGCCAAAGCCCATGATCGCCATGCCAGTGGCCATGCCGCGTTTGTCCGGGAACCACTTGATCAAGGTCGAAACCGGCGAGATGTAACCCAGGCCCAGGCCGATACCGCCGATCACGCCGGAGCCCAGCCACATCAGCCACAGCTGATGGGTCTTCACGCCAATTGCCGAAATCAGCATGCCGCCGCACCAGCACAGGGCCGACACCAGGCCCGCCTTACGCGGCCCTGCGTGCTCCAACCAACCGCCCAGCACCGCTGCCGAGCAACCCAGGAACACGAAGAACAGGGTGTAGATCCAGCTCAGCATGGAAATGGGCCAGTCGCACTCGGCGCTGAACATGCGAGCAATGAAGCCCATGTCCGCCGAGCACGCTACCGGGGCGGTAATGCCGATGGCTTGGGAAAGCGGCAACCAGAACACGGAAAAACCGTAGGCCATGCCGATACACAGGTGAATGGCCAGCGCGGCCGGGGGTACCAGCCAGCGGTTGAAACCGGGGCGGGCGATGATGCGCTCCTTCGACAAGAAGCTGGGCGCGCTGGCCACCGCTCCTGCCGTGATACTGCTGTTCATGGATGTGATCCTTTTGTAGGTAGACGATGCGTGCGCATTGAATGCCCGGCTCTTTTGCTGGCACGTAAGGCTCGGCCGTTTCATGGCAACGTTCCGCGACAATACGTCGCGGCCGCTTCGCAGGCGCCGAAAGAGTACCAGTTCGCCTATGACATGAAAGCAATCTGATATCGTTATTTTTCGAACGGCTAAATCGGTATTGCTGGCGGTACAGGTAAAAGGAACTGCCCAAACCACAACTGTCGAAAGCCACAACACCTGATCAATCGGTAGGAAATGCTCTGTATCTCTTGTCGAGTACGCTGGGCCTACCACTGCGGCGCTATACTCTGGCGCTTGAAAATCAAATACGGACTACAAGGACTCGCCCATGAAAGCGTTCGGCAAACTCCTGGGACTGGGGCTTCTCGGGTTGCTGCTGATCATCGTGGCGCTGGGCTTCGCCCTGACCCACCTCTTCGATCCCAACGACTATAAAGACGAGATCCGCCAGTTGGCGCGCGACAAGGCCCACGTCGAGCTGACCCTCAATGGCGACATCGGCTGGAGCCTGTTCCCCTGGCTGGGCCTGGAGCTTCACGAGGCCAGCATCGCCACCTTGAACAAGCCCAAGGAGCCGTTCGCCGACCTGCAGATGCTTGGCCTGTCGGTCCGCGTGCTGCCCTTGCTGCGCCGTGAAGTGCAGATGAGCGATGTGCGCGTCGAAGGCCTGAACCTGACCCTGAACCGTGATGAACAGGGCCATGGCAACTGGGAAGACATCGGCAAACCGCTGCCTGCGCAAACCGGCCCAACCGCCAGTGCACCTGCGCCTGCAGATCAGCCCAACGCCTCTGCAGAGAGCAGCAGCGAACGTGCGGTCAAGCTCGACATCGACAGCCTGACCGTGAACAACGCCCGCGTGCACTACAGCGATGCCAAGACCGGCCAGAGCTACAGCGCCGAAAGCATCCAGCTGAGCACCGGCCCGATTCACGAGGGTGCGAACATCCCGCTCAAGGCCAGCGCCTTCCTCAGCGCCAGCCAGCCGAACATGAAGGCACGCACCGAACTTGCCGGCGAGCTGCGTTTTGACCGCAAGCTCAAGCGCTATAACTTCGAGGACATGCGCCTGTCCGGCGAAACCTCGGGCGAGCCGCTGGCCGGCAAGACCATGACCTTCGCGGCCCAAGGCCAGCTGCTGGTCGACATGGCAGCCAACGTCGCCACTTGGAACGGCCTGAAAATCTCGGCCAACCAGCTGCGCGCCCTGGGCGAGCTCAACCTGCGCGACCTGGACAAGACGCCGCAGCTCAGCGGTGGGCTGTCCATCGCCCAGTTCGACCTGCGCACCTTCCTCGATGGCATCGGCCACCCCCTGCCGGCCACCAGCGACCCCGCCGCCTTCAACAAGCTGGAGCTGGTCAGCCGCCTGCAGGGCACGCCAAACAGCCTGGCCCTGGAAGACCTCGCGGTAAAACTCGACGACAGCACCTTCACCGGCCGCGTTGCCGTCGAGGACTTTGCCAAGCAAGCGTTGCGCTTGCAGCTCAAGGCCGACAAGTTCGACGCCGACCGCTACATGCCAGCCAAGAGCGATGAAGCCAAGGGTGCCACCGCAGCGCGCCAGAACGAGGTCAAGCAACAGGAAGCCAGCGCCATCGCCGGTGCCGGCAGTTCTCCGCTGCCTAACGCCCCCACCCAGGTCGCCTGGAGCAACGACAAGCTGCTGCCGGTGGACCGCCTGCGCACGCTCGACCTGCAGGCCGACCTGGCCTTCGGCTCACTGACCCTGGACAAGCTGCCGATCAACGACGCGCAACTGCAAGCGAACGGCCAGGGCGGCCTGATCACCCTGCAGACGCTGCGCGGCGGCCTCTATAACGGCAGCTTCGAAGCCAAAGGCACCGTCGATGTGCGCCCAGCCGTGCCGCAGATTGGCGTCAACACCAAGATCAACCGCGTGCCGGTCGAGCACTTCATCAAGGCTGAAGACAAAGACCAGGCCCCGCCGGTCAAAGGCCTGCTGACCCTCAGCAGCGACCTGACAGCCACCGGTAACAGCCAGAAGGCACTGGTGGACACCCTCAACGGCAACGCAAACTTCACCATCAACGACGGCGTGCTGGTCAACGCCAACCTGGAACAGCAACTCTGCCAGGCCATCGCCACGCTGAACCGCAAGACCCTCAGCGGCGAGCCACGCGGCAAGGACACACCGTTCCAGGAGTTGCGCGGCAGCCTGGTGGTGCGCAACGGCGTGGCCAGCAACCCGGACCTCAAGGCACGCATCCCAGGCCTGACCGTCAACGGCCACGGCGACCTGGACCTGCGCGTGCTCGGCATGGACTACAACGTCGGGGTGATCGTCGAAGGTGACCAGCGCGCCATGCCCGACCCGGCCTGCCAGGTCAATGAGCGTTACGTCGGCGTCGAACTGCCGCTGCGCTGCCGTGGCCCGCTGGAGCTTGGCGCCAAGGCCTGCCGCCTTGACCAGGACGGCCTGGGCAAGGTTGCCGCCAAGCTGGCCGGCAACCGCCTCAAAGACAAGATCGATGAAAAACTTGATGAAAAACTCGGAGACAAAGTGAGCCCAGAATTGAAAGACGCGCTCAAGGGGCTGTTCAAGCGATGAGCCCTGCGCAGTTCTCCAGCGCCGTGCTGGACTGGTACGACCAGCACGGCCGGCACGACCTGCCCTGGCAGCAAGGCATCAACCCTTACCGGGTGTGGGTGTCGGAAATCATGCTGCAACAGACCCAGGTCAGCACCGTGCTGAACTACTTCGACCGCTTCATGCAGGCCCTGCCCACCGTGCAGGCGCTGGCCGAAGCACCGGAGGACGAGGTGCTGCACCTGTGGACCGGCCTGGGTTACTACACCCGCGCACGCAACCTGCAGAAGGCCGCCAGGATCGTCGTCGAGCAATACGGCGGTGAGTTCCCGCGCAGTGTCGAACAGCTTACCGAGCTGCCAGGTATCGGCCGCTCCACCGCCGGTGCCATTGCCAGCATCAGCATGGGTATCCGTGCGCCGATCCTCGACGGCAACGTCAAACGCGTGCTGGCCCGCTTCACCGCCCAGGCCGGTTACCCGGGCGAGCCGAAGGTGGCCAATGCCCTATGGGCCACTGCCGAGCGCTTCACCCCGCAACAACGCGCCAACCACTATACCCAGGCGATGATGGACCTGGGCGCCACGCTGTGCACCCGCAGCAAGCCAACTTGCCTGCTGTGCCCCGTGCGCAGCGGCTGCGAAGCGCACCTGCATGGCGAAGAAACGCGCTACCCCGAACCCAAACCGCGCAAGGCTCTGCCCCAGCGGCGCACGCTGATGCCGCTGTTGGCCAACCATGAAGGCGCCATCCTGCTGTACCGGCGCCCGTCCAGCGGCCTGTGGGGCGGCCTGTGGAGCCTGCCGGAGCTGGACGCCATCGAGCAGCTCGATGACCTGGCCTACCAGCATGGCCTGCGCCTGGCCGAAAGCCGCGCGCTGGACGGCCTGACCCATACCTTCAGCCATTTCCAGCTGGCGATCGAGCCATGGCTGGTGCGTGTCGACCCCGTCGGCCAGCACGTGGCCGAGGCCGACTGGCTCTGGTATAACCTCGCCACCCCGCCGCGCCTGGGCCTCGCCGCCCCGGTCAAAAAGCTGCTCAAACGCGCGGCCGACGAACTGATTGCAGGAGATGCCCGATGACCCGCACCGTGATGTGCCGCAAGTACAAAGAACAACTGCCAGGCCTGGAGCGCCCGCCTTACCCCGGGGCCAAGGGCCAGGACATCTTCGAGCACATCTCGCAGCAAGCCTGGGCCGACTGGCAGAAGCACCAGACCATGCTGATCAACGAGAAGCGCCTGAACATGATGAACGCCGAGGACCGCAAGTTCCTTCAGGGCGAGATGGACAAGTTTTTCGCCGGCGAAGATTACGCGCAGGCGGAAGGTTACGTTCCACCGGCCGAATGACCCTGAAAATCGTAAGCGACGGAATTAATTTAAAATTTTTTCAAAAAGTCGTTGACGAGCGGTCTGGAAATCTATTTAATTCACCTCGTCGCCCAGATAGCTCAGTCGGTAGAGCAGAGGATTGAAAATCCTCGTGTCGGCGGTTCGACTCCGTCTCTGGGCACCACCTTCAGCTTCTGGTGGTTGCAAAGTTACCCGAAGCGACAACAAGAAACCCGCCCAGTGCGGGTTTTTTGTTGTCTGGGATTTCTCAGCCTGTTTTGCCTACCCCGTAGCGTTGACCCGCATCAACTAACCCCCTCTCGCTCAAACCCACAATTGCAGTCGAACATTCGAATCGACCTCGCAAGGACCTCCATGAGCGAAGAATCCCCCCTCCTGCTCGCTGCTCCCGCAGAACCGACGCCCAGCACCGCACCCAAGCCTCGCGCCCGCCGCGCCCGCCAGCGCAAACCTGAGCCCTCCATCACCCAGGTCAGCCAGGAACCGGCGGCCCTGGAAGTGGCCAGCGCGCCGAAAGGCAGCAACGAGGACAGCACCTCTGCCCGGCTGCCGGCGAGCTACCCCTACCCGACCCGCATGCGCCGCCAGGAATACGAAAAGGCCAAGCACGCGCTGCAGATCGAGTTGCTGAAGGTACAAAGCTGGGTCAAGGACACCGGCCAGCGCGTGGTGGTGCTGTTCGAAGGCCGGGATGCGGCAGGCAAGGGCGGCACCATCAAGCGCTTCATGGAACACCTGAACCCACGGGGTGCGCGCATCGTCGCGCTGGAGAAGCCTTCCGAGCAGGAAAAGGGCCAGTGGTATTTCCAGCGCTACATCCAACACCTGCCCACGGCTGGTGAAATGGTGTTCTTCGACCGCTCCTGGTACAACCGCGCCGGGGTCGAGAAGGTGATGGAGTTCTGCACACCGCTGCAGTACCTGGAGTTCATGCGCCAGGCGCCGGACCTGGAGCGCATGCTGTGCAACAGCGGCATCCTGCTGTTCAAGTACTGGTTTTCGGTGAACCGCGAAGAGCAGCTGCGCCGCTTCATCTCACGCCGGGACGACCCGCTCAAGCACTGGAAGCTCTCGCCTATCGACATCAAGTCACTGGATAAGTGGGAGGACTACACCGCCGCCAAGGAGGCGATGTTCTTCCACACCGACACTGGCGATGCACCGTGGACGGTGATCAAGTCCGATGACAAGAAGCGTGCGCGGATCAACTGCATCCGGCATTTCCTGCATTCGCTGGATTACCCGGGCAAGGACCCCAGCGTGGCGTACGCGCCGGATGACTTGCTGGTTGGCCGGGCTTCGCGCGGGTTCGAGGAGGATGAAAGTTGTGCGCCTGAGCGCTGAATGGCCGGGGCTTGGGTTTCCCGGGCAATTAGGCTTCAATACGCACATTTTCGCCCCCAAGGATTTCCAGCCCCATGGCCACCAATACCAAGCAACAGAAACGCGCCAAACGCGCCGCCAGCAAGGCCAAGCAAAACCGCATGGTACGCAGCGGCCAGGCCGTGAAACCCAGCGCCGGTGACAGCGCCAGTGTCGAGCAAGTGTTCAACAAGGCCATGGAAACCGACAGCTACAAAGAGCTGTTCGTAAAGATGAAGGCCGCCCAGGAGACCAGCCTGGTTTCGATGATCTCGGTGTTCCTGGTGGACCCGCTGCTGGCACTGGTGCTCAAGGGCCACAAGGAAGAGCACGCCACCGACTACATCGTGCTGGTGTTCAACGCTTATCGCACCTGGCTCGATGGCGCCGACGAAGACACCACCATGGCCTGGCTGGAGAGCGACGAGTTCCAGGAAGCCTATATCGCCGCTTCCGAATTGGTGGCCAAGCAGCAACAGCAGCAGAAACAGTTCGGCTGAGTGCTCACCGGCCCTGGCAGCGCAAATTCGATGCCCTTGCCGGTGAGTTCTTTGCGCCACCGTCTGTGCTGCGCTGCCTAACCCTATGGAAACAACTGTCTTGCCCAATTTCCAAAAGCCGGCGCAGTCCATGTAGGAGCCGGGCTTGCCGGCGATGGGCCGCAAAGCGGCCCCAAATGCTCGCGGGCCCCGTCGAGCCTGCTCAGGCTATTACACTCCGCTATGGGGGCTGCTGCGCAGCCCATCGCCGGCAAGCCGGCTCCCACCACGACCGCGCAGCTCTTCAGGCCTGTGCTTTACCTGGATGCAGCTGTCTTGCCCAATTTCTAACAGCCGACGCAACCCTGTGGGAACACCTGTCTTGCCCAATTTCTAACAGCCGACGCAAATCCATGTGGGAGATTCTATGGTTATCAGCAAGCCATTTTCCCGCCTTTGGTGACGTATTCGTCCTGATTTCTCATCAGGGCGAATGCCACACGTGCGAGCTTCCTGGCCAGAATTACCAACGCCTGGGTCGTTGCCTTACCGCTGTTTCTGTACTGCTCATATACCCCTTTCCAAGCGGCCGACCT
>NZ_JBIVGN010000013.1:0-157186 GCF_044748705.1 Pseudomonas sp. NPDC089758
CACAGTCTGTACTGCGTCAACAGTCAGAATCCGGCATTTAGTCCCACCACCCCTTCAAGTCTAACCATACAAGCCGGCTTGCCGGCGATGAGGCCGGAACTGACCACAGAGCGTTGAGTCGCTGGCTGCTATCGATACATTGCAGACATTCCGGACACGGCTTCAGACTGATCGCTGTTTCACACGAGCATATAGCTACTCGGTGTCTTCCTTACGCTTTCATTAGCGATCCACCAAAAATTCTTGGCGGTCACGCAGCAGCGCTTCACTCGCGATTTAGCATCTAATGACCTGGGGTAACCTGACCAGGCTGTGTGCCCACACTCGCGAGAAAAACATCGGTATCTCGATTACTCCGCAGGCAGACCACGCGACAGCTCGACGGGGCTGTTAGCACCAATCGCTTCATCGCCTCCCGCGACGAGGTTTTCGTCCGCCACATGAACCTGAAAAACTCCGGCAGGTTGGCCAGTAAATCCGGACAGTTGTCCGGCAAGTCGGGTCGGGTGCGACCGCGGTTCCACATCGCTCTGAGGAAAACGCGCCAGAATCGAAGCGGTGCCGAGCGATCAATCCAAATCAACATGTCAGCCCGGGCCAGCCGGTTGTTCCATGTGGCCGAATGCCCGCCTTCGAAGATCCAGCGCTCACGGGCCTCGACCACATGACAAAGACGCGTCTTCTCGTCCCGGCTCCGCTCAACCCACCCTGGCTGCCAATGAATCGTGTCGATATGCACGACCGGCAAGCCTGTACGTTCACCGAGCTTGCGCGCCAGGGTACTTTTCCCAGAACCTGGCTGACCAATGATCATCACCCGTTGCATTGAAGCTCCCTCTCGCCATGCCTGCTAAATTTCGGGCGCGGGATTTTACGGCAATGGGCGAGGAGGTCAACCGCAAGCACACTTATGTGCTGGGCGTTCGGTGCAAATCGGCAACTGCTGTTGATAGCGAGTATCGACCTATATCGGTGAGCCGAGCCGAGACCGAATGCTGGCCTGTGTCTACCAGGGCGAAGCGTAGTCGACGTGCGCATGTCTTTGATGCGTCGGCACGCGGGGAGGTATCAAGCGTTCCTAGCGCTATGGATATCCAGCCGGCATATTCACCTTCAGAGCGTGACCAGAATAAAGTCGAGAGCCGCACGCCATACAAAATTCGTGCATTACTTTCGGTGAAGGTGCAAGTAACCGGCTGGAGCTTAGTGTTGACAAGGCACTATGAGGCCACTGACGCAAAACAAAAAGAGCCACGCTGGGCATGACTCTTTTATTTCAGCGGGCTGCGTTTTTACAGCGACTGCAGGGAAATACTGGCGCTCGTAGAGTCTTGTGGGCTATCAGCGTCCATCCAGACCCACTGCGTACCGTCACCTTGCAAGTTAGTGCTGACACTTTGAATCTGTGTCGCCACAATGCTAACCGCTCCGGCCTCCGAAGCGGTAGGCCCAATATTGGTAACTTGCCCAGCCAGTAAGCCGTTGGACGTTTCATTTACAACAAACACCGTCGCAGCGGCTTCGCGGAACTGGCACGAGATAAACTGGGTGATCTTGCTGGCGATGGTCAGATTCATCCATTTTGATGGCGGCACCGCATAATAGCGACTGTATTTGTTGAAAGGGTATTGCTCGCCATTGGCCTGCAAGGGGTTATTGTTAATCCCGCTGGTGTTGGTCGGCATGCTGGTACTGCCCAACCACAGTTCGACCTGGGCTATGCCACTGTTGCTTGGTAAGGAGACCGAAATGGTCTGGGTGTCGGTGCCCGAAACGAAGCCCAATGAGGCCAAACCTGCATTAGCCGTGGTACCTGGCACGGTAATCCGTGCCGGAGGCTGGCTATTGCTCCATACCACACTGACGGTGGCATTATTGTCACTCCCCGCCGAGTTATACAGGAAAATCCCGTATATCTGGCCCGGACGTAACGTCGTGCAGGTGGCGGTATCACCAGGGCTCAACGTAATCCGTTGGCCACCATTCCAGTTGATTTGTGATGCGGCGATAGCGAAGCTTTCCATTTTTCATACTCCTTTAATAGATCCGTCATGGTAAGCGCGCGTACATCCCTAATATCCGTTGCGCGCTTACGAGCTTAGTCACGCTTGAAAAAATGGCTATCGCCCATTTAGAATCATTGGCGATTAGTGAAATATGGCTAAAAGCCATTTATCTTGCCTGATTATGCAATGGCTGTTTCCATGCAAATGGATGCTGCAATAATGTCTGTAGTGACAATTGGATGCCGACTATTCTTCGGATTCTATTGAATAGCCCGAGCGCTTCGGCTTTGCGACCAATGGCACATCGTCGGTTTTCCTCGTTCGAACGGTCAGGCAGCGACATCAGCGACGCCCAACCACTGTCGAATGTGCAGCGTGCTATCGCGGGTGGCGGTGGATGACTGCCAACGGCCCATAGCTGCCCTTCATGGAGGGAGCTATGGCCATTAGCAGTCATTAGCCGCCGACAAAAGCTGGGGCATCCTCCACGCAATTGAGCACAGCGCTAGACTGAGCCCAGTATTCTAAATCGCTAATGGTGGCTCCCATGAAGTACTGGCTTCCCCTGCTGCTCACCTTGCCTCTGTCGCACACCCAGGCTGCGGGACCTGCCTTCAACTGCACTCAGGTCGAGGCCGGCAGCATCGAACAACAGATCTGCCAGAGCGAGTCGCTCTCGGCACTGGACCGGCAAATGGCCGAGGTCTACACAGCCGCACAGCAGAAGGCCGGCAATGAACATCCGCCGGTGCTCAAGGCCGAGCAACGGGGCTGGATCAAGGGTCGCAACGATTGCTGGAAAAGCGCGGACCAGCCCACTTGCATCGCCGAAAGCTACCGCCTGCGCATCGCCGAACTGCAGGCCCGCTATCGGCTGGTCGAGGCCACCGGTCCGGTGTCCTACCAGTGTGACGGCAACCCGGCCAAGGAAGTGGTTGCCAGCTTCTTCCGCACCGAGCCGCCCACGGCTATCGTGGAGTTCGGTGACCGCAGTTCGCTGATGTACATAGAACAGAGCGCCAGCGGCGCGCGCTACAAGGGGCAAAATGAGAGTTTATGGGAGCACCAAGGTGAGGCCACCGTAGTATGGGGCTATCAGGCTCCGGAAATGCACTGCACGGCGCGTCGATAGCCATCGGGAGGGACGATTTCTGAGCGGGTTCCACTGATTCGGCAGAAGCTCGGCGATTCGCTCCCAGCTTCTATAAGGCACCGTCTCGTTAAGAGGTGTGAGTAGGTCGCAGCGCTATGATCATTTGATCAAAAGCTGCCACCGCCTACCTTCCATCAATGCTTTTCAAGGTTGGCATTTCTAAAGGAAAGCCAAGTCGCAAGAGTCGCTGTTATCGACGATGCTATCGCAGGTGACTCATGGTGGATTCCAGAGGGGCTACGCAGAGATTTGTACCATCCCCGTAGCCCTAGACATTCGTTAGCTTCGATAGTTGATAACAGGCCTGCATTTGATTGGGAAGTTGACCGAGTTGGCAATGAAACACTCGTGGTGAGCATCGTCATGCAAGCGCATTGCAAGCTCTTTATCTGATTGGCTACCAATAGCTGGCAGTACCCTCACCTGTGTTGCCTTTCCCATTGATGGTTACAGCGTAGTTGTGTTCTTTCATCGTCACTCCTGTTTTGGTTCACGGGAAAGCAGGTAACTCGGACGACGGCACGGGCTTTACCCGTGTTCGTGGGTTAAGGGGCAGATTACATGATGACGTTCAACCCGCCCTTGATCACGCATTCGCTTCGGTCACCACCCAGGCTGTCGGGTAAAAAGGCCGTCAGGTCATAGGGCAGCAACAGGGTGTCCAACGCAAAAGAAAACGGCGTATCGATTAGAAATGGCCAACTGCTCAACGTGTCTGGGTGATTTGCCCAGGCCCAGGATGCGCGGGTACCGTGATAAACGCAACGTTCCCCGCTCATGTGGCCAATCGTGCTGAAGCAGCCGCCTAGCGATAACACGGTTAAAAGCAACAGAATTTTTCCCGGCATACATTCCCTTGTAGATTTAGTTGTCGTCCGTGGCGATGAAGCTCAATCAGGGCGCCCTGGCAGCACACATCCGACTTCCAGGGTCGGGCGTGGTGCATCAGTGCGAGCTGGTTGATTTTGCGTGGTCTGCATTAGGAATTACAAGGACGTCCATGATTCCTGTCGATATGCCGCTCAGGCCATATGCCAAGAAGCACGATTGCTGCAAAGGCCATGATGCTTACCTGCTCGCGAACCATCTTCAATTGAAGGCCTCCATTGGCCGCTAGCCATTTACCACGAGCGTCCGCCTCACGCCCTGATGAGTCAGTACCGGCCTCATCGCCGGCAAGCCGGCTCCCACAAAATGGACCGCATCCAAGACCTTGGACCCCATCCGATCCTTGTGGGCAGTCCAGGAATGCCACCAGCCTTCAAGCATGTCGTATACCTGTGGGAGCCGCGCTTGCCGGCGATGGGCCGCGAAGCGGCCCCGGTTACACATGTGCTTCGGCACTGGATAACGCAGCGCTGGGCCGCCGCCTGAGCAGACAAACGAGCAAGACGCATCAGCCTGTGAGAGGATGTTCGCCAACCAAGCCATAAGGCCAGACAGGACCCCGAACACAAGCCTGATGAAGACGCCAAAACGAATCGAACCGCTGATTGAAGACGGACTGGTCGACGAAGTACTGCGACCCTTGATGAGCGGCAAGGAAGCAGCCGTCTACGTGGTGCGTTGCGGCGCCCAGGTACGGTGCGCCAAGGTCTACAAAGAGGCCAACAAGCGCAGTTTCCGCCAGGCCGCCGAATACCAGGAAGGCCGCAAGGTACGCAACAGCCGCCAGGCCCGGGCGATGGCCAAGGGCAGCAAGTACGGCCGCAAGGAAGCCGAGGACGCTTGGCAGAACGCTGAAGTGGCGGCGTTGTTCCGCCTGGCCAATGCCGGTGTGCGGGTGCCCAAACCCTATGATTTCCAGGATGGCGTACTGCTGATGGAGCTGGTGACCGACGCCGATGGCGATGCGGCCCCGCGCCTGAACGACGTGCACCTGGAAGCTGAGGAGGCGCGTGAGTACCACACCTTCGTCATCCGCCAGATCGTGCTGATGCTGTGTGCCGGCCTGGTGCATGGCGACCTCTCCGAATTCAATGTGCTGCTGGGCCCGGACGGCCCGGTGATCATCGACCTGCCACAGGCGGTGGATGCAGCCGGCAACAACCATGCATTCAGCATGCTGCAGCGTGACGTGGCGAACATGGCTCACTATTTCGGGCGCTTTGCCCCGGAATTGAAAGACACCCGCTTTGCCCAGGAAATGTGGGCGCTGTACGAGGCCGGTGAACTGCGTGCGGACAGCCCGTTGACAGGCGAATTCGAGGACGATGAGCATGTCGCGGACGTGGGGGGCGTGATGCGCGAAATCGACGCTGCCCGCTTGGACGATGCCCGCCGCCGAGCTGCACGGACCGAAGCCGAGCATGGGCCGGTCAAGGGCGAAGAACCGCCGCCGCCTTGGCTGCAATGATCTGTCAGCCCAGGCAAAGCATCGCTTTCTGGGCTACACGATTTTCCGTGTATCTCATGTTGTGACGAAGGCACTGATCGCCGGGGTTCAGTGCGACAGCAGTATGGGCATTCGAAGGGCTTGCAGAACCCCGCGGGTAGCGCCCCCCAGAACGAATGCTTTCAAGCGCGAATGACCGAACCCGCCCATGACCAACAGGTCGGCGCCGACGGTGAGTGCTTCTTGCTGCAGGCACTCAGCGATCGGTCGCCCGGCCAGCTTCACGCTCAGCGGCCGAGCGTTCAGGCCTCGGTGCTGTAAGGCATGGGCCATGTCCTGCGCGATGTCGGCGTGCTCGAGTGGCTTTTCGCCCTGCACGGTCAGGACCGTGATGAGCATGTCGGCAGCCATCAGGTGTGACGCGTCAGCGAGTGCTCGCGCCGCGACGCGGCTGCCGTCCCAGGCCAACGCCATGTGCCTGATGGGCTTGCTGGGCAAAGGGGGAACGAGGACGCATGGCCTGCCAGCGCCAAAAATCACCGACTCTGCCAGCTCTTGGATGACGGGTTTGTCGACTGCCCACGGCAGGAAGGTCAGGTCGAAATACCTTGACGCCTCTGCCGCTGCGGTACCCGTCAGGCCGGGCACTACCGCTCTGGTGGAGAATTCCACACTGCTCTGGCCGTGGTCCAGGCCGCCCACCATGGCCTGCAGCGCTTTGCACTGCGTTCGACTGTTGCTTTCGGTCGTTTGAATCATGTCGGGGATATTCAGCAGGGTGCTGCCAATGGACGGCGAAAGGTAGGGGATCTTCACCGCAAAGGTCATGACATGCAGGTCATACCCCAGCGCGACGGCCAGGTGTACACCGGCTGCCACAGCGTCATCGGGGAGCACATCCGGATAGGTGACCAACGGCAGGTAAGCCAGATGAAAATTTGCCATGTCCGATACCTTCAGCTGTTGCGAGGCGATGCGCTGCAAGCCAGGTGCACGCAGGCAACTGGCAGTTCAGTGAGGCGGGCTGTTTGGGTAACCCAGTTCCAGTGCCATCAGCGCAGGCATGTCCAGAATTTCCACCAGCCGGCCGTGCAGGTTGACGATACCCAGGGCGCGCAAGTGGGCGACCGAGCGGCAGATGGTTTCCAGGCGCAGCCCCAGGTAGGAGGCCATGTCCTCGCGCGACATGCGTAGCATGAAGCCGTGGGATGAATAGCCGCGGCTGACGAAGCGTCGGGACAAACCCAGCAGAAAACTGGCCAGCCGCTGCTCGGCAGAGAGGTTGCACAGCATCAGCACGCGCTCATGCTCGCGGATGATTTCCCTGCTCATCAGGCGGTTCAAGCTCTGCTGCAGCGTGGGAAAATCACGCGCCAGGGCCTGCAGGCGATGGTATGGGACGGGGCAGACTTCGCTGTCTTCCAGGGCAATGGCGTCACAGACATGGTGCTCGGTGGCGATGGCGTCGAGCCCCAGTACGTCGCCCGGCATCCAGAAATTGATGACCACACCCTGGCCTTCGGCATTGTTCAGGTTGGTCTTGAAACTGCCTGAATACACGGCATACAAGGCGCTCAAGGGCATATTGGCATTGAAGAGCGCAGCACCCTTCCTGATGCGGATGCGCGGGCCGATCAATGTGCCCAGGCTGCTGTTGTCGCGCAGGGGCAAACCCGTGGGCAAGCACAAGCCATTGACCCGGCACCCATTGCAGCGCGATGCCAGTGGTTGCAGGTGAATGGGTGGGGGCGGGCGCAGCTGTACCGGCTCGCCGAGCGACTGAACGTCGATCAGGCCCGACATCTCAGGCCTCCCTCGCCGTTCTGGAAGCGACGGTGGCGATCTTGCTCAGTGAATGGGGCGCGTTAAGCCGGGCGGTCAGCACGCCGACGAACTGTTCGGCTTCTATGGGGGTTCTGAAACTCACCCGCCATTCGTCCATGTGGACCCACCAGCGGTTGTCATTGGCGCTTTTCTCGACGTAGACGTTCATCGGAACCTCCAGTGCCTGCATGGGCAAGCAATAGCGATTGATTCGAGGCGCAATGGCGTCCTTGTCAGCAGCGAGGCTAGGTACAGCGTGCGCCGAAAAAACCAATAAGTCTTGATCCGTGTCAATTGCCCGGTAAGCGGCAACAGCCGTTGGTCTGCTCGCTTGCACTGTTGACATACATCAAACCGGGCAGCCGCCGGCAGCAGAGCATCGAGGTACTCATCAAGCCCGCAGAGGTGTGCCATGACCAACTCGCAAAGACTTCTTTTCATCGCTTCGCCCTTGATGCGCCGCACGCCGGTCTTTGATCGAGCGGCGGCGCTGGCCAAAGCCAAGGGCATGCCATTGCACATCGTCGCGTTCGACTACCTTGAGGGCCTGGCCACTGCCGGCCTGGTCAACGACCAGGCCTTGGCGGTCATGCGCGAGGGGTATGTGCAGCAACATCGTCAATGGCTGGAAACCCAGGCATCGTCGATGCGCCGCAATGGTGTGACGGTCACTACCGAGGTGTTGTGGGTACAGCACCCATTGGACGAGATCCAGGTGCATCTACGTGAACAGCCGTTCGCCATGCTGATCAAGGGGCTCGAACATGAGCCTTGGTGGATACGAGCCATGTTCACCTCGCTGGACGTGCAGCTGCTGCGTGACACCCGGATTGCGCTGCACCTGGTGCACAACGCCAGTAATGCCTTGCCGCGCCGGATACTGGCAGCGGTCGACCTGTCGCGCCCGGAGGATCAGTTCGAAGGCTTCAACGACCTGATCATCAGCGAAGCGCTCAAGCTGGCCCTGCAATGCAACGCTCAGATAGAACTGCTGTATGCCTACGATATGGGCGCGATGTACCTGAACGCCGAAGGCACTCGGGAGCATTCGTTCCTGTTCGATTCGAACCGTTCACGGACACTTCACGAGGCCCAGGCCGATGCCTTTCAGGCATTGGCCGAGCGCAACGGGATTGCCTTCGAGCACCGCCACATGCGGGTGGGGGACCCGGCCAAGGTGCTGGCGCTGTTCATGGACAACAACGACATCGATGTGCTGGTGATGGGCAGCTACCACCATCACGGCATCGGCTGGTTCATTGGCAGTACGGCCGAGCGGATCCTGCACCGGCTCAGCACCAGTGTGCTGGTGTTATCACCCGAACATTCGCAAGGTTAGAGGGGCAAGGCCCGCAAGGGCCTTGTTTCACCTGCGCAGGTCAAGTTCATGAAGGATTTCGCTGACATCGCCGCCCAGGTAGCGCGAGGTGAACCCCAGCGCCTTGGTCAGCCGGTGCATGGCGTAATTGTTCGAGAGGTCCCTGGACACCATGCACTGGTATCCATTGCGCCGTGCCGCGGCGATCAGGTGCTGCAGCAACAGCTTGCCCAGCCCCTTGCGCTGCCAGCGCTCGTCGACAGCCACGGCGCATTCGCAATTGTGGCTGCCCGGTATTGCGGCATAGCGGCTGACGCCAAGCTGATGCAGCTGGCCATTGTCATGGGCCAGCGCTACGTAGGCCATCTACTGGTGACCGTCGACCGGCATCAGCTGCGCGTCCAGGCCGGGCAAGCCACCGCTGAGCCCGGCGAGAAAACGAAAACGGCGGGCCTCATGGCTGATCGTGCTCACAAAGCGCCGGTCCCGTTCGTGATCATCATTGCGCAGCGGCCGAATCAGCACGGCTGTGCCGTCAGCAAGGGTGTCGACCCAGTGCTCGCTTGAATCTTCGGTTTCCAGCAACGGCTTGTTCATAGGGCCTCCAGAGGGCTCGACCAACGTGGGCTGTACTGGTTGTACCGTGAGACGGCGTCAGGGTTCTGACATTGATCAACTTGGTGCGCCAGTGGTGACTTTCTGATCTGCATCAAACGCGCTATGGCAGGGGGTTCGAATATCGATGTTACTTGCCATCGCCGCGTGCGGCCGGAGGTTTCCCATGGGTCAGTATCGACAACTGCTGGTGCTGCTTACCGACATCGACCCGCACTCGGCGGCTTTGCGCCGGGCGCTTGCCCTGGCGCATGTCAGCGGCGCAGCGGTGCATATCGTTGGGCTGTTCGAGCCACACGCGGACCATTCGTTACGCCAGGAACAGCTGAACGAAGCCGAGATGCAGCGCCAATACGGGCGCTATCGCGAGCAGCTCGAGGCCCTGGTCGAGCGTCACCGGCCCAGCGATACCTGCCTGACGTTCGATACCGTCAAGGCAGAAGACCTGCGCGAGCAGGCCGCCGATTACATCCGCGAGCTCAAGCCCGATATGGTCATCAAGGACACCGAAAAAACACCGGCACTGGCCCGGTTTTTCGCCACGCCCCTGGACTGCGCGCTGCTGCGAGCGTGCCAGTGCTTGCTGCATTTCGTACCTCGGGCAGCCGCGTCCTTGCCAAAACGCATACTGGTCGCCGTGGACACCGCCCTGCACGATGAACCCCATGACCAGATGCTGTTCAATCGCGCCCTCATCCGTGCAGCCGATGCCCTGGCGTTGCAATGCGATGCGCAGTTGCATCTGCTGGGTGCATATGACCTGGCGGGTGTGTTCGCCCCAGAAATGCTGGTGACGCAGACCTGGGTCGAGGAGATGCGAGATGCCTTGCAGGTGTCGTTCGATGCATTGGCCGATGCCGAAGGTGTGCCCCACGATTGCCGGCACTTCAAGGAAGGAGGGGCAGTGCAAGTGATTCGCGAGCAAGTGGCGGCCCTGGACATCGACGTGGTGGTTATGGGGGTTGTGCAGCCCAGGGGGTTGAGCAAGCTGCTGGGCGACACCACCGAGCGCATTGTGAGCGACCCACCGTGCGGCGTGCTGTCCGTTCACCCCTGCGTGATCGATACTTGGGAGCCGCCACCATGCAACTGACCTTCTTCGGCGGTACGGGCACGGTGACGGGCAGCAAGTTCCTGCTGACGCGTGATTCGACACGGGTGCTGATCGACTGCGGTCTTTTCCAGGGTTACAAGCAACTGCGCCTGCGTAATTGGGAGCCACTGCCGGCGGCGCTGCGGGCGGTCGATGCGGTAGTGCTCACCCATGCCCACCTGGACCACAGCGGCTACCTGCCGGTGCTGGCGCGCGAGGGCTTCAGCGGGCCTGTGTATGCCACCCCGGCAACCTGTGCCCTTGCTGAAATCCTGTTGCTCGACAGCGCCCGATTGCAGGAGGAACAGGCCGAACATGCCAATCGTCATGGCTATTCCAAGCATTCGCCGGCCCGGCCCTTGTACACCGAGCAGGATGCCAAACGTGCGCTGCAGCTGTTCAGGCCCGTCGAGTTGCACCAGCGTACCCCGATCGCACCGGGTGTCGAACTGTTGCTGCGCACGGCCGGGCACATTCTGGGCGCGGCGACCGTGCAACTGACGGTGGATGGTCAGACGCTGGTGTCATCAGGTGACCTGGGGCGGCCCAACGATCCCGTGATGCGTGCACCCGAGCTGATCGGTGCGGCCGATGTGCTGCTGGTGGAGTCGACCTACGGTGACCGCTCACACCCCGCCCAAGCCCCGGAACGCTACCTGGCCGACGTGATCAACCAGACCCTGCTGCGCCATGGCATCACGCTGGTGCCGTCATTCGCGGTGGGCCGTGCGCAACTGTTGCTGTACTACCTGTACAGGCTCAAGCGTGACGGGCTGATACCCGACATCCCCGTGTACCTGAACAGCCCGATGGCCACGGATGCCACCGCCCTGTACCAGCAGTTCAGGCGTGAGCACCGCCTGACGGCGCTGGAGTGCGCACAGATGTGCAAGGGTACGCAGATCATCCGCACGGTCGATGAGTCCAGGCGCCTGGACCAGTTGCGCGAACCTGCGGTGATCATTGCCGCCAGCGGCATGGCCACGGGGGGGCGGGTGTTGCATCACCTCAAAGCGCTGGCGCCCAACGCGCACAACAGCATCCTGTTCTCTGGTTTTCAGGCGGGTGGGACCCGGGGCGCCGATATCGTTGCCGGGGCGCGCAGCGTGCGCCTGCATGGCGAAGACGTGCCGATTCGCGCGCACGTCTTCGCCATGGACAATCTGTCGGCCCATGCCGACGCGGACGAAATCATGGAGTGGTTGCGCGGTTTCACCCGGCCACCGCGGCAAACCTACGTCATTCATGGCGAACCGCATGCTGCGGACACCTTGCGTCGGCGGATAAGCCTTGAACTCGGCTGGCAGGTGTGCGTGCCCGAGCACATGGAAACCGTTGCCATAGACCCTGTGCGTTGACCCGGGGCTGGAGGCTTTCATGAACATGCAAACCAGGGTCAGGCTAAGCGCCTGGGCAAGACGGCCCAAGGGCAGCATTGGGTGGGTCGCGGCCATCGCCACATTGGCCATTGCCGCCTCGGTTTACCAGGTACTGGGCCCAGCCTGGCGCCTGCCGATGCATGAGCCGGCCATTGCGTTGACGCTGCTGACGCTGAGCGCGGCGGTCGGGTGGGGCGTGCACCGGGTTTTCAAGAAAACAGTGGGCACCACCATTTTTTCCGGGCAGGCCACAGGTTGGCAGGCAAGGCTTGCCATTGTCCGGGATGTGGCCAGAGAGTCGAACATTCTGCTGGGCATGCTGCTACTGCTGGCGATGCTGGGCGTCGGCACACTAGGGCTCGCCAGCCGCTCCGTGCAAGGCATCGTCAACGGCTGCGAGACCAACCTGCAGGCACAGGTCGATCTGCCAGAGGACCAAGCGCTCGCCGCGTTGATCGCCAAGCCCGTCTGTCAGTGCCTGGCGCAGACGTTTCTGGAGCGCAATGGCGTTCTTCGGCTGGCGCTGTTCAATACGCCGTTGCTGGAGGTCAGTGCTTTCAAAGGGCTGACCGAGGCTGATGAGCGGCGGTGCCTGGAGCAACTGGACCTGCTGCCCGAGGCTACCGCCGCAGCGCCGCCTCAGGCCAGCGGTAGCCGGTGAATCACCTGGCTTGGGTCGTCCGGGTCTCTGGCAGTGGTAAACCCAGCTGCCTGGGCCAGGTCGCGCATCGCCACATTGGCCGCAGCGTCAATCGAATACATCTGGCGCAGGCCCTTGGCCCGTGCGTGGTCGATCAGGTGCCGGAGCAGCAATGTGCCCAGGCCGTGACGCTGCCAGCTGTCGAGCACGGTAACGGCGCATTCGCATGCTTGGTTATCGGCACCGGTGGCGTAGCGGGAGATACCGACTTCCTGCAGCTCACCGTCGACATGCGCGAGGGCCACATAGGCCATATGCTGGTCCTGATCGACCACCATCAGTTGGTCCAGCAGGGCGTCCCCAGGCTCCTTGAGCTGGGACAGAAAACGGAAGTGGCGCGACTGAGGAGACAGGCGTTCGATGAAGTTCTTTTCGCGTTCACGATCCTTGGGCTGCAAGGGCCTGATCAGCACATGGGTGCCATTGTCGAGTGCTTCGATCCAGTGTTCGCCGGTGGTCGCAGGAAATGCCGGTGCTGCTTGTGGACGGGGTGTTTCGGCGGATGCCATGGCAAGCCTCCTTACAGTTTGCGGGTGTTCAAAGGAGGTTCAGTTTCAACGCGTTGCCTTTGGCGCGCTTGATCGTTGTCAATTGCCGGGTTGATAGGCCCACGCCTCGCTACTTGGCCTTCCAGTATTTCTGCATTTCCAGAAACAGAAAGGAGGCCGTCCAGGTGATCATCACCAGCCCCGTGAGTGCCTGCAGGCCTGTGAGGTATTTGAGGTCGCCGCTGGGCGTGATGTCGCCGAAACCGATAGTGGTATAGGTGGTGAACGAGAAATACACGCAGTCCATGAACGTGCCGTCGAAGTTGCCGCTCAGCGTGCCCCAGCCTTCGGTACTGGCCATCAGGTAATAGGCCAGGGCAAAGCACCAGACTTCCAGTGCATGGGCCGCCAGCGCGCCGAGCACACCGATGACGATGCGGAACCGGCTCCAGAGCTTGAGCCGCGGCAGCCAGTCGTTCAGGCGCAGCAGGCATTCGTAATGGATCACCACCACCAGCACCACGACCAGCGCGTTGATCAGCGTGACGGTCAGCATCGACGGCTCCCCTGCGGCTTTGAGAGAAGTGTGGCCGGTAATGGCCATCGTGTCGGTTCTACAACTGAAAATCAGCAGGGGATTGATAAAGATCACCCACCTGCCAATTAGCCGCTGGCTTGCCGCCGATGGCGATGGTGGGGGAGCAGCCCAACAACGCAGGTCATCTCCGTAACTTCAGACTACCTTCAGATTGACCACAGATACTCACCCCATCAAGCCCAAACGGGGGGAGTTTCATGACCCAGTCTCAGTGGAGCAGCCTGCTCCCATTGCCTATCGGCAGCCACGTCGACCACCAGGCTCACTTGTCGCTTCATCTGCACAAGGACCCGGGGCGCGATGAGCTTGAGCATTTCATCCATCAGTGTTTTGCCAACGTGCATCACGCTGATGTGCACCATTACCTGCCCGAACTGCTGGCGTTGCATGACAGCCAGGGGCGGTTGGTCGCTGCCGCAGGCATGCGCCCGGCCAGCAGCGGGCCGCTGTTTCTGGAGCACTACCTGGATGAACCGCTGGAAGCTGCAGTTTCACGCGTGGCGGGCTGCACCCTTGAGCGCGCATGCATGGTCGAAGTCGGCAACCTGGCCGCGCTCAGTGCCGGTAGCGCGCGGATCATGATCATCGCGGTGACCTGGTTGCTGGCCCTGCGCGGCTTGAGGTGGGTGGCGTTCACCGGCGCGACGACATTGATCAACAGCTTTCAGCGCTTGGGGCTGGTGCCATCGGTACTGGCGTCGGCCGACCCAGCCCGGTTGAACGGGCAGGTGGACCAGTGGGGGACCTACTACGCTCAGCACCCGAAAGTCTTTGCCGGCAATATCGGTAGTGGCTTCGATGCCTTGAGCAGGGCAGGGGTGTTCCAGCGCCTGGGCTTGCCAATGGTTTTTGAGGAAACTGGCCATGCCGCATGAGCTGGAGCGTTTTCATCAGCTGCTGGTCTCGTATGCCCGCGACCACGGTGACGCAATCACCGTACAAGATTCGACAGAGCGCTTCACATTCAGGCAACTACTGGCAGAAGTGGGTTTGCGCATCCAGGATTTGCGCACGCGTTCGCCAGGCACGCTGGTACTGGCCCTGGATAATGGCCCGCAGTTGCTCTTCTGGGATCTGGCGGCGCTTTTTACCCAGCGCCCCTGCGTGGTCGTGCCCCCGTTCTTCAGCGTTGCCCAATTCAGCCACTGCATCGCGCAGAGCGGCCCCAGCCATGTGCTGTGCGGCCCGCAATGGTGCGCTCCGCTCGCCGAGCTTGGGTTCGCCCAACAGGATGGGTTTTGGGTTCGCGAGGCAGACGCCACTGCGGCGCTGCCGCCCGGTACCGCCAAGATCACCTACACCTCTGGCAGCACGGGCAAGCCCAAAGGCGTGTGCCTGTCTGCCGAAGCCCTGTTGCGGGTAGCCCGGGAACTGGAAGTGGCCAGCCGTCCCAGTGAACCGCAGCGTTACCTGGTGGTGCTGCCGCTGGGTGTGCTGCTGGAAAACCTTGGTGTTTATGCCGCACTGATGGCTGGCGCGAGTGTATTGCTGTATCCCCAGGCACAACTGGGGATGGGGGGGGCCAGCCAGGTCGATTTCAAGCGCTTGCTGGGGGCAATCGCCCTGAGCGGCGCGCAAAGCCTGATCCTGGTGCCGCAGCTACTGATGGGGTTGATCACTGCCATCGAGCGCGGGCTGATGCGGGTGGGGGCGCTGCGCTTCGTTGCGGTCGGCGGTGCCCGGGTGGCGCCCAGCCTGTTGGCCCGCGCCGAAGCGATCGGCCTGCCGGTGTTCGAAGGCTATGGCTTGTCCGAGTGCGCTTCGGTGGTGGCCTTGAACCGGCCAGGCGCAACCCGCCGGGGCAGTGTCGGCAAACCGCTGCCCCATGTGCAGGTGCGTATCGCCGAGGACGGGGAGGTGCTGGTGGCGGGCTCAGTGTTGCTCGGCTACCTGGAGGAACCATCCGTCTGCGATAGCTGGTGGGCTACAGGCGACCTCGGCCACCTCGACGAGGAGGGCTACCTGTACCTTGATGGCCGCAAGAAACACCAGTTCATCACCAGCTTTGGGCGCAACGTCAACCCGGAATGGGTCGAGGCCGAACTGACCCAGGGCGGTGTGATCGCCCAGGCGTTCGTGCATGGCGAGGCCCTGCCAAAGAACCTGGCATTGCTCTGGCCGCTGGACCCTGCCACCCCCGACACCCTCATCGACCAGGCCGTACAGCAGTGCAATGCCTTGCTGCCGGACTATGCCCGGGTACATGCCTGGCGTCGCCTGCCGTGCCCGCTGTCCAGTACCGACGACACCCTGACCGCCAACGGCCGCCCGCGACGCGAGGCCATCCTGCGGCGTTACCACTCCCTGTTATCCGATACCCCGTTGTGAGGGCTGCCATGTCTTTTTTCGACACGCTGCAACTGCAAACCACCCAGGAGCGCCAGGCCCTGTTCGCCGTGCCGGTCATACGCGATGCGTTGGCGGGCCACGTCAGCCTCGACAGTTATGTGGCCTTCCTGGCCCAGGCATACCACCATGTACGCCACACCGTGCCGCTGATGATGGCGTGCGGGGCGCGCCTGCCTTCGCGCCTGGAATGGCTGCGCGGCGCTGTGTGCGAATACATCGAGGAGGAGTATGGCCACGAGCAGTGGATCCTCAATGACATCAATGCCTGTGGCGGTGACTGGGAAGCGGTGCGTGACGCTCGGCCAGCACTGCCGATCGAGCTGATGGTCGCGTACCTTTACGACCTGATCGCCCGTGGCAACCCGGTCGGGCTGTTTGGCATGGTCAACGTGCTCGAAGGCACCAGCGTTGCCTTGGCCACCCAGGCTGCCGGCACGATCCAGAGCACGTTGGCGTTGCCGGACCGGGCCTTCAGTTATCTCAGCTCCCACGGTGCGCTGGACCAGGACCATATGGTCACTTACAAGCGCCTGATGGACCGCCTTGATGACGCTGATGACCAGTGCGCTGTGATCCATGCGGCGAAAGTGGTTTACCGCCTGTATACCGACATGTTCCAGGGGCTGCCGCGTGCGGGCCTGCATGAGGTGCGTCATGCGCTTGCCTGAGTGCGTAGTGATACTCACCGGCGCCAGCGGAGGCATCGGCCTGGAGTTGGCCGAACAGTTGTGCGCAGCCGGTGCCCGGGTGTTGGCGGTAAGCCGGCAGATGGGCAAACTCGCCGGCCTGATGAACCGTTACCACGACAGGCTGCTGTGGCAGTCGGCCGACCTGCGCAGCCATCAGGGGCGTGAACAGGTGCTTGCCCGCGCCCGGGCGATGGGGGGCGTCAACGTCCTGATCAATGCCGCAGGCGTGAACCGCTTTGCCCTGCTTGATCAGCTAGACGAGCAGGCGCTGGACGAACTGCTGGACATCAACCTCAAGGCCGCGGTGCAACTGACCCGTGTGTGCCTGCCGCTGCTGCGCGAACAACCCCGGGCGATGGTGGTCAACGTCGGCTCCACCTACGGCTCGATCGGTTACCCAGGTTACGCCACCTACTGCGCCAGCAAATTCGCCCTGCGCGGTTTTTCCGAGGCGCTGCGCCGGGAGCTGGCCGATACCTCGGTGAATGTCATGTACGCCGCACCCCGGGCAACCCGCACCGCCATGAACAGCACCGCCGCCACGGCGCTCAACCAGGCGCTGAAGGTCGGCATGGACGACCCTGCGGATGTCGCCCGCGCGGTGCTCAAGGCCGTGCAGTCAGAACGCAACGAGCTGTACCTGGGGTGGCCGGAAAAGCTCTTCGTGCGCATCAACGGCATGTTGCCCGGTGTGGTCGACCGTGCGCTGCGCAAGCAACTGCCGGTGATCCATCGATACATCGCCAGTCATTCCAAGGAGTCGCTCAAATGAAAGGTCTGTTCATCGCTGGCCTGCTGGCCTTCGCACCGCTCACCTGGGCGCTGGACCAGGCTGGCAGCCAACAACTGGCTGACTTGCAACAGCGCTGGGCGCAGATTCAGTACCAGATGCCTGAAGGCAAGCGCGCCGAGGCGTTCGAGAGACTGGCAAGCGACGCCTCCACGCTGGTTCATCAGCACCCTGGCTCGGCCGAACCCTTGATCTGGGAGGGCATCATCAACAGCAGTTGGGCAGGTGCCATTGGCGGCCTGGGGGCGTTGGGCAAGGTCAAGTCGGCCAAGGCCAGCCTGGAAGAGGCGATCAAACTCGACCCCAGTGCCCTGCAGGGCTCGGCGTATACCAGCCTGGGTACCTTGTATGACCAGGTGCCCGGCTGGCCTATCGGTTTTGGTGACAGCGACAAGGCCGACACCTTGTTGCGCAAGGCGCTGCAGATCAACCCCAATGGTATCGACAGCAACTACTTCTGGGCCGATCATCTGTTCCGGCAAAAGCGCTATGCGCAGGCCACTGCCGCCCTGGAAAAAGCCCGGCAGGCGCCGCCACGCCCGGGACGCGAGTTGGCCGACCAAGGCCGGCGCAGTGATATCGATGCTTTACTCAAGGCCATCAAGGACAAACAGGACTGAACATGCGGCTGCTGCTGGTTGAGGATGATACCGCCCTGGGTGAGGGGATCTGCGACGGGTTGCGCCAGGAGGGCTATACCCTCGACTGGTTGCGCGATGGCCTGAGCGGGCTGCATGCCCTGCAAAACGAAATGTTCGACCTGGTGATCCTCGACCTCGGCCTGCCGCGCCTGGGTGGCATCGAGTTGCTGCGACGGGTCAGGGCAGGGGGCGACAGCCTGCCGGTTCTGATCCTAACCGCGCGCGATGCTACCGAGGATCGCATCATCGGCCTGGATGCCGGTGCCGACGACTACCTGGTCAAGCCCTTCGACCTCAACGAGCTCAAGGCTCGGCTGCGCGCCCTGCTCAGGCGCAGTGCCGGCCGGGCCACGGTGCTCATCGAGCACGCAGGCGTAAGCCTTGACCCTGCCACTCAGCAGGTGCACTACAACGGCGTACCTGTGGTATTGACGCCCAAGGAGTATCGGCTGCTGCACGAGCTGCTGGCGCAACCGGGCAAAGTGTTTACCCGTGAGCGGCTGACCCAGTTGCTGTACGGCTGGGACGAGGAGCCTGAAAGCAACACGCTGGAAGTGAACATCTATCACCTGCGCAAGAAGCTGTTCAACGGCCTGATCCGCACGGTGCGCGGTATCGGGTATCTGGTCGAGGGCAAGGTATGAGCTCGCTGCGCCAGCGTACGCTGTGGCGGGTGATGGCGCTGATGCTGCTCGGCACCGGTTTGTTGGCGCTGTACAACTATCACGACAGCCGGCGCGAGATCAACGAAGTCTACGATGCCCACATGGCTCAGAATGCCCGGCTGCTGCAGGGTGTCATGAACCTGCCGGTGCAGGATGGCAATCGCGAAAAACTGTATCGGGCGTTCAACGAAGCGCTGGGCAAGGCCGGGCGCCATCGCGTGGGCCACCCCTATGAAAGCAAGCTGGCGTTCCAGGTATGGGGAGAGGGAGGGCGGCTGCTGGTGCACACGCCCAGTGCGCCGACGCTCGACGCACCGCCCACGGCCCCTGGCTTTTATGATTTCGCCAGCGGTGGCGAGCAATGGCGTGGCTTTGTTCTACCGGTGCCCGAGAAGCAGTGGGTGATCTGGGTGGGTGAGCGCGACGATGTACGCTATGACCTGATCGACCGCATCGTGCGCCATACCCTGTTACCGTTTCTGCTCGGCAGCCTGGGCCTGGTAGTGCTGGTCTGGGCAGCCATCGGCTGGGGATTGCGGCCGTTGCAGAACATGGCCGATGTGATTCGTGCGCGCCATGCCGACTCCCTGGAGCCTTTGCAACTGGTGCCGTTGCCGACCGAACTGGAACCCATGCAGGCTGCCATCAACCGCCTGCTGGCGCAGATCGAGGACCTGTTGCGGCGCGAGCATCGGTTCATCGCAGACGCCGCCCATGAGATGCGCACCCCGCTGGCGATCCTGCGCCTGCATGCGCAAAACGCACAGGCCGCCAGTACCGATGCCGAGCGACAGAAAGCCTTGGGCTTTCTGATTGGCGGTGTGGACCGGCTGACCCGGGTAGTCAACCAGTTGCTGACCCTGGCCCGTGTCGAGCCGCGCCTCGGTCAGCGTCCCACCGCCCTTGTCGACCTGAGCGAAGTAGTCACCGATGTGCTGGCGGATCTCACACCCTGGATACTGGATCGCGGCCTGGAGCCCTCGCTGGATATCAGCGAGGGTGACCACGGTCTGCTGATCGATGCTGGTGCGTTGGCCATCGCCCTGCAGAACCTGGTGTCCAATGCAGTGGAGCATTCACCGCCCGGTGGGCGCATCACCGTATCACTCAAGCGTCTGGCCAATCGCCTCGAGCTGGTTGTCGAAGATGAAGGGCCGGGTATCGACGAGGCCAACCTCGGGCGGGTGTTCGAGCGCTTCTACAGCCGCAATAGCCCCAATGGGGCAGGGCTTGGGCTCTCGATCGTGGCTACCATCACCGAGCGCCTGGGCGGCCAGGTGCGCCTTGAGAACAGGGCCAGCGGCGGGCTGGCAGCTACCCTGGCGTTTGCATTGCAGTAAGCAGCCAGCCAAACAGGCCGCAGCCCAGGACCACCAGCCAGGGTGGCATCTTCCAGAACATCAGGGCCACGAGGGCTGTGAGCGCAAAAGCGAAGTCCGATGGCCTGGCAATGGCGCTCGTCCAGACCGGGTGGTACAGGGCGGCTAACAGCAGCCCTACCACGCTTGCGTTCACACCACCCAGCGCGGCCTGGCTACGCGCGCTGTGCCGCAGTGTTTGCCAGAAGGGCAAGACGCCGACCACCAGCAGGAAGGAGGGAGTGAAAATGGCCAGAATGCAGACCGTAGCGCCCACCCAGCCGGAGGGCTGCACGGTCATGGATGCCCCCAGAAATGCCGCAAAGGTGAAGAGGGGCCCCGGTACCGCCTGTGCCAGGCCATAACCCGCCAGGAAGGTGTCGTTGCTGACCCAGCCGTTGGGCACTGTCGCCGACTGCAGCAACGGCAGCACCACATGCCCGCCACCGAAGACGAGTGAGCCTGCGTTGTAGAAGGCGTTCACCATCGCCAGGACCTGCGACGGCCAGACCTGGGCCAGCAGCGGTAGCCCGAGCAACAGAGCAAAGAACACTGTCAGCGCGATCAGGCCGGTTTTGCGGCTGACTGAAAACGGTAGTTTTTCCGCTGCCGGAGGTGGCGTGGACTTGAACAGCACCCAGCCTGCCAAGGCAGAACACACAATCACGCCGGTCTGCCCCAGCGCAGAGGGCCACACAAGCGCCGCGCAGGTGGCGCACAAGGCGATGGTCACACGCGGAACATCGGTGCAAAGGCTGCGTGCCATGCCCCACACCGCCTGGGCGACAACCGCGACTGCAACGATCTTCAGGCCGTGCAGCAAACCACCAGGGGCGGCGCCGCCCCATGCCGAGATGCCCTGGGCCAACAGGATCAGCATGATGGCCGATGGCAATGTGAAGCCTGCCCAGGCTGCCACGGCGCCCGCAAAACCTGCGCGTGAGAGGCCAAGGCCTATCCCGACCTGGCTGCTCGCCGGGCCGGGAAGCACCTGGCACAGGGCGACCAGTTCGGCGTAACTGCGTTCACTGAGCCATTGGCGGCGCGATACCAACGCTTCGCGAAAGTAGCCCAGGTGCGCAATCGGGCCACCGAAAGAAGTCAGCCCCAGGCGCAGGAAAATCAGAAAGACCGACCAGGCAGAGTCGCAAGACTTCACCTCGCTGTTGCTGCGTTCTGACATGCAGGCTCCTTGGATTGATGTCGCCGCTGTTTTCCTGGGGCGCAACCACCTGCGTCGAGCGCAGGGTGGCGTTCGGGGTCACAGGCACTGAAAATCCCACGCCAAGCCCAAACTACCGACTCATTTTTTCAAAGTTTGCTGTGCGCCGCCTACGCTGTCCAGAACAGTGGCTGGCAGGAAGCACCATGAGCAATTTCCCTATCGTTGCTACCGTCCTCTCGATGATCTTGGGGCTGTCGGTCACCCGCCTGCTGCTGGGCGCGCTGACGGTCTTTCGTATTCGGCGCAGCGCTGCCCCTGATTGGGTGGCCCTGGTCTGGGCGGTCATGCTCTTCACCACACAGATGGATTTCTGGTGGGCGGTCAATGCACTGCCACAAGTAAGGGCGACCTTCTCGTTCCAGGAATTTCTGCTGCTGGTGCTGCTGGCGCTTTCGCTGTTCGTCTCCTCGGCGCTGATGTTGCCCAGCCGAAGCGAGGACGAAGTGGAAGGGCTGCGCCTGTACTTCGAGCAGGATGGCCGGTACGCGCTGCTGTTCCTGTCGGGCTATTACCTGCTTGGGCTCATCGTCAACATTTTGCTGTTCGGCGTCTCGCCGCTGGCGCTTTGGGGCGCTTTTGACGTGGTGATGATCGTGATTCCCCTGTGCGTGTTCGCAGCCCGCTCGCGGAGGGTCTATTCGCTGCTGACCGTGGTATTCGTGCCTATCAACATTGCGGATCTGGTGATAACGCTATTGGCGTGACCGAGGGTTGGCCCCGGCTCATTTGGCCATGAAGCCCGGCGGTGGCGGGGTAAGCTCGCCAAGCAGGCTTTTCAAACCATCACCCCATTGTTTGCGGATATGGCTGTAGTAGGGGTCGTCTTGATGGATGCGCACCGGCTCCCTGGCCGTGAGGCTGTCCTTGCCATACACCAAAAGGTCCAGCGGCATGCCGACCGACAGGTTGCTGCGAATGGTCGAGTCGAATGAGATCAAGCCGCAGCGCAGCGCTTCGTCCAAGGGCGTGTCGTAGGTCAGGTTGCGGTCGAGAATCGGTCTGCCGTACTTGCTCTCGCCCAATTGCAGGAACGGCGTGTCCGGCGTTGCCTGGAAGAAGTTGCCTTGGGCGTAGACGTTGTAGATGCCCATGGCGCTGCCCGCGATCTGGCCGCCCACCATGAACGAGGCGCTCAGGTCGATCTGCGCCGTCAGCTTGCTGCGGTCACGGGTGATGACTTCGCGAAGGGTTTCGGCCACCAGTGCCGCCGCGTCGTAGAGCGTGCCGACGTTCAGCAGGTGGCTGCCGGTACCTCGGCTACGTTGCTCAAGCAGGTTGACCACCGATTGCGAGGTGGCAAGGTTGCCGGCGGTCTGCAGGACGATCAGCCGGTCCCCCGGCACGCTGAAAACGAACAGTTTGCGAAACGTGGATATCTGGTCGATCCCGGCATTGGTGCGGGAGTCGCAGATGAATACCAGCCCGTCCGCCAAATGCATAGCGACGCAGTAGGTCATGTTTTCTACCTTGTTCTTGGAATGGAGCGGCCCCGCCGCGCAGGGCGCGACGGGGCCCGCTAGCGTTGCGCCAGGCGCTTACTGGCGGTGCACGTGGACGCTGGCCTGCATGGATTCGACGCCGCCACCGCGGCGCACGCCCCGGACCGGGCAGGCGTCGAGGTAATCCAGGCCGACCGCCAGTTTCAGGTGCCGTTCGGGCCGGGTGAGGCGGTTGGTGACGTCGAAGCTGTACCAGGCATCATCGATCCAGGCTTCGGCCCAGGCGTGGCTGGCCAGGTGGGTTTCGTCTTCGGTACACAGGTAGCCAGACACGTAGCGCGCCGGGACGCCCAGGCTACGGGCGCAGGCCAGGAAGGCGTGGGTATGGTCCTGGCACACCCCGGCGGCGCCGGCAAATGACTCGCTGGCGGTGGTGCCCACCGAAGTAGCCCCCGGGCTGTAGGGCATATGGTCGGCCAGCCCTTGCATCAGGGCGGTCAGCGCGCCCCGGTCGCGGCGCTCGCCGCACTGCTGGGTGGCAAAGGCCTTGAGTGCGTCACTGGCCTGTGTGAGGTGGCTGCTGCGCAGAAAAGGCAGGGGCGACTGGCCGCCGGCCTCGTGTTCACAGCCCGGGTCGATTTCCACCTGGCCACTGGCGGTAAGGGCCAGGTGGCCATGGGGTTTGTCCAGGGTTAGTACGTGCAGGATATTGCCATACGGGTCGATCTGGCTGTTCACCTTGCAGGGCAGGTCCAGTTGCCACTCGAGGATGCGCTGGCGCTCGCTGCTGCGTGGTGTCAGGCGCAGGAACTGGATGCTGTTGCACACGTCACTGGCGTAGCTGTAGGTGGTGTCGTGGCGAATGGACAGTTTCATACGACCTCCAGGTAGGAATTGTGCACGGTCTGGCCCAGTTGGTGGATGCGGCCGATGAAGTCGGTCAGCCACACGTGCAGCCCGGCCTCGAGAATCTCATCGATGGCGGTGTAGCGCAGCCGCGCGTTGAGTTCGGCGGCCATCCGTTGTGCAGCGCGGCCGGTAGTGCCAGGCAGCGCGGCGAGTATCTGGTCGAGCTCTTCGATGCAGGCATGCAATGACCGTGGCACGTCAACGCGCAGCAGTAACAGTTCCGACACCGGCCGTGCGCTGGGCGCGTTGCGGTAGATTTCGTTGAAGGCTTCGTAGGACGTCAGGGCGCGCAACAAGGCGCTCCACTGGTAGTAACCCCTTGCCGAGTCGTCGCTGACCTCCTCGGAAGTTTCGCCGAACATTTCGTAGCGGGCATCGAGCAGGCGCAGGGTATTGTCCGCCCGCTCCAGGAAGGTGCCCAGGCGAATGAAGCTGTAGGCATCGTTACGCATGATGGTGCCAGCGGTTGCGCCGCGGAACAGGTGGGAGCGCTCCTTGACCCAGTCGCAGAACTGGCTGATGCCATAGCGTCCAAGGCCATTGCTGGCGATGTTGCGCATTTCGATCCAGGTGGCGTTGATGTTTTCCCACATGTCGGCGGTTATGCGCCCACGCACCGCATGGGCGTTGGTGCGCGCTGCCTGCAAGCAGCAATAGATGCTGCTGGGGTTGTTCGCGTCCAGCGCAAAGAAGTGCAGCATGCGCTCGGTGTCCAGCTCGGCGTGCTTGCGGATGTAATCGTCCAGCGTGCCGGATGCCAGCAGCGACATGGCGAGCTCTGTGTGGCCATCCGAACGGCCGGCTTGCGGCATCAGCGACAGCGAGTAGCTGACCTCGAGCATGCGCGCGAGGTTTTCGGCGCGCTCCAGGTAGCGGGACATCCAGTACAGGTCGGAAGCGGTTCTCGAAAGCATGGCTCAGTCCTCCACCACCCAGGTGTCCTTGGTGCCGCCGCCCTGCGACGAGTTGACCACCAGCGAGCCTTCCTGCAGTGCAACGCGGGTCAGGCCGCCCGGCACCAGGCGCGTTTCGCTGCCTGACAGCACGAACGGACGCAGGTCGATGTGGCGCGGCGCGATACCGCTTTCGACGAAAGTCGGGCAGGTGGACAGGCACAGCGTGGGCTGAGCGATGTAGGCGTGCGGGCGCGCCTTGATGCGGGCACGGAAGTCCTCGATCTGCGCCGCCGTTGCAGCAGGGCCGACCAACATGCCATAGCCGCCGGAGCCTTGGGTTTCCTTGACCACCAGCTCGGGCAGGTGGGCCAGAACGTGGGACAGGTCCTGTGGCTTGCGGCATTGCCAGGTGGGCACGTTCTTCAGGATCGGCTCCTCGCTCAGGTAGAAGCGGATCATCTCGTCGACGTAGGGGTAGATCGACTTGTCGTCGGCAACGCCGGTGCCCACCGCGTTGGCCAGCACGACGTTGCCTGCCCGGTACACCGAGATCAGCCCCGGTACCCCCAGCATCGAATCAGGGTTGAACGACAGGGGGTCGAGGTATTCGTCGTCCAGCCGGCGGTAGATCACGTCCACTTGCTGCGGGCCTGCGGTGGTGCGCATGTAGAGGTGGTCGTTGCGCACGAACAGGTCGGCGCCTTCGACCAGCTCGATGCCCATCTCCCGCGCCAGGAAGGCGTGCTCGAAGTAGGCACTGTTGAAGCGCCCGGGGGTGAGCACCACGGCGGTCGGATTGTCCAGCGGGCTGGCACTCTTAAGTGTGTCGAGCAGCAGGTTGGGGTAGTGGTCGATCGGTGCGATGCGTTGGGCGGCGAACAGTTCAGGGAACAGGCGCATCATCATCTTGCGGTCTTCGAGCATGTAGCTGACGCCGCTGGGGGTGCGCAGGTTATCTTCCAGTACGTAATACGTACCATCGCTGTCGCGTACCAAATCAACGCCGGCGATATGGGCGTACAGCCCGCGGTGCAGGTTCAGGCCCTGCATGGCGACCTGATAACCCTCGTTGGCCAGCACTTGCTCTGGCGCAATGATGCCGGCCTTGAGGATGCGCTGATCGTGGTAGATGTCCTGGAGGAACAGGTTCAGCGCCTGAACCCGCTGGATGCACCCACGTTCAACGATGCGCCATTCGCTGGCGCGGATGCTGCGCGGGATGATGTCGAAGGGGATCAACCGCTCGGTGTCCTGCTGGTCACCGTAGAGGGTGAAGGTGATACCGGCCCGGTGGAACAGCAGGTCGGCCTCATGCCGCCGTTGTTCCAACAGTTCCAGCGGTGTGTTCGCCAGCCAGCGGGCGAACTCCTGATAGTGCGGGCGGCAACTTCCGTTTGCCTCATACATTTCATTGAAAAAAGCCCGGGACATACCCACTCCTTGCCACGACTCGTCGGCAGTTTCGTTTCTCGCTTGCCAAGCGATCGGGAGAGGGCGTTGCAATGACGATGCCGGAACGGGCAGGTCGCAAGCGTCAGGAACAAAAATGGCTCTGGAACAGCGTGAGTGCGCTTGTTGCTATCAATATCGCGACAATATCAGGCGATTTGGCGGAGGTTGGCGTGGGCAGGGCGCGCCGCCGGCCACAGGTTGCTGCATCAAATGGGTGCGCGCCCTGGTTTGCTGGAAAAGTCGAACCAAATCAGGGCAAGCGGTCAGGCGTCAGGCCCTGGCCAGCCGTACCATCAGGCGGTTGCATGCCTGTGGTCGACAACCGTCACGCGGTTGCGGCCCGATGCCTTGGAACGGTACATGGCCTTGTCGGCACTGCTGAGCAAGGTATCGAGTTCACTGGCGGGGGCTTTGGCGAAGGCCAGGCCTATGCTGGCGGTAACGGCGTGTTCGCTGTTGACGCTCAGCTTTGCGATCAAGGTCCGCAGGCGCTCGGCGATCTCGCTGGCAGTGGCCAGAGGCGTGTCGGGTAGCAGGATGGCGAATTCTTCGCCGCCCAGCCTGCCGGCGATATCGTCAGCACGCAGGCTGGCGCTGATGGCTGCACCGATCCGTTGCAACACCTGGTCGCCCGTCGCATGCCCGGCGGTGTCGTTGATCTGTTTGAAATGGTCGACGTCCAGCATCAGCACGGCTACGTACGTCTGCGCTTCCTGGCACAGGGCGTGCTGCGCCAGGGCGCAGTCAAAGAAGGCACGCCGGTTGTTCAAGCCGGTCAGTTCGTCCGTGCATGAGGCCACGATGGCAAGGCGGTGTGCGCGCTCCATTTCATGCCTGAGGCGCCAGGCGGTGACCAGCGCTGAAGACAGGCTGTTCGTTGCATTGACCACGAACGAGGCGAACACCAGCACCGCCAGGGCGATGCCCTGTTGCAGCGCGGATGGCTGCAGCAGCAGCCAGCCGGTGCAAGGCAGCAGTACCAAGGCGATCGAGACCAGGGTCATGTTGCGGTACGAGGAGTAACACGAGACTGCGCTGACGGACATGCCCACGGCAAACAGCATGATCAATGCCTGCCCCAACAGGTCGTCGGCAGGCATCACCGCCAGTGCGCCCAAGCCCCAGACTGCCGCGGACAACGCCAGGGTTGCCCAGTAGCGCCACTCCCAGCGTTCGGCCGTGCGTTGGCTGGCGGGTGCTCGCAGGTAGGCGACGAACATCGCGGTGCGCAGGGCCGTCGACAGGCTCAGCACTGTCATCCAGACGGCTACCGTTTGCTGGTCGAAACGCTCCCAGCCCAACCAGCACAGCATTGCCGCCGCCAGGAAACTGCCAAGCACAGCGGGTGCCGACTGGACGAACAGCTGGTGCAGGCGATCCGTCCTAACGCAGTGCGCTATCTCATCGCCTGGATTGAGCTCTGTCATGGCATCGGCCGCAATTCGTGATCGGTGGCGCATTGTGGCACTTTGCCTGCGCACTGGAAAAGCGTTCTGGCGTTCACGCCGGATGCACCCTCAAGTTGGTGTCAGTGCATGCCGAGTGGCAGCGCTTGTCTTGCCTGCCTCTTGTCGGGCCGTACGGGCAACATGGCAGACTGTAGCTGCTTTCCAACGGGATGCTCGAAAACAGTGCCGTGCTCGACGGGCCGGTCCTCGACGATGCGGCCAGCGTCCAGCAGTACGACCCGCTGGCAGAAGTACTGCACCAGGCTCAGGTCATGGCTGATCAGCACGAAGGCGGTGCCGCTGCGCTGGCGTAACGCCTCAAGCTGCTGCAGCGTTTGCAACTGCAATACCCGGTCCAGGTTCGACAACGCTTCGTCGAGCACCACCAGCTGCGGCGAGGCGGCCAGCGCCCGGGCGATGTTGGCACGCTGCAACTGGCCGCCACTCAACTGCTGCGGCAGCCGTTGCGCATGCTCGGCGCGCAGGCCCATGGCCTGCAGCAGTTCGAGCGTGCGCGCTTGCCGCTGGGCTTCATCCATGCCGGTGAGGTGGCGCAACGGTTCGGCGATGCTCCAGCCGATGCTGCGCTGCGGGTTGAAGGCACCGGGGGCGTCCTGGAACACCAGTTGCACGGTGCGCTGGAAATCGCGCGCCTGCTCCCCCCGTAGCTGGCTGACATCCTGCCCGGCAAAACTCACCTGGCCCTGGGTCGGTTTTTCCAGCCCGAGCAGCAGCCGCGCCAGCGTACTTTTGCCGCTGCCACTGCTGCCCAGCAGGCCGACCGACTCACCGGCATGCAGTTGCAGCTCGATACCGTCGAGCACCTGCAGCCAGCCCCGTTTGCGCAACAGCCCCCCGGTGCGATAGCGATGGCTCAGGTGGTGGACGTGCAGCAGGCTCATGGCTGGCTCCCGCAAAGTATCTGGTGGGCGTGGAGGAGGGTACGGGCAGTGGCGCTGGCAGGGCGCTGGAAAAGCGCATGCACCGGCTGGTACTCGACGACGCGGCCGGCTTCCATCACCGCCACCTGGTCTGCGCAGCGCGCCACCACGCCCATGTCGTGAGTGACCAGCAATACCCCCAGCCCATGGACCTGCACCAGTTCCATCAACAAGTCGAGAAAACGCGCCTGGCTCAGGGCATCGAGGTCACTTGTGGGTTCATCGGCCAGGAGGAACGGGGTTTCGGCCATGAGCGCCAGGGCGATCATCATCCGTTGCAGCATGCCCCCGCTGAGCTGAAAGGCGAACGATTGCAGGACCCGTTCACGGTCTGCCAGGCCCACCGCATCCAGGCACTGGGCCATCCGCGCACGGGCTTGCGTACCGGTGACTCCGCGCTGCCGGAGCGTCTCCAGGCCGTGGCTGGCCATGTTGCGTACCGGGTTGAAGGCGCTGCGCGGGTTTTGCAATACCAGGCTGGCCAGGCGGCCACGGGCACTGCTGGCAGCCAGCGGCTGGCCATCGAGCAGCAACTGCCCTTGGGTGCGCGACAGGCCTGGTGGCAGCAGGTCGAGCGCACCAAGGCAACTGAGGGATTTGCCCGAGCCACTGGCGCCGACCAACGTGCAGACTTCGCCGCGGCGCAGTTGCAAGTCGACGCCGTGCACCAGCACGCCGGCCTGCGCCTCTATGCGCAGACCGCGGATTTCAAGGACCGACGGGTTCATTCAATGGCGCTCCTGTGTAGGGTCCAGGCGGTCGCGCAGCGCATCGCCCAACAGGTTGAAGGCCATCACCGAGAAGAAGATCATCAGCCCTGGCAACAGCAGCAGTTGCGGGTGCGTCCAGATGAACTCCTTGGCGTCGTTGATCATCACGCCCCATTCGGCGGTGGGCGGCGCCACCCCAAGGCCGAGGAACGACAGGCCGGAGACGTGCAGCATCATGTGGCCGATGTCCATGGTCGCCAGCACCAGCAGGGGGCCGGCGATGTTGGGCAGCACATGCTGGCGCAGCCGCGTCCAGCGTGAGGCGCCGGCCAGGCGTGCAACCAAGACGTACTCGCGACCGCGCTGGGCAATCACCAGGCCACGCACCATGCGCGCATACCAGGCCCAGTGGGACAGTGCGATGGCGATGATCACGTTGCTAAGACCTGTGCCCAGCAAGGTGACGAAGAAGAATGCCAGTACCAGGGTGGGGAAGGTCATGAACATGTCGCACACGCGCATCACCAGCAGGTCGGTGCGCCCCCCGACGAACCCGGCCACGCCGCCGACCGCGAGGCCAAGCGCCAGCACCAGCGCCAGGGTCAGCATCACGCTGCCCAAGGACAGCCGCGTGCCGACGATCAGTCGTGAAAGCAGGTCGCGCCCGAGGTGGTCGGTGCCCAGCCAGTGGTTGGCGTCGGGCGCCTGCAAGCGCCGGCCAAGGTCGACCAGGTCGGGGTCATGCGGGGCGATCCACTGGCCGAACAGCGCCAGCATTGCCAGCAGGCCGACCAGGACCAGGCCGATCGTCAGGCTGGGGCGGCGCAGCAGCCAGGGCTGACGCAGGGCAGACGGCGTACTCATGCGTTCACCCCTTCCAGCCGGCTGCGAGGGTCAAGCCAGGCGTAGCAGACATCGACGACCAGGTTGCAGATCATCAGCAGGCCGGTCAGCAGCAGGGTGAAGCACTGCATCACCGGGAAGTCGCGGTTCAGCACTGCTGACACCGCAAAACGGCCAACGCCGGGCCAGGCGAAGATGGTCTCGATCACCAGTGCGCCGCCGATCAGTTCGCCGATGTGCATGCCAGTGGCCGTTACCAGCGGCAACCAGGCATTGCGCAGGATATGGTCGCGCCAGACGTGCCGCTCGGGCAGGCCGCGGGCACGGGCATAGGTGACGTGGCGTTGCCCGCCGGCTTCCAGCAGGCTGGCACGCAGCAGACGGGCATTGATCGACATCGACATCAGGGCGATCGCCAGCACTGGCATTACCAGGTGCCCGGCCCCCCCGCGCCCCAGCGGTGGCAGCCAGCCCAGCCATAGGGAAAACAGCGCGATCAGCAGAAATGCCAGCCAGAAATTGGGCATGGACACCCCCAGGAAGGTCACTGCCCGCACGGCGTGGTCGGGCCAGCGCCCTTGCCAACGGGCCGCCAGCAGCCCCAGCGGGATCGACAGCAGCAGCGTGCAGGCCAACGCCAGGCCGCCGAGTTGCAGGGTGGCGGGCAGGTAGTAGAGCAGGTCATCGAGCACTGGCCGGCCGGTGATGTAGGAGATGCCGAAGTCCAGGTGCACGGCGTTCCACAGCCAACTCAGGTATTGCGCATACAACGGGCGATCCAGCCCCAGGGTATGGCGAACTTCGGCGATGGCTGCGTCGGTCGGTGGAATGTGCGAAAGCCGAAGGTAGTCCAGCGCCGGGTCGGTGCTGCCCAGGTGCAGCAGTACGAACACCAGCAACGACACGCCAAGCATGACCGGCACGAGCAGCGCCAGGCGCAGCAGGATGTAGCGCAACATGTCAGTCTTCCTGTTTCGGTGTCATGGTTTCGAACGGCACGTCGAACAAGGTGCTGCCGAACTGGACCTTGGCCACCGAGTCACGGCGCACGCTGATGGCCGTGAGGTGCGAGATGGGCAGGTAGACGGCCTGTTCGTGCAAGGTGGTGAGGATGAAGCGGTACTGCTCGGCACGCTGCTGCTCATCGGTGCTGGCCAGCACTTGGCCTATGCGCTTGTCCAGTTCGTCCTTGATGGCCAACCCACGCTGGGCCATGTAGTCGGCATGGCCGGCGTAGCGCATGGAACTGACGAACGAGTGCGGGTCGTAGGGCGCACCCCAGGTGTCGGCGAAGATCATGCCGAAGTCGCCGTCGCGCTGGCGCCGCACCAGCGCCCCTTCCTCAACCGCACGCAGATCGATGTGGATGCCGATTTTCGCCAACTCCCCCTGCAGCACTTCGGCCAGGCTCTTCTGCAAGGCACTGGTGCCGAGGAACACCAGCTCGATGGATAACGCTTCGCCGCCTTTGCTACGCACTGAAGCGCCTGGCGCCAGGGCCCACCCGGCAGCGTCGAGCGCGCGTGCGGCCAGGGCAGGGTTATAAGGGTAGGGCTTGAGGCCGATATCGGCGTACGGCATGTTGCTGGCGAACAGGGTGTCTGCCCGTGGCTCAAGGCCATAGAGGATCTTGTCGATGATGGCTTGCTTGTCCACCGCCTCGTTGATCGCCTGGCGTACCGCCAGGTCGCGGGTGGCGCCACGGCCGGTGTTCATCGCCAGCGTGCGGGTGGCCAGCGGCGCCGACAGTGCGGTGGCGAAGCCTTGCTCGCGCAGGCGCACGAATGTGCCGGCCGTGATCTCGCCAGCGGCGCCCTGGATCAGCTCGATTTCGCCGGCCTGCAGCGCCAGTGCGCGGCTGTTGGGGTCTGGGATGACCTTTACCATGACCTCGGCATAGGCCGGCTTTGGCCCCCAGTAATGAGGGTTGCGCACGAAGCGGTCGTATTCGCCCAGGCGCGATTCGGCGCGCATCCACGGGCCGGTCCCGGCGGGCTGGCCAGGTTTGGCCTGAGGCGAGGCAAAGCGTAAGGGGCGAACCTGGGCCAGTTCCATCAGCGTCGGGTAGTAGGGGTGCTTGAGTACCAGGCGCAGGGTCAGGCGCTCAGGTGCTTCAACGTGGTCCAGGGTGGTCACCAGCTCCATCCAGCGGTGGCGCTGAGTGTTGGCCAGCACTGCGTCGAAGTTGGCTTTGGCTGCAGGCGCATCGAACGGCGTGCCATCACTGAAGCGCACACCGTCACGCAGCGTGAACGTGTAGGTCTTGCCGTCATTCGACACCTGCCAGGCCTCAGCCAGCCAAGGCTCCAGCGTACCGGCCGCGGTATAGCGCACCAGGGGTTCATAGACCATGGCCTGGGCGTACATCTGGTTCGGGGAGTAGCCACGCGGGTCGAGCGGCCCGGCATTCACAGGCCACGAGTACACCAGCCGTGGCCCTTGCTCGGCGGCGCTGCTGGCCGGTGCAACCGTGCACGCAGCGAGAAAAAGGAGGCCCAGGAGGGCGGGCTTTCGTTTACCTGGCTGCTGCTTCACACTGCGTTCCCCACTTTCACGGAGGCCGTAGGCTAAAGCGCAGTGGGTATGATGTCTATGTAAAATCATCTTACCGGAAGTTACCAAATGCAACGGATCACCATCACGCTGGATGAGGAACTGCTCGACGTCATCGACCGGCGGGTGGCGAGCCAAGGCTATCAGGGCCGCTCGGAGGCCATTCGCGACCTGTTGCGTGCGGGCATGCGCGAGTCTGAAACGTTGCCGGACGATGCCGCCTGCGTGGCCGTGGTCAGCTACCTGTACGACCACAGCACCCGCGAACTGCCCAGGCGGCTCAACCAGACCCTGCATGCCCACCACGACCTGACCCGGTCCACCTTGCACGTGCACCTGGACGCCGGCCATTGCCTGGAGGTCTCGGTGCTGCAGGGCGAAAGTGGCCGCATTGGCGAGTTGTCTCGGCAATTGATGGTCGAGCGTGGGGTGGAGCATGGCCAGGTGCAGGTGATGCCGGCGCCGGGTCAGGCCAAGGTGCGCTGAGGAACGGGATCGCTGCCCCAGCGCCGAGGCCAGGCAGCCGGGACCTCAGAGCAGGATGTAGTCGCTGTATTGCCGCAGCCCGCCATGCGCACCTTCTATCAAGTGCACATAGCGCCCGCCCACCAGGTCGACTGGCAGGCAATCGTCGACCTCAAGCACTGCATCGGTATGCGGCTTGAGCCAGCCTGCCTGCATGCGTTGCTTGCCCAGTTGCTTGGCCTGGGCCTTGTCCCTGGCCACTACCAGCAGGTAGCGATGCGCCTCACCGAACACCTGTGGCTCGTAGCCACCCAGGTTGATGAAGAACAGCCGCATGTCGTCCGGGCCTGGCGCCAGGGGGCTGAACGCGACACGGTAGCGGTCGATACCGTCGACTTCCAGCCACGAGTCGATATGCAGGCCTGCACGGCTGCCGAACCAGCCTTCGCGCAGTTGCGGGTACGCCTGCTGCAGTGAGTCCGCCTGCGCGAACAGCACGTCGTGCACCTCGATACTGGCCCGTGGGTGGCGGCCACCGAGCATGACTACGTACAGCATGAGCAATTCCTTCACAGGGCCGGAGCCACCTATTCTGCGGGTTATGAGGCCGGTCGACCATCGTCTCTCGACTCACCATTACCTGCCGGCTCTGGCGCCGGTCGCAGCGGCCCACGGGCGATCACTAAATATCAGCCGAAATCTATACAATAAAAACCAAAACCTATACATCAGTCTATTATTGTATAGGATTTACTGAGTCTGACATTTGCAAATGCCGCCCTGCGCAGCTGAAGCCTGCCTGATGGAGTACACGCCATGAATCTGCACAACCTGACGGAGCTGGCCGCAGCCGGTAACGTTCGAGAACTTGAGCTGCTGTCGCTGGAAGGCGGCTTTTACATCCTGCGCGCGCTGACCGAAGAAGGGCCGCTCACCCTCAGCGATGCGAACGGCCAGGCACTGCGCTTGCGCTCGACGACCGAGCTGCGCCAACTGTTGGCCGATCTGCCGCCCGTGCCTTGCATGCTGGTGCAACAGGTGGTGCATGACGAGATGTGCGGCCAGCGCAACGGCCCTGTCGAGCCCCTGCGCGTACCGGTGACGCTGGCCGGCCAGTGGTAGACCGTGCGATGCGCCTGGGCCTGGTGCTGGGGGATCAGCTGTCGTTCGACCTGGCGAGCCTGGCCACGCTGGACCCTGCACACGACGTTATCCTGATGGCCGAAGTGCAGGGCGAGGCGCGCTATGTGCCCCACCATCCGCAAAAGATCGTGCTCATCTTCAGCGCCATGCGCCATTTTGCCCAGGCGCTGCGTGATCGCGGCTGGCGGGTGGAATATGTGGAGCTGAACGCACCCGGCAACAGCGGCAGCATCGTCGGTGAGTTGCGCCGGTGGCAGCAGGCCCTGGGGGCGACGCACATCCACCTGACCGAGTGTGGTGAGTGGCGCCTGGAGCAGGCGTTGAACGATGCCGGCTTACCGCTGGTATGGCATCGCGATACACGCTTTCTGTGCTCGCGCGAGGCGTTCGCACGTTGGGCGAAAGACCGTCGCCAATTGCGTATGGAGCATTTCTACCGCGGCATGCGCAAGCGCTGCGGCCTTCTGCTGGAGCTCGATGGCAGCCCTGTGGGTGGGACCTGGAACCTGGACGGTGACAATCGCAAACCCTTGCCACGGGGGCTGCGTGGGCCATTCCCGGCGCGCTTTGAGCACGACGAAATCACCACGGCGGTCGTGGCGCTGGTCGGCGAATGCTTCAAAGACCACTATGGCGCGGTCGAAGGGTTCGACTATCCCGTGACCCATGAACAGGCCCAGCAGCTCTGGCAACATTTCCTCGAGTTCGGCCTGGCCGCGTTCGGCGACTATCAAGACGCCATGGCCGAAGGCGAGCCGTTCCTGTTCCATGCGCGAATCAGTGCGGCCCTGAACATCGGGCTGCTGGATGTGCGGCAGTTGTGCGACGACGTGGACAATGCCTGGCGTGAGGCGCGCATACCGCTCAACGCTGCTGAAGGGTTCATCCGCCAGCTGATCGGCTGGCGCGAGTATGTGCGCGGCATCTACTGGCTACGCATGCCTGAGTATGCCGCGCTCAACTACCTTGGCAACGACCGTGCGTTGCCGGAATTCTACTGGACCGGGCATACCCGCATGCGCTGCATGGCGCAGGCCATCGGCCAGACGCTGCAACTGGGCTACGCGCATCACATCCAGCGGCTGATGGTCACGGGCAACTTCGCACTGCTCGCCGGTATTGTGCCCAGCGCGATATGCGAGTGGTACCTGGCGGTGTACATGGATGCCTTCGATTGGGTCGAGCTGCCGAACACGCTCGGCATGGTGATGCACGCCGACGGCGGCTACCTGGGGTCCAAACCCTATTGCGCCAGTGGCCGTTACATCCAGCGCATGTCCGACCATTGCAAGGCTTGCAGCTACAAGGTCGAACATGCGGTAGAGGAGGATGCCTGCCCATTCAATGCGCTGTACTGGCACTTCATCATCCGCCATCGTGACCTGTTGGCCGGCAACCCCCGCCTGGCCTTGGTCTATCGCAGCCTTGAGCGCATGTCGGTAGCCAGGCGTGAAGGCGTGTGGGCGCGGGGCGAAGCCTTGTTGGCCCGCCTCGACAATGGCCAGAGCCTGTGAAATAACCGTTCGATAAGCGACCACTTTTCCATGATCTGCAGCTACCGCTGGGCAGCCATCATGCACATTTGTGATGGTCGCAGATCAACCGCTCGGCGCAGTGCTCGCAGGTTCTGGATGCCAAGCCCGGCAGCAGGGCGTTCAGCGCCAGGCTAGGGCTGATCATGAACCGATTCCGGGCCTTCTTTTTGCAGTTCAAGGTGAGCTGCAACCTGAAACCCGCCGCTCTCGATAAGGTGTTCACGCTTGAAACTTCATCAGCTCAAGGCGCTTGTCGCCATTCACCAGGGGGGGAGCATTCTCGAGGCCTCCAAGATCCTGCACATCACCCAACCTGCCCTGAGCCGTTCGATCAAGGAACTGGAGCGGGAGCTTGGGTTCACCCTCCTGCAGCGGTCGTACAAGGGCATGGCGTTGACCGATGAGGGCAAGCGCATCATCCGCCATGCCAACCTGGTGGTGGAGAGTATCCGCCGTTTGCAGATCGAGGCGGCAAGCATTCAGGATGCCGCATTGGGGGCGGTGTCGATCGGCGTCACCTCGCTGACGGCGATGCTTGACGGCGTGGATGAAAGCATCCTGGCTTTTCGGCGCAAGTACCCGCGGGTGAAAATTACCATCACCGACCTGCGTCCCAGCCAGATCCTGCAACGCCTGCGCGACGGTAGCCTGGACTTTGCCATCACCTCCCAGCAACCCTTGAGCCGTCTGAATCTGGATTGGGAGGCGGTGGGCAGCATCAAGGGCAAGGTGATCTGCCATGCGTCCAACCAACAGAAGTTTTCCCAGTCGCTGCGTTCGCTGCAGTACGCCAACTGGATCAGCCTGGACGAGTTGAGCGATCAGGCATCGCAGTTCCACCAGTTGTTCGAAGTCAACGGCCTTCGGGTGCCGCCGAACGCAGTGGAGTGCACGTCGATAATGATGGCCCTCAAGCTTTTGAAAAACACCGAGTCGCTGATGACCATCAGTGAACTGGCCGTGAACGACGCCACCACCTTTGCCATCCGGCCAGAGTTCATTCAAGTGGCGGTGCAGGAGTTGGTCCCCGACTATCCGATCAACCTGGTCTGCATCGACCGCGATAGCCTCACGGCTCCGGCTCAAGAACTCTTCCACAGCTTGCGCGCAAGAGTCCTCAAGACGCTGCCGCGTGACGTTTCAGAAGTGGTAGTACATGCCTAGTGAAACATTGCTTGGGTCATCGCCCACCTGATCGACAGGGGTGCCTGCGTAGGTCACCGATGACGCGCTCTGGTTGGCGATCATGCCCACCCGCGCATAGGCGGCCCAGCGCGGGTTGAAGAAATGGTCGTAGCCCAGCATCACGCCCAGCGCGTCTTTGTCGCGGGCCGACACCGACCGCTGGACCACCGCCAGCCTGAGCACGTCAAGCTTGCCCACCGGGGCCATCAGGCCGAAGGTGTAAACCGTGGTACTGGGTGTGCCGGCTTGGTCTACCTCCTGGCGTTGCCAGGTCAGGCTGGTGGACAGCGGGCCGAAATCATAGAACGCCGACAGGCTTGTGAAGTGGTTGGCAGTCTGTCGCGAGTTGCCACCATCGTCCCACGGGTCGCTGTAATACAGGTTGTAAGACCCAAGCAGCAGCACACGGCTGTTTCGGTACTGCAGCTTCGCACCCCCACCACGCACCGTACGACCCTGGCTGCCGACATCATCGAAGCCGAAGCTCACGGCCGTTGCGACGCTGAAGCCGTTCATGCTCGGGCTGGTGTAGGCCAGGGTGTGCTTGGGCCGCAGGTCGAGATAGTAGGCGCCTCTGCCGGCAGCAGGTATGGACAGAAACGTGTACGGTGAGCCGTATGCCGCCAGAAACGGGTCGGCGTAGGTCGGGGTGCTCACCCCGTAGGTTTTGCCGAACTCAAGCCTGCCCAGGCTGCGCGAACGCAGGGCGACCGTTGCCAGGCGCAGCGTGCCGATAGTGTCCCAGGTCCCCTCCATGGCCTTGCCGTTCAGATTGAAGCCTTCTTCGACGTCCAGTTCCAGCACCGTATCAGGGGCAACTGCTTTGCGGGCATACAACCCGAGCTTGTTGGTCCAGGCGCCGCCGCCTGCCAGTTGGAAACCTGAGTGGTGCTCGGAGTCGTGGTAGCTGGCGAATGCATCCACGGTACCGTAGACCTTCAGCTTGTCATCGAAACCCTGATCTACCCCGTAGTAACCGAACCCGGAAGCCAGCCGGTTGAGGGTAGGGAAGCCCTCGGCCTCAGCCTGCGTGGCAAGACAAATCCCTTGGCTCATCAACAGCAACGACACGGTGCGAGTGATGCAAGTATTCATTCACGACTCCAGGCACAGGACACGGTCGCGCTAGATTCGATGAACATCAGGTTGCAGCGTGATTGCTTGTTTGGCCAACGTATGCCTGTTGGTTAATAAGGTGGGTTGGACTTGGCAGGGCCGGGAAACGATCGCCACGAAGCGGCTGCCTGGCAGTGCGCGATCCCTGTTCCCAGCCCAGTGCGTGGCCGATTTCGGTGACCCCTATCGGGGCACAAGGACGATGCCAGGGCATCTGTGCGCCATGCCAAGGCAAAGCGGCCACATCAGCGCCAGGTCAATTAACCATTGGTTAGCTCATTGCCAAAACCGCAAGTGTGTTGGCAGCGCGATTGGCTGATAGTCACTGCATGCCGTGATTCGCCATCGGAGATAACAATGAACAGACCGCTACCTGCACCTACGATCCTGGAGGCCGGGCCAAAGCGTCATGCGCAGGCATCATCCTCGCGCAGAACCCTGATAGCGTGCTCACTGGGCAACGCGCTGGAGATGTACGACTTCACGATCTACAGCTTCTTCGCAGTGCTGATCGGCCGGCACTTCTTCCCGTCGGAGTCGGCACTGGCCTCGCTGCTGATGTCGCTGGCAACCTTTGGTGTGGGCTTTTTGATGCGCCCTGTCGGGGGCATCATCATCGGCCGGTACGCGGACAAGCATGGCCGCAAAGCCGCCTTGAGCCTGACGATCGGTTTGATGACATTGGGCACTGCCTTGATCGCCTTCGCGCCGACCTATTCGCAGGTGGGCATCTTTGCAACGTTCATGCTGGTCGCCGGGCGGCTTATTCAAGGGGTGTCGGCAGGTGGCGAGGTCGGTACCGCATCCGTTTACCTGATGGAGTCCAGTACTGCCGCCAAGCGCTGCCAGAGCGTGAGCTGGCAGGCGGCCAGCCAGGGGTATGCCGCGCTAGTCGGGGCGGGGTTCGGCTTCACCCTGAGCCAGTTGCTGGACCCGGCTAGCCTCGAGAGCTGGGGCTGGCGCATTCCATTCATTTTCGGCCTGCTGATCGGCCCGGTAGGCTTGTACATCCGCAACCGCCTACCCGAAACCCATGAGGCCGCTGCGGCACAGGAGGGCAGGCAGCCGCTGGACCCGGAGTTGCTCAAACGCATCGGCCTGGGCATCGGCCTGATGGCCAGTTCCACCATCGGCATGTACCTGTTCGTGTTCTACATGCCCACCTACCTGACGACCGCCATGCACTACCCGCAAAGCAGTGCCATGGCGATCGCCGGCATCAGCAGCGGCTGCATGGCGATCATATGCCCGCTGGCCGGCAAGTTCGCCGACAAGTACCAGCTCAGGAAACGCCTGCTGGTCTGGACCATTCTTGCGCCCGTGGTGCTGACGCTGCCGGTGTTCTACGTGCTTGGACACGTGCAGCACATGGGCCTGGCAATGATGTGTGTCGCGGCGTTGATTCTGCCGACCTGCATAGGCGCCGGCGCGTACTTCGCGTTGATCATGGAGGGCTTCCCCAAGGCACAGCGTGCCTTTGGCACCTCGGTCAGCTACAGCCTGGGGGTCACGCTTTTCGGTGGGTTTTCGCCACTGATCGCTACCTGGCTGATTGCCGCAATGGGCACGCCATTGGCACCGGCCTACTACCTGTTGGTGGGTGGTGCGGTAAGCCTGGTCTGCCTCAACTACTTCCCTGAAAACAAAGGATGCGAATGACATGGGTACCTTCGAACGAAATCAAACGCCGCAGCTGGCCGAAGATCTGGACGCGTTCATCAAGATCCGCCGCCAGATCCATGCCGCGCCAGAGCTCGGCGGCGACACGCCTGACACTGCTGCCCTGGTGGCTGAGAAGCTGCAAGCCTGGGGCTATGAGGTACACCGTAATGTGGGCGGGCACGGCCTGGTAGGGGTGCTTAAAGTGGGCGACAGCCCCCGCAGCATCGGGCTACGGGCAGACATGGACGCGCTGCCCATGAGTGAGAAGAACCCCTTCGCGCATGCCAGCAAGATCCCGGGGCGCATGCATGCCTGTGGCCATGACGGGCATACCGCGATCCTGCTGGCGGCGGCTTCGCGATTGGCTGCCACGCGCAACTTCAACGGTACCTTGAACCTGATCTTCCAGCCCGACGAAGAAGGCCTGGCCGGCGCCAAGGCCATGATCGATGATGGCCTGTTCGAGCGTTTCCCGTGTGATTCTGTGTACGCGCTGCACAACATGCCAGGCATGCCGGTGGGCACTTGCGTGGTGCAGAGCGGGCCGACCATGGCGTCTTCCCAGCGGGTGAGCATTCGCATCAGCGGCAAAGGCGGGCACGGCGCCATGCCGGAGCTTGCGGTGGACCCCATCTCGGCTTTGAATAGCCTGATCAGTGGCATCCAGACCATCAAGTCGCGCAACCTGAGCGTTGAAGAGTATGCGGTGATCAGTATCGGCATGATCCAGGCGGGCACGGTCTACAACATCATTCCTGATGAAGCGAGCATGTTGCTCAGCGTGCGCACCGATACGCCCGAAACCCAGTCGAAGATCAACCAGCGCATCGAGGCGCTGGTCAAGGGGCATGCCGAGAGCTTTGGGGTGGAGATCGCGCTGGACTTTACCCAGCTGGCGCCTGCGCTGAGCAACAGCGAGGCGCAAAGCGCACAGCTGCGTGAGAGCCTGCGCCCGCTGTTTGCCGAAGGGCAGATGCTGGCGCGGATGCCCAAGAAGGTGATGGGAACCGAAGATTTCGCCTACATGCTACAGGCGCGGCCGGGGTGCTACTTCATGCTGAGCAACGGCACAGGGGAGTTCCACGGCTGCTCGGTCCATAACCCGCACTATGACTTCAACGACGCACTGGTGAAGATCGGTTCCGATTGCTGGGTGAAGTGGGTTGAAGACTACCTGAGCTGATGTGGCGCAGGCTACGTGGCCTGCTCACGGCGATAGGCATAGGTTTCGGCGAAGCGCGACAGCATGTAGGCGCTGCACGAAACCGGCGGGTACTTGGGTGGGTTGTCGGGGCTGGAGCAGTTGGGCAGGCAACTGATCATCGTGTCCGGATGCGGTTCGGCAAAGAACGGCATCGAGTAACGGTGCGCGCCCTGCGGGCTGACGACCCGGTGGGGCGTTGAGGTGTACCTGTCGTTGCTCCAGCGCGCCATCATGTCGCCGATATTGACCACATAGGTGCCCTCGATCGGCGGCGCATCGATCCACTGGCCATCCACGCTCTGCACCTGCAGGCCGCCGGTGCTGTCCTGATACAGCAAGGTGACGCACCCGTAGTCGGTGTGCGCGCCGGCGCCTTGTTGGTCGGTGCTGCTGGCGGCCTGGCGCGGCGGGTAGTGGATCATGCGAAAAACGCTGATGGGGTTGGCGAAGCGCTGGTCGAAGAAATCCTGCTCGATGCCCAACGCCTGCGCCATCGCCCGCAGCAGGGTGAGTGAGAGGGCGTGCATGTCTTGGTAATGCGCTTGCAGCAGCGTCTCCCACCCGGGGATGGCGGGGTGCCGATTGGGCCCACGCAGTGGCTTTTTCGCGAGCACGTCGGGATGATCCGGGGCCATGTGAAAGCCCATGTCGAAGGTTTCCTTCAGGTCGCTCGGCCGGCTCGGGTCCAGCTGTTCGGTGGCGATGGCGCCGTAGCCGCGATGGTGCTCGCTCTGGGTGATGTCGATGCGCAGCTTTTCCTCGGCAGGGCAGGCGAAGAACTGTTCGGCGGCCGCTTTCAGTGCGCCAATGCGGCTGGCCGGGATGGGGTGCCCCTTGATGTAGTAGAAGCCCCACTGTCTGCAGGCGGCGTCGATCTGCCGGGCTACGGCCAGGCGGGCGGTGGGATCTTGCTGGTACAGCGGGCTGATATCGATGATCGGCAGGGTGTTCATGAATGGCTCCGTGAAAGGGCGGTGCAAGCGGGAGCGGCTGGCGCTCCCACCCGTGTTTACTTGGGCAGTTGCGCCGTGATGCCTTTGACGTAGTAGTTCATGCCTGCCAGTTCGGCGTTGCTGGCCACGGCGCCTGCGGGGATCTTGACCGCACCCGCCTGGTCCAGGATCGGGCCGGTGAAGGGGTGGAACGTGCCGTCCTTGATGCTGGCGATGATCTGTTCGGCGCCGCTTTTGACCTCGGCGGGTACCAGGTCACTGAGGGGCAGCTGGACGGTGCCATCGGCAAGCCCGCCCCAGTAATCCTGAGGTTTCCAGGTGCCGTCCATGACCGCCTGAGTGCTTTTTATGTAGTGCGGCCCCCAATTGTTGACGATGGAGGTCAGCACTGCCTTGGGCCCGAAGTGGGCCATGTCCGAGGCGTAGCCGACGGCGTAGATGCCACGCCGTTCGGCGGCCTGGATCGGTGCCGGGCTGTCGGTGTGCTGGAACAGCACGTCAACGCCTTGGTCGATCAGGGCGTTGGCGGCATCGGCCTCTTTGCCCGGGTCGAACCATGAGTTGACCCACACCACCTTGATTTCGGTACCGGGGTTGTATTTGTCCAGCGCCAACTGGATGGCGTTGATATCGCGCAGCACTTCGGGAATGGGGAAGGAGGCCACATAGCCGATCTTCTTGCTCTTGGTCATCTTCGCGGCCAGGTAGCCGCCAACGTAACGGCCTTCGTAGGAAGTGGCCAGGTAAGTACCAAGGTTCTTGTCCTGCTTGTAGCCGGTGGCATGTTCGAAGGTGACCTTCGGGAACTGCTTGGCGACTTTGGCGGTGGGGTTCATGTAGCCGAACGAGGTGGCGAACACCAGGTCATAGCCGCCCTTGGCCATGTTGCGGATGACCCGCTCGGCATCGGCGCCTTCGGGCACGTTCTCGACGAAGCTGCTGTCGACCTTGTCGCCGAATTGCTTGATCAGGGCCTGGCGGCCCTGCTCATGCTGATAGGTCCAGCCATGGTCGCCGATCGGGCCGATATAGACGAAGCCAACCTTCAGTGGATCGGCGGCGGCGGCGGTCAGGGCGGTGCTCAGGCCAATGGCGGCTGCCAGGGCGCGCAGCAGGTGTTTGCTTTTATTGTGAGGTTTCAAGGTGTGGCTCCTGTAGGTCTTCATATTGGCTGTGTAAGGCGCGTTGGTAATGCAAGAAAACAGAGCAGAGGGGCATCGATAGCGGTAGGCGCGAGGCCTCAGCGCCCGGTCTTCCACGGCTGGCCCAGTGAAACCGGGGCGTACAGGCGGGTTTTGATGGCATCGCGCGACAGCACCACCAGCACCAGAATCGTGGCCACATAGGGCAACATGGCCAGCAGGTTGGCAGGGAAGCTCACGCCGATACCTTGGGCCACCAGGTGCAGGATGCTCGCCAGGCCAAACAGGTAGGCACCGAGCAGCACCCGCAACACCCGCCAACTGGCGAATACCACCAGCGCCAGGGCGATCCAGCCGCGCCCTGCGGTCATGTTCTCCGCCCACATCGGGGTGTAGGCCAGCGACAGGTAACCCCCGGCCAGCCCGGCCATGGCACCGCCGAACAGCACCGCCAAGGTGCGCACGCGCAGCACGGGCAGGCCCATGGCGCTGGCGGCGTCGGGGTTTTCACCAACCGCCTGAAGGATCAGCCCGGTGCGGCTTTTGAGCAGCGTCCAGGCGATCAGCACGAACAGGCCGAAGGACAGGTAAACCAGTACATCCTGGTTGAACAGCATATGGCCGATGACCGGGATGTCCGCCAGCAGCGGTATGGCCAGCGGCTCGAAGCCACTCAGGGGCTTGCCGACCCAGGCGGTGCCGACGAAAGAAGACAGGCCGACCCCGAAGATGGTCAACGCCAGCCCGGTCGCCACTTGGTTGGCCTGGCAGCCGAGTGCTACGAGTGCGAACAGCGAAGCCAGCAGCATGCCGGCCAGGCACGCCATCAGCACGCCAAGCCAGAGGCTGCCGGTGGCGTAGGCGGCGATGAACCCTACCACCGCGCCGAAGAGCATCATGCCTTCCTGGCCGAGGTTGAGCACGCCGCTCTTTTCGCACACCAGTTCGCCCAGGGCGACCAGTAGCAGTGGGGTACCGCAGCGCACCATGGCGTAGAGAATGTTGCCAAGCAGATCGAGATCCATAGTCGAAGCCTCAGCCTGCACGCGGTGGGCGGCAGGTAAACGAAAAGGTCATGGGGAGTCAGGCACTGGCAGGTTTTGCCAGCGGCGCGCGCCGGCGCCAGTTCAGCTTCAGGCGTAGCCGGTAGAGGATCAGCACGTCGCAGGCCAGCAGGTAGAACAGCATCATTCCCTGGAACAGCCCGGTCAGCGATTGCGGCAGGTTCAGGCTCATCTGCGCGTTTTCGCCGCCCAGGTACAGCAGGGCCATCAACAACCCGGCGATCAGAATGCCAAAGGGGTTGAGGCGCCCGAGAAACGCGACGGTAATCGCCGCGTAGCCGTAGCCGGGAGATACCTGCGGCACCAGTTGGCCGATCGGCCCGCTGACTTCGCTGACCCCGGCCAGGCCTGCCAGGCCGCCGCTGATCAGCAGCGCCAGCCAGACCAGGCGCTTGTGGCGAAAGCCGACAAACCCAGCGGCGCGCAGGTCCTGCCCGAGCACCTTGATCTGGAAACCCAGGAAGCTCTTGTGCAGCAGCACCCACACCGCCACCAGTGCCATCAGCACGAAGTACAGCCCGATATGCAGCCGGCCATCCTCGAACAGCGCCGGCAGGCGGCTGGCATCTCCGAACATTGCCGACTGCGGGAAACTGAACCCTTCGGGATCCTTCAGTGGCCCGTGAACGAAGTACAAGAGCAGGTTCAAGGCGATGTAATTGAGCATGATGGTGGTGAGGATTTCGTTGGCATTGAAGTGCGTGCGCAGCCAGGCCGCGAGTGCCCCCCATAGCGCACCGGCCAGCGTGCCGGCGAGCAACACCCAGACCAGCGCCCAGCGGCTTTCCCACTCGATGAGGTGGATCGCCACGGCACTGCCGGCCAGGGCGCCGATCAGCAGCTGGCCTTCGGCGCCAATGTTCCAGATGCGGGCTTGGTAGGCCACAGCCAGGCCGAGGGCGCAGAGCAGGATCGGCAAGGCTTTGAGCAGCAGTTCCGAGAGGCCGTAAAGGTCGCTGATGGGTTCGATCAGCAACGTGTGAAAGGTCTGCAAGGGGGCATGCCCCTGGGCGCTGAACAGGATCGCCCCGCTGAGCAGGGTCAACAGGGCGGCAAGCAGGGGTGACACAACGAGCATGGCACGGGACTGCTGGGTACGGGGTTCGAGGGATAGCAACATGAGGGGTTCTCGTCAGGCGGCGTCTTGCGGGGCATCGAACTGGCCGGCCATCCAACCGCCGACCTCCACGGTATGGGCCTGCGCGGTGGCCTTGAGCGGCGACAGGCGGCCACTGCACAGCGCGCCGATGCGGTCGCTGATCTGGAACAACTCCTCCAGGTCTTCGGAAATCACCAGGATTGCTGCGCCGGCGTCGCGCAAGGCAATCAGCGCACGGTGAATCGCCGCGGCGGCTCCGACATCCACACCCCAGGTCGGGTGGGCAGCGATCAGCAGCTTGGGAGCCTGCAGGATCTCGCGGCCGAGGATGAACTTCTGCAGGTTGCCCCCGGACAGGCTACGTGCCGTGGCCCGGGCATCCGGCGCTTTGACCGCGAAGCGCTGGATGATCTGCTCGGCCAGCGCGAACACCTTGCCTGAACGGATCAGGCCGCGGTTGACCAGGCCCTGCTGGAAAGCGGTGAGCAGGGCGTTGTCGGCCAGGCTCATGTCCGGCACCGCGCCATGCCCAAGGCGTTCGGCCGGTACGAAGGCCATCCCCAGGGCGCGGCGGGCGTCGGGGTAGAGGTGGGCCATCGGCCGGTTGTCGAGGGTGATGCGTTCGCGGTCGCTGGCGGGCAGGCGTGTTTCACCACTGAGCAGGGCCAGCAGTTCGTCCTGGCCGTTGCCGGCGACCCCCGCGATGCCTACGATCTCGCCGCTGCGTACTTCCAGGCGCAGGTGTTCGAAGGACGTGCCGAATGGGTCTTTGTTGCGCCAGGTCAGGTCGTCCACCCGCAGGCGTGGCAAGCCCCCGGCGCTTTTCGGGTAACTTGCCTCCAGCCCTTCGGCATCGCCCACCATCATTCGCGCCAGTTGCAGATCGCTGCATTGCGCCGGGTCGCAAGCGCCGGAGACCCGCCCACCGCGCAACACGGTGGCGCCATGGCACAGGGCACGCACTTCGTTGAGCTTGTGGCTGATGAACAGGATGCTGCAGCCCTCTGCGGCGAGTGTGCGCAGGGTGACGAACAGTTCGTCGACCTCTTGCGGGGTAAGCACCGAAGTGGGTTCGTCGAGGATCAGCAGCTTGATCGGCTGCATCAGGCAACGCACGATTTCCACGCGCTGGCGTTCCCCGATCGACAGGCTGTGCACCAGGTGCTCAGGTTCCAGGCCCATGCCGTAGCGTTGGGACACTTCGCGGATGCGCGGCGCCAATTGCTTTGGCGTACCGGCATCGCGGCCAAGCGCCAAGGCAATGTTTTGCGCGACGCTCAGGGTTTCGAACAGGGAAAAGTGCTGGAACACCATGCCGATGCCCAACGCGCGGGCGCGGGCAGGGTCACGCATGCGCACGGGCTGCCCCTCCCATAGCAGCTGGCCGGCATCCGGCGCCGTGACGCCGTAGATGATCTTCATCAGGGTGCTCTTGCCCGCGCCGTTCTCGCCGAGCAGGGCATGGATTTCACCGGGCGCGATGCGCAGGTCGATGCGGTCGTTGGCCAAAGTGCCCGGGTATCGCTTGGTAATGGCACGCAGCTCGAGGCGCAATTGCGAGGGGGATGTGGACATGGGACTGCTCGGGGTCAGGGTGATGAGCAGTTGCACAGCAAAAACATGGCCAATTGGTCAGATTATTGTTCAAGGGCTTGTGTTAGAGGGGCTGCAGGGCGGGAAGGGCGCACGCTTGGTGAGTGGTCAAGCAGCGGTATGTGTGGTTTTGGGGCGCCAAGGTGCCAAATTGGGGCGCTGGGAGCAGGGGCTTGGGCGGAGCGCCAGGGTAGTAGGGTAGTGACGTCTTTAAGGGTGTGTTGGCGCCTTGAAACTCCGGGTGACTGGGCTGGCCCGATCGCCGGCAAGCCGGGCTCCGACAGGTTCACCGGGGGCCTGAGGGGCGTGTGCAACCTCAGGGGCGGCGCTGTGCGAGGCAGCTAGCCCGAAGTCGAGCAGCCCAGGCAAATCATGATGAGGACTAATGCAGCGTTTGCGGATCGGCTGGCTTTTGTATCTGTGCCAAGGCTGACTCTAGCAATTTGCGTAGGGCATCAAGTTCGTGGATTGAGGTCATGATCATCACGGACGCAGGTGCTTTCGGCTGCATCAACATCGCCTGCTGGACAACGACCTCGGCGCAAAGCGCGTAGTCGGCAGCCATCATCAGCGTGTCTTCAAGGGAGTGGAGAGTGTGGGGTGGGTCGGGGACTATCTTCAGCATGCTTTGGTATCCATCTTCAGGGCCACCAGCTACCTGCTGTCAAACAGTTAGGTGGCAGCTGTGCATAGGTTGACAGACCGGCGGATACCAGAACCGGTGCACGCGAACGTGCCCCATACACAGCCGCCATGAAAGGCAAAGCTCTGCAAGTATCTCGTCGCGACCTGTCAAAGTCGGTCGTTGATGTGCAACGACCCACCGAGCCTAAAACTGACAAATAACGACCGCAACGAAAAACAGGCGCCGTGAGTATCTTTGGGAAATGGACTACAGGAAAGGGAATAAAACTGAATTCTTCACTCGTCGTCTGTAACTGCATGTAGCACAGGCCGGCGTCCCTCTGGCTACCGCAGTGCCCTTGAGGTCGAGTGCCAGCCGCATGGCGCTGAGCTCAAAGGTACTGAAGGTTCTGCGGCAAGACCCTATGACCTTGACAAATTATTGGTTAACAAAAATAATCGTTAACAATGTTATCCACCTAACAATAACAAAGGATATTCTGTGCTCATGCAAGCGTTTATTGCACGTCCCTCAGCGGTCGCCGCTCGGTGCTGTCAAGGATTCCCGCCTATGTGGTGTGGCGCATCTCGGGGCCTGAACCCTACAAACTCCAATATCCATTCACTGCAGGAGGCAGCATGATGAGCCTTGGCAGAGGATTGCTCGTGCTGCTGCTTGGTGTTTGTACAGGTCTTGCCCAGGCTGCCAGTTACGCTCCGCCCCCGCTCAAGCTCGAACCCTTGGCGCGCTTCACGGTGGACCTGGTAGCGCCGGTGTGGGAGCTGGGCGAAACCAGCGCGCAGGGCAAGCGGCGTATCATCCCGATCACAGGCGGCCATTTCGAGGGGGCCAGGCTCAAGGGCACAATCCTCAATAACGGCGCCGACTGGCAGATCGTCAGCCCCGAGGGTGTGGCAATCATCGACACCCGCTACCTGCTGCAGACCGACGACGGTGCACTGATCTACCTGCGCACCGAAGGCTACCGTTACGGGCCGGCTGAGGTCATGAAGAAAGTTGCCGCTGGCGAAGATGTCGATCCCAGCCTCTACCAGTTCCGCATCACACTGCGTTTCGAGACTTCGGCGCCCCAGTACGCCTGGCTTAACCGCACGGTCGGCGTGGGTAGCGCAATGCGCTTGGGCAATGCAGTGGTCTACGATGCCTTTGAAGTTAAGTAGCTATAAATATTAACTATTGTTTTGCGGCTGTGCAGCTTGTTGCAGGTGAGCGGCTGCGCTGCCGGGTTCATACCGCAATCGCCTTATGCCAGAAGGCATCGAACTCCGTAGCCGCAGGTTATCCCGGTGTTGTTGGGTACATGTCGCAGCATCAGACCCCGACCTCACCGTCGATATCTTCGTGCAGATTTACCTGTTGTCCATATTGGCGCGGATGGTTTGCGCCAGGTCCCCCGGCAGTGTGGTGACATTGCGTTCGCTTCGGATATCAGCCTCCACACATCCAGGAATGCACCGATGGCAGTGGCTTCATGGTGGCGTCTATGCGGCTGACCACGCCCCCCATGCGGACGTCGAATGCGATGCTGCCACCAGAGTCGTGGCCCAAAGCTGGTGACGGACCTGGGCGCTGTGACCTGGCACTTGGAGGTCAACGTGGCGATGCAGGACGAGTTACACCATTTCTGGGGCATGACCGAATGTGAATCGCCCGAATTGCAATTTACCTGAAGATCCACGCAAACGTTTCCTGAGAGATTCGCAATAAATATCCATTCCTAGGAGGTTTTTAGCAATCTAGTGAATCCAAGCTGGCGTCCTCGCGAAAACAACGCAATCCTGGCAAACCACAACAGGTATAAATTGGATCCAATACTTTGATTAGAGCGGTTGCCCCATGCGGCGGCCCATTACAATCATCGACAGGCCAAGGAAAACGCCGCCATGATGCTGAAGGATCCATCCACGAAATACCGCCATTTCAACGTAGTCGACCTGCCGGACCGCACCTGGCCAAGTCAGGTGCAGCAAAAGGCGCCTGTCTGGTGCAGTGTCGATATGCGTGACGGTAACCAGGCGCTGATCGAGCCGATGAACGCCGAGCGCAAGAGGCGCTTCTTCGACCTGCTGGTCAAAGTCGGCTTCAAGGAAATCGAGGTTGGCTTCCCGGCCGCTTCGCAGACTGATTTCGATTACGTGCGCGAGCTGATCGAAAGCGGCGCCATCCCCGACGATGTCACCATTCAAGTCATGACCCAGGCGCGCACGCACCTGATCGAGCGCACCTTCGAAGCGCTTAAAGGCGTGCCGCGAGCGATCGTGCATGTCTACAACGCCACTGCACCAGTATTCCGCGAGGTGGTGTTTGGTGTCGACCGCGCTGGCTGTATCGACATCGCCACCCAAGCCACCCGTGAGATCAAGGCGCTGATGCAGGCCAATGCGCAAACCCAGTGGACCTATCAGTATTCGCCTGAAACGTTCTGTTTCACCGAGCTGGATTTCGGGCTGGAAATCTGTGATGCGGTGATCGCCGAGTTCAAGCCGACGCCGTCCAACAAGATGGTCCTCAACCTGCCCACCACTGTCGAAGTGTCTACCGCGAACGTGTTCGCCGACCAGATCGAATGGTTCTGCAGGCATGTGAGCCATCGTGACAGCGTGATCATCAGCGTGCACCCGCACAATGATCGTGGAACCGGGGTTTCCACTGCCGAGCAGGCCTGCCTGGCCGGTGCGCAACGGGTCGAAGGCACCTTGTTCGGTAATGGCGAGCGCACTGGCAACGTCGATATCCTGACCTTGGCCATGAACCTGTACACCAGTGGTATCAGCCCTGAGCTGGACTTCTCGGACATCATCCATGTCCAGCGTGAGGTCGAGTATTGCAACCAGCTGCCCACGCACCCTCGCCATCCCTATGCCGGTGAACTGGTGTTCACCGCTTTCTCCGGCTCCCACCAGGACGCGATCAAGAAAGGCTTCGCGCACCGTCGCGACAACCCTGATGGCTATTGGGAAATCCCCTATCTGCCCATCGACCCCGCTGATATGGGGCGTAGCTACGAGGCCGTGATACGGGTCAATAGCCAGTCGGGCAAGGGCGGGGTGGCGTACCTGCTGGAACAGCAGGGCATCGTGCTGCCGCGCCGCCTGCAGATGGAATTCAGCGGCCTGGTGCAGCGTGTTGCTGATGCCAAGGGCCAGGAAGTGACCAGCGACATGATCCTGTCCTGTTTCAACGAGAATTATCTGCAGCAGGGCCAGCCTTACATCCTGAGCCAGCCCATGCTCACCAGTGACGAAGCCACCACCTACGTGACTGCGCAATTGCTCGTCGACGGCGGCCGTTTGCCATTGAGCGGTGAGGGTAACGGGCCGCTGGCCGCGCTGGTCAACGCCTTCGCCGCGCACGGCTTGCATTTCGACATCGCTGACTACCATGAGCATGCGGTACGTGATGGCGCCCAGGCCGAAGCGATTGCCTACGTGGAGATCCGCGTCAACAGTCAGATGCTGTTCGGCGTTGGCAGAGACAGCAGCATTCTCCAGGCCTCGCTGCAGGCACTGGTCAGTGCCGTGTGCAGGGCAACTCGCCAGGGCCTGCTCAAGCCTTTGGGCAACACTGTCGTCACGGCCTGAGGCACTCGCGGCATGGAAGCGTTAGGAATGGACTACGGGCACGGTGAGGTGGTGGCCAGCCACTGCCACGCCGATGATCAGCTCATCTACGCCGCCAGGGGTGTGATGCGAGTGAGCAGCGACGGTGGCAGCTGGGTGATCCCCTACGGCCACGCGCTGTTTGTTCCAGCGGGGTAAGCCTGGAGATCCGTATGGGAGGCGATGTCTCCCTGCGCACCTGCTGAGCTCGCAGGTCGACCCCTGCCAGATGACCGTGGTGTCCGGCTTGTTGCGCGAGCTGGAAACGGCGCAGCGGATCAACGCGTTCGTAGCGGTGCCACACCCCGCAAGGCTGCGCGCTTGGTGTGAACACTTCTTCGATGACCCCGTGCAGGACCGCACACTCGACAGTCAGGCCAGACTTTTTGCGGCAACCTATGGGTTGGCCTCTTCCCAATCGCTTCGCGTTGCAGTAATCAGCGCATCCCAGTCATCAGCAGGGTTGCCGCGGCCCAGCATCCTCTCGAATACGGCTTAGGGATCGGATTTACTGCCTGCGGAGCGTAGCGTGTTTTCGTCGTTGACCCATGCATAGACGATGACCTTGGACCTTGAGTCATAGCGAAAGAACAGCCGAAAGCGCCTGCCGATTTTTGCACGGCGCCAATGTCGGTAGGCGGTGCCCAGCGTATTGCCTTGGCGGAACTCATCACGGCCCGGATCGGCAGGCACAGCCTCCAGGATCAGATGGCTCAATGCCCGAAACAGCTTCACGTTGGCGTTGCTTTCAAAACCTTGCGGGTCGTTCTGCTCGGCCCGGGCGGCGGCTTCTTGCAATTTGCGTAGCTGTAAAATCACACCTTCATGGAACAACAGTGTCCAGCCATGTCGCAGCATCAGAGCGCGACCTCACCATCGATATCTTCGTCCAGGTTTACGGAGTGGTTTGCGTTGGCGAGCATGGTTTGCGCCAAGTCTTCCGGCAGGGTGGTGAGGTTGCGGCCGCTTCGGATATCAGCCTCTAGCAAACCCAGGTATGCACCGATGGCAGGGTCTTCGTGGGTGGTCTCTACGCGGCTGACCACGATTTCGCCCCCGCGTACGTCGAATGCGATCTTGCCTCCAGTGTCTATGCCCAAAAGCTGGCGAACGGATTTGGGCAGTGTGATCTGCCCCTTCGAGGTTAGCGTTGCGATTTCGTGGATGGCAGGCATGTGCGTTCTCCCGGATGTATTGATTGGAGGGTAAGGAATAATCCTTACTTGGTCAATCTTGGTTTTCTGCTGACCAAGCATAAGCAGGGTGAAAGCTCAGAAGCACATCCGGATGAGTTACACCACCTCCTGGGACACGATCCAGTAAATGTCACGAAGCATTGGGCGCGACAGACGCTGCGATCGCGCAAACGGAGGCAGCGCTTGAGTCGTGCCAGGCAGGGAAGTATAGGGATGCGTTGTCGGGGAGGTTGGAAGAGCTGAAACGGCGAGCAAGTACCCACTGACCGAGGACTTAGAATTGCCTCGGGCCATTCTCAAACGGCTGCATTTGTCCGATTTCTGCCGATGGACACAGGCAGCAATCGGCCGACTTCAGGCGGTCTAGGACAAAGCCCTAGAGGCTGTCAGGGTCGCCAAAGAACATCTGAATCCGCGACCTCAACCAGCGCTCCGCCGGGTCATTGTCCTGCGCCCCTCGCCAAGCCATGTGCAGCTCGAAGCTGCGCACCGTTATCGGCAGGTCTTCAGCCCGCAAGCCGCCCGCAGCCGTGAGTGCATCAGCGGTGTAATCGGGCACCGTGGCAACGATATCGGTCCCGGCCAGCAGGCTGCCCAGGCCGTTGAATTGCGGCACGGCCAGGACCACATGGCGCTTGCGGCCGATCTCTTCCAGCGCTTCGTCGATGAAACCGGACAGGTCGCCTGCGAACGACACCAGTGCATGGGGCCGTGCGCAGAAGTCATCGAGGGTGATGCTGCCGGGTACGCTGTCGGCGCGCAGCAGCTTGGGCATGCTGCGGCGCAGCACCTTGCGCTTGGCATTGGCGGGCAGTTCGCTGGTGTAGCTCACCCCCACCGAGATTTCACCGGAGGCCAGCAGGGTAGGCATGAGCAGGTAATTGACCCGGCGCACCACCAGCACGATACCGGGCGCTTCGGCGCGGATGCGCTTGAGCAACTGCGGCAGCAGGGCGAATTCGGCGTCGTCCGACAGGCCGATGCGGAACACCGCGTTGCTGGTGGCCGGGTCGAATTCGGCGGCGCGGCTGACGGCGGTGGAGATGGAATCCAGCGCCGGCGACAGCAGGGCAAAGATTTCATGTGCCCGTGCTGAAGGCTCCATGCTGCGGCCGGTGCGCACGAACAGCGGGTCGTCGAACAGGTTGCGCAGGCGCGACAGCGCCGCGCTGATCGCCGGCTGGCCGAGGAACAGCTTCTCGGCGGCACGGGTCACGCTACGCTCGTGCATCAGCGTTTCGAACACGATCAGCAGGTTGAGGTCTACACGACGCAGGTCGTTTCGATTCATCGGTGCGCTTCGCCTAAAGTGGGGCAGGGGTGAATCTTAAGGCCAAAGGCTGTTAACCTGCACCGATTTGTGGGGGCCAATGCACAGAAATGTGAGGTGCCCAATCGATGACAGGCATGTCGACTATTAATAGCCACTGATGGTCTAACGGCTAAAGCCCGGATAAAGTCCGTGGTAATACGAGATTCACAAAGGCGAGGTATGCGATGTCCCGCATGATCCGGTTCCACAAGTTCGGCGCTGCCGAAGTGCTCCGCTGCGAGGAGCAGGCCGAACCGTCAGCTGCTGTCGGCGAGGTGCAGATCCGCGTCGAGGCCATTGGCGTGAGCTGGTACGACGTGCTCTGGCGGCAGAACCTGGCGCCATCCCAGGCCCGTCTGCCTGCGGGGATCGGCCACGAGATGGCCGGCGTGGTGACTGCGGTGGGTGAAGGTGTCGATGACATTGCAGTGGGCGACCGGGTGGCCAGCTTCCCGGCGACCAGCGCCAATGATCACCCGGTGTATGGGGATGTGATCGTCCTGCCGCGCACGGCGATTACCCGTTACCCGGATATCCTCACGCCGATCGAGGCCAGCGTGCATTACACGCCGCTGCTGATCGCCTACTTCGCCTACGTCGACCTGGCCAGGGCCAAGGCCGGGCAGACCGCGTTGGTCACCGATGCCAGCCACTGCGCAGGGCCCGCCTTCGTGCAGTTGGGCAAGGCCCTGGGCCTCAAGGTGTTCGCTGCCACCAAGGAGCCGGAGCAGCGCGAGTACCTGCTGGGCCTGGGTGCTGACAAGGTGATCGTCACCGAAGAGCAGGACTTGCTCATGCAGGTGGGCAAGTACACCGATGGGCGCGGCGTGGATATGGTCCTCGATGGCATGGGCGGCCCGCAGATGTCGCTCCTGGGCGACGTGCTCGCGCCACGCGGCAGCCTGGTACTGTATGGCCTGCAGGGGGGTAACCAGACACCTTTCCCGGCCTGTGCGGCGTTCCAGAAGAACATTCAGTTTTACGTTCACTGTATCGGTAACTTCACCGGCAAGCCGGAACTGGGCATTAGCCAGGACCAGGTTGCGTTGCAGCGCGCCCTGCGTGATATCAACCAGTTCACGGCTGACCAGTTGCTGACACCGCAGATCATCAAGGTGTATCCGTTTGATCAGGTGGTTGAAGCGCACCGGTACATGGATGAGTGTCCTTGTGGCGGCAGAGTGGTGCTAGACCTGGGCGTGGCGTGACAGGCGTTGGATGTACAAGAAAACCCGGGCTTGGCTCGGGTTTTTTTTTGCAGGTTCACCGCTCGTTCAAGATGCGACCGGGCAAATGCCTTGACCGCAACGCCATTAAACCCAGGGCGTGTAGTTCCAGTACCTTACCTCCAACTTTCCGTGAATAGTCTATTGCTTGGGATTATTCCTACAACTAACTAGTACCCATCCTACATAAACAGTCATTCCCACTTCGCGTGCCCGCACATCCTTTGAAAATTCATTGTCTTTGAAACTCCCCGGCCTCTGGCGCACAGTGACTTGTCATTCGGCTGAATGGTTTTTTTACCGGCATCTGTATCTTTTAATCGTTGAGCAACGCTTGATAATGGCGTAATGATGCTTTACGCAAGGAGCGTGCAATGGAGAAGAACAACCCTGGCTTTCGGTATTCTGGCGCAGCGCCGGGCTCACGCGGGGGTTCATTTTTATCAATGTCATGGCGACAGTAATTCGTCACTTCAGTTTCTCTTAAAGACTTGTAGGAAGTTTCTTCAGGCTTGATTCGCCGCTTATTCATTCATGCAAAAGTGCATCGTTGGCGGTGGAAAGCATGAAGTAGTGAGGTGACATGTGAGCAATATCCACGACCAAGCTATGCACCATATCTACCAGCAGGTGCTGGATCGCGTGCTGGGCCATATGTCCCAGGTCCAGCGGGCCTCTTTACAGCTGTTCATTCAGCGCCTGCTGGTAGCCGCAGGTGGCCCGGAATACATCGGTACCTTCAAGTTGCTCGTGCTGCTAGGCGCAGACTGCCATAGCGCCCGGCTGCTGGCGGTCTTGCGTGCGGCCCAGTTGAGCATCGCCCAGCGTGCACCTGTCACCTTTCAGTTGCAGGTGGTGGCTGTATGCCTGCCTGCGGCCAGCGGCGCGCTTCTTGAGCAACATGAGCGTGTGTTCAGTGCCTTGTTTCTGCATGACGATCCTCGTGTGCAGTTGCAGATGCTCGAAGCCGGGCAGTTGGTGTCGTTCACCCGAAGGCCCTATCTGGAGGTCGCACCCTGGGCGCTGGCGCGCGATGCTCTGCTTGTGTTCGGCCATCTTGTCGATGCGCGGCCTGAAGCACTTTTGGGCAGCCGCACGCACCTGGAGCTCGGCGCAGCGCTGTGGCTGGCGCTTGAAGGCCAGCCGGCAGTCGATGCAATGGTAACCGCCATGCCTGCGCGGCAGCGGCTGCGTTACCTGGCATGGGCGCGCAGGGGCCTGCGCCAGTCGGGTGACGGGGGGACGGCAAACCTGCATCAATGCATGGCGACGCTTGCCGAGCGGTTGAGCCAGTTGCACAACACTGCCGGCACCTCACTTGGCGAGCCCGAAAAGCCGGGCACCGGGCGCTGCTCGGAGTTTCCGATCAGGTTGATTACCATCGACGACCTGATGCCCCAGCTGCTGAGTGGCGATGAGCTGGACTCGATGATGGAATGCCGCTTCGAAGCGGTGCACAAGGCCATGCCCCTGGCGAGTTTTCTTGACCCGCTGGCCTTGGCCCAGTTGCATGAATTGCTGTCGCGCTGCAATGCGCCTGTGCAGGCAAGCCCGGCGCAGCGTCTGCATTGCGAAAGGGCGCCAGCATCGCAGCACAGCCGTTTTGCCAAGGCCTATGGCCTTGAGCGAACTCAGCTCGTTTGCATGCTGCACAGCCCGTTCGCCAACAAGGGGCGTGGGCTGGAGCGCTTTCTGCAATGCTGCCACGCCGATATGTTGGTGGCTCTGCCTTATCTGCACCGCGTCATGCAGGGCAAGCCGTGTCCCGACCCTGTCAAGGATTGGTTGGTGAACACCAGTGGTTTGTCCCTCGCCCAACTGCGGGCCATTTACGAAGGGCGTTTGAATCACAGCACCTGGGCCTTGCTGGCCAACCTGGCGCGACGTGATGTGCATCTGGGGCTACTGGCCTGCCGGCCCGCTGCTGCTTCGATTGTCTGCGGGGGCTTACCTGATGGGGCGTGAATTCGCCTACCAGACGGTGTATCGATATCTGGAAGCGCTGATCGATGAGGCCGCGCGGGGAGGGCAGCGCCGTTTGCCCTCACTGCGCGCCCTTTCGCGGCACCTGCGCGTTTCATTGGCCACTGTGCAAACGGCCTACGGGTTGCTGGAACATGAAGGGCGGGTGCTGTCGGTACCCAAGTCCGGGTACTTCGTGCCCGCGGGAGTCATTACCGGCGTAGCGGCCACTGCCGAGTCGGACCAGGCCGTGCTGGCGCATCCGGCGATGGAGCGTGTCTTGTTCGCTCACGAACGACGGCTGGCGCGACAGCGGGCCTGTTCATCCTCCGGCGCCCAGAGTTCGGGAGAAGTTCGCCTGCGGCACATACTGGCCGAACGTTATACCCGAGCGTCCCGGCAATCCTGGCGTGCTGAGGATGTGCACCTGGGGCCCGACGTGCAGGCTTTGCTGGAAACGCTGCTGGAAGCATTGGCATTGCATGGCAGCACGGTGCTGGTCGCATCGCCGTGTTGCTGGCGTTTGCTGAGGGTTTTGCAGCGCTTTGGTCTGCACGTGCTGGAGATGCCCGTGGACAACCACGGCAGCCCCGACCTCGGCAGCCTGGCGCGCCTGCTGGGGCGTGAGTCGGTACGCATGATGGTCATACCGTCTTGCCTTGGCATGCCCACGGGGCGGTTGATGTCACAGCAGGTCCAGCGGCAGATTGCCCACTTGCTGGCCGCGCATCCCGTGTGGCTGCTGGAGAACGATCTGGACAGCGAGTACTGTTTCGATACACCGCCTGTGGCACGTTTGCGTGACTGGGTCGACCAACGTTGGCTGTTGGTGCTGGGGTCGCTGCAGGCGTTGGTCGGTGCCGAGGCGCCCTATGCGTATGTGCTGGGCCTGCATGGCACCCTTGCCGAACGGTTTTCCCGACGGGCGTTCCAGCTGCCGCCCGTGCGTCAGCAGGCATTGGCGCAGATGCTCGGCAATGGTGAGGTCGACGGACAGTTGAGCCGGCGTCGGCTGGAGCTGCGCAAGCGTATGGAGCAGTTATGCCATCAACTCACTGTTTGCCTGGGCGGGCAAGTGGCCTTCGACATGCCTGACGGGGGGTATGTCCTGTGGGTGCGCATGCTTGGGCCAATCGCCCTCGAGCGCATCGCGGCAGCATTGTCTGGCCCGGCCTTGCAAGTCCTGGCAGGTGCGCGGTTCAGTTTGCAGGGGCGTTATCAGCACTACCTGGCTTTCACCTGGGCAGGCGACCGGCCAGAAGCGCTTAGCGAGGAGCTTCGCCGGTTGAAGCAGCTGTTGCTACCGCGTCGCGGGCGCCAGGCTGACAGCAAAAGCTGATCGCCTGCCCTGGCAGGTCACGTATCATGGCGCCCTGTTCGTTCACACTCAGGAGCATCTGCATGGGCACCCCACATTTCCGTCAACCTGTTCCACAGGATGCCGAACGCTGCTACGAGATCGAAATCGGCGCGTACGAGGGCGATGAGGCCGCGACCCTCGAAAAGATCCGCACCCGCATCGCGCAGTACCCAGAGGGTTTTCTCCTGCTTGAGGTCGACGGCCGTGTCGTTGGCTTCATCAACAGTGGCTGCGCCCACGACGTGGTGATGTCCGATGAGGCCTTCAAGGAGCTGGTAGGCCACGACCCGGCGGCCGCCAACGTGGTGATCATGTCCGTTGTGGTGGATCCGGCTCATCAGGGCAAAGGCTACGCGAAGCTGCTGATGGACACCTTCGTGCAGCGGATGACCGCGCTGCACAAGCGCACCATCCACCTGATGTGCAAGCAGCAGCATGTCGAGCTGTACCGCAAGATGGGGTATCACTACGTGAAGCCATCGCCCTCGGACCACGGCGGCATGGCCTGGCATGAGATGGTCATGACGCTCTGAGGTGGCCCACGCACCATTCGTCGGGCGCTGGCCGACCTGACCCACGGGGCTTGCCAGCAAGCGTTATCTGTATGTATAAACAGTGTCCGTTCCTGCTGCCCGACCCGCCCCGTGATCGCCCATTCCGTCGACGACCCGCTCTACTACCTGCATAACTTCCGCCAGGTACTGCTGTGGGTCGAACACCGTTATGCCGACCTGCTCGATATCCAGGAGCTGGCGTTCATCCAGGCTTTTGCCAGGCTCGAGGAGCCAGCCCAGGCCCTGCTTGTGCGCATGGTGATGCGCAAGGGCGAGCTGTTTCGCAGCGACCGGCTGGATTATGCCGAGATCGGCGATTCGTCTGTGGCCTTGCAGCCCCTGCAGGCGCTGGGCTGGGTGCGCGAACCCGAACAGTTGAGCCTGGAGCAATTGTTCGCCTTGCTGCGCAAGGAAGAGCTGGCCAGCGGTTTTGCCGGCCTGCTGAGCCGACCGCGTGCGGCCAAAAGCGATCTGCTCGCGCAACTGCAAGCCTTGGCGCTGGCGCCCAGGCCACTGTCCGACTGGTTCGCCAGTGCACCGGTGCGCATCGTCCAGTGGTGCCTGCAGCCGCTGTGCGATCGCATGCGTCTGCTGTTCTTCGGCAACCTGTACCAGGACTGGTCTGATTTTGTCCTGGCCGACCTGGGCGTGCTGCGTTTCGAGCACGTGCCATTCAGCCCCGGCTCGCGGGCCTTGCAGCAGCGCAGCGACGTCGACCTGGCCATGGCCTTGCACCAGTGCGCCGAGCGCTTGGAGCTGGGTGAGGCGCCTGCGTCGATCCTTGAGGCATTGGTGGGCTGGGGCAGCGACAACCCGTGGCTGGCCCGGCGTCACGCGCGCTTGCTGTTTGCCCTGGGCCAGCAGTGCGAGCGCCTTGGCGACTGGGAGCTGGCACTGACGGTGTATGCCCAGAGCAGCCATGCCCAAGCGCGCATCCGCCAGGTGCGCGTGCTGGAGCGCAGCGAGCGCTGGCAAGACGCGCATGCCCTGGCATTGCAGCTGGCTCAAGCGCCTGCCAATGCCCTGGAAGTACAGGCGCTGCAGCGCATGGTGCCGCGCCTGGTGCGCAAGCTGGGCGGGCCGGCGCAGCGCCGTCGACGTGTTACACCCGCGCCGGTGATCGAGCTCGAACTGCCGCGCGAACAGGCTGCGTTGGGTGTCGAGGAGGCGGTTCGCCAGCACCTGGCGCAAGCAGGCGGGCAGGTTCACTACGTCGAGAACACGCTGCTCACCAGCCTGTTCGGGTTGTTGTGCTGGGATGCGATCTTTGCCCCGATTCCCGGCGCGTTCTTCAACCCCTTCCAGGCTGCACCGCAAGACCTGCATGACTGCGACTTCCAACTGCGCCGCGCCGCTCAGTTCGAGGCGTGCCTGGGCCGGCTCGACGACGGCTCGCATCAGCAGGCCATCCTCGACTGCTATGCCGCCAAGCAAGGGCTGCAATCGCCGTTCGTGTTCTGGCAGATGCTCAGCCATGCTTTGCTCGTACAGGCATTGGCTTGCCTCCCGGCGGAGCACCTCAAGCAGTGTTTCTTGCGCTTGCTGCAGGACATCCGCAACAACCGTACCGGCATGCCTGACCTGATCCAGTTCTGGCCGGAGCAGGGGCGTTACCGCATGGTCGAGGTCAAAGGGCCTGGCGACCGCCTGCAGGACAACCAGTTGCGGTGGCTGGAATTCTGCGCCGAACACGGCCTGCCGGTCGCGGTCTGCCATGTGCGCTGGAGCGAAGAGCAATGAACTACCGCGTGGCGGTGCGGGCTTTGTGTGAGTTCACTGCCAAGGCCGGTGATCTCGACCTGCGCTTCACACCGTCGCCCACTGCCCAGGAGGGCATGGAGGGCCATCGCCGTGTCGTGGCCAGGCGGGCCGCCGGCTATGAAGCGGAGGTCGCACTCGAAGGTGCGTATCAGGGCTTGCAGGTGCGCGGTCGCGCCGACGGTTATGACCCCGCCGCAAACCGGCTTGAAGAGATCAAGACCTACCGTGGTGACCTGGCCCGGCAACCGGCCAATCATCGCCAACTGCACTGGGCCCAGGCCAAGGTCTATGCCTGGTTGCTGTGCCAGGCACGGCAGCTGCCCGCCATCGAGGTGGCGCTGGTTTACCTGAACGTGGACAACGACGGCCAGACCTTGATCAGCGAGCATTACCGCGCCGCCGAGCTGCACGCTTTTTTCGAAACCCAATGCCAGTGCTTTCTGGCCTGGGCCCAGGCGCAAACGCAGCGCCTGGCCGAGCGTGATCGCGGCCTGCAGAGCCTGGGCTTTCCTTACCCGCAGTTTCGCCAAGGCCAGCGGCAACTGGCCGAAACCCTGTACAAGGCGGTCAGCACCGGGCGCTGCCTGATGGCCCAGGCCAGCACCGGTATCGGCAAGACCCTCGGCACGCTGTTCCCGTTGCTCAAGGCCATGGTGCCGCAACAACTCGACAAAGTGTTTTTCCTCACCGCCAAGACCCCTGGCCGCGCCCTGGCGCTGGATGCCCTGCAACAGATCACCCAGGCTACGCCGCAGCCCGCGCTGCGTACACTGGAGCTGATCGCCCGGGACAAGGCCTGCGAGCACCCCGACAAGGCCTGCCATGGCGAGGCCTGCCCATTGGCCCGAGGCTTCTACGACCGCCTGCCGGCGGCGCGGGAGGCTGCAGCCCGGTTGCCGTTGCTGGACCGCGCAAACCTGCGCGAAGTGGCCCTGGAACATCAGGTTTGCCCGTACTACCTGGGGCAGGAAATGGCGCGCTGGGTCGATGTCCTGGTGGCCGACTACAACTATTATTTCGACGCTCACGCCCTGTTGTTCGGCCTGACCCAAGCCAACCAATGGCGCGTAGCGGTGCTGGTCGACGAGGCGCATAACCTGGTGGAGCGTGGCCGTGGCATGTACAGCGCCAGCCTCGATCAGGGGCAGTTGCTGGCGTTGCGTCAGCGCAAACCGCCAGGGCTGGCCAGCGCGCTGGACCGCTTGAACCGCCAATGGAATGCCGTGTACAAGGCGCAGCGAGCGCCCTATCTGGCCACCGAGCAGTTGCCGGACGCCTTTGTGCGTTCGCTGCAGCAGTGCATCGGGCTGATCCAGGAGCGGTTGAACGAGTCGCCCGTGGACGTGGATGCACACATCCTGCAGTTCTATTTCCAGGCGCTGCAGTTCAGCCGGGTCGCAGAGCTGTTCGATGAGCATTTTCTGTTCGACGTGAGTCTGCGCGCCGGCCCGCGCCAGCGACGCCTGGCCACCTTGTGCCTGCGCAACGTAACGCCCGCCAAACTGCTCGGCCCGCGCATGCAGGCTGCGCGCAGTGTGACGTTGTTCTCGGCCACGCTCAGCCCGCGGCATTTCTACACTGACCTGCTCGGCATGCCAGCGGATACAGCATGGCTTGAAGTGGCCGCACCGTTTCGCGCCGAGCAGCTCGAAGTGCGCATCGCCAGCCAGGTCTCTACCCGTTATCACGAACGTCAGGCCTCGCTGGCACCGATCGTTGCGCTGATCGCCGAGCAGTACCAGCGCCAGCCCGGCAACTACCTGGCGTTCTTCAGCAGTTTCGAATACCTGCAGCAGGTGCATGCGCTGCTGGCCGAGCGACACCCGGCGATTTCGGCCTGGGCTCAGGCACCAGGCATGGACGAAGCCGCACGCCAGGACTTTCTCGCGCGCTTTGCCGAAGACGGCCAGGGTGTCGGCTTTGCCGTGCTGGGCGGTGCCTTTGGCGAAGGTGTCGACCTGCCGGGTAGCCGGCTGATCGGTGCCTTCGTCGCCACCCTCGGCTTACCCCAGGTCAACCCGGTCAACGAACAGTTCAAGCAGCGTCTGGGGCGTCAGTTCGGCGCTGGCTTCGACTACGTCTACCTGTACCCCGGGGTGCGCAAGGTGATCCAGGCTGCGGGCCGGGTCATTCGCGGCGATCAGGACCGCGGTGTATTGGTGTTGATCGACCAGCGCTTCGTCGAGCCGCGCGTGCAGCAGATGTTCCCTGGCTGGTGGCAGATAACCCGCGAATAATCCTCGGCAAGGCCTTCGCACCTCGTTGCAACTCCCAGTACACTGCGTGTTCCAACCCCAACATCCGTTGAACTCGAGGTTTCTGCATGACGCTCAGTCCTTTGGCAGGCAAGCCGGCTCCGGCCAGCGTGCTGGTCGATATCCCCCGCCTGCTCACCGCTTATTACACCGGCCGCCCCGACGCTGCCGTAGCGGCCCAGCGCGTGGCCTTCGGCACCTCGGGCCACCGGGGCAGCTCGTTCGACCTGAGCTTCAACGAAGACCACGTCCTGGCCATCACCCAGGCCATCTGCCTGTACCGCCAGGAAAAGTGCATCGACGGCCCATTGTTCATCGGTGCCGATACCCACGCGTTGTCCGCGCCGGCAGCCGCCAGTGCCCTGCAAGTGCTGGCCGCCAACGGCGTGCAGGTGATGCTGTCCAAGGACGATGAATACACCCCGACGCCAGCGGTGTCCCACGCCATCCTGTGCTACAACCGCGGCCGCGATGGCGGGCTGGCCGATGGTATCGTCATTACCCCCTCGCACAACCCGCCGCAGAGCGGCGGCTTCAAATACAACCCGCCCAACGGTGGCCCGGCTGACAGCGATGTGACCAAGTGGGTCGAGGCCAAGGCCAACGAATTGCTGGCCGCAGGCCTGGCCGGCGTCAAGCGCATGGACCATGGGCAGGCCCTTGAGGCCCCGACCACCCAGCGCCACGACTATGTCAGCCATTACGTGGCCGACCTGGCGAACGTCATCGACTTCGACGTCATCCGCAGCGCCAATCTGCGCCTGGGCGTTGACCCGCTGGGTGGGGCAGGGGTGCGCTACTGGTCGGCGATCGCCGAGTACTACAAACTCAACCTGGAAGTGGTCAATACCGAGGTCGATCCGACCTTCCGCTTCATGACCGTGGACTGGGACGGGCAGATCCGCATGGACCCTTCCTCGCCGCACGCCATGCAAGGGCTGATCGGCCTGCGCGAGCGCTTCGATGTGGCCTTCGCCTGCGACCCGGACCACGACCGCCATGGCATCGTCACCGCCGATGGCCTGTTGCAGCCGAACAACTACCTGGCCGTGGCCATCGACTACCTGTACCGCCACCGCCCGCACTGGCGCAGCGATGCAGCCGTGGGCAAGACGGTGGTGTCCAGCGGCCTGATCGACCGCGTTACCGCGCGCCTGGGCCGTGAGTTGTATGAAGTGCCGGTGGGCTTCAAGTACTTTGCCCAGGGGCTGTTCGACGGCTCGTTGGGCTTTGGTGGCGAAGAAAGCGCCGGCGCTTCCTTCCTGCGCATGGACGGCACGGTCTGGGCTACCGACAAGGATGGCTTGATTCCGGCGCTGTTGGCCGCCGAGATGACGGCACGTACCGGGCGTAACCCGAGCCAGGCCTATGCCGACCTCACGGCGGCGCTGGGCACCCCGTTCGCTACCCGCGTGGAAGCCAAGGCCGACGCTCGGCAGAAGGCGTTGCTGAGCAAGTTGGCGCCGGAGCAGGTCAAGTCGACCGAACTGGCCGGGGAACCCATCGAGCAGATCCTCAGCCACGCGCCAGGCAATGGCCAGGCCATCGGTGGCCTGAAGGTGATGACCGCCAACGGCTGGTTTGCCGCGCGGCCATCCGGCACCGAAAACATCTACAAGATCTACGCCGAGAGCTTCATCGATCAGGCGCACCTGCAACGCCTGGTGGCCGAGGCGCAGCAACTGGTTGATGCCGCGATCGCCTGATTGACCTGTGAAGCAGGGCCGCAGCGCGGCCCTGCTTGTTCAAGCCACATCGACCAGCACGATTTCGCTGTCCTCGATGGCGGTCACTCGCAGCACTTCTTCCTGCTCGATCGCAACCCCATCGCGGCCCTTGGCCCGCAGCCCATTGACCTCGACCAGGCCTTTGGCCGGCACCAGATACCCTCTGCGCCCGGTGTCAAAGCGATACTCGGCCGTTTCGCCTGCCCGCAGGGTTGCCGCCACCAGGCGCGCATCGGTGCGGATTTGCAGGCTTTCTTCATCCCCCGCACGGCCGCTGGCCAGGGTCACGAAGCCTTCTGCGCGCTCGCCTTTGGGGAATGGCCGAGTGCCCCATGACGGCGCGTCGCCGACGCGTTCCGGCACGATCCAGATCTGGAAAATACGGGTATCGATGTCTTCCAGGTTGTACTCGCTGTGCACGATGCCTGTACCGGCGCTCATGACCTGGACATCGCCGGCTTCGGTGCGGCCTTTGTTGCCCAGGCTGTCCTGGTGAGTGATGGCGCCTTCACGCACATAGGTGATGATTTCCATGTCGCGGTGTGGGTGCGGTGGGAACCCGCTGCCGGCGCCGATCAGGTCATCGTTCCAGACTCGCAGGTTGCCCCAGTGCATGCGCGCCGGGTCGTGGTACTCGGCGAACGAGAAGTGGTGACGGGCATCGAGCCAGCCGTGGTTGGCATGGCCAAGGCCTTCGAAAGGTCGCAGTTGCAGCATGATCGTGCTCCTTGAATGGGTGTAATGGGGCCATGATGCTTGAAAGAAAGATCGAAAATAAGCGTAAATATCGGCTGATTATGATCGTTTAATTGGATGGGTTTGGCCGATGTGATTTGTGCGGTTCATCGCCTAATCCACTGATCTGCAAGCATTCGCTGGCGATTTTTTGCCGATGCGGCGAACATGCACGCTGTTTCGATTTTCAACGGAGTGACCGTGGCCCACGAGCAACCCCAGGCCCCTGCCGACCTGACCCCGCCCGCACAATTGCCCTGGCTGCGCCGCCTGGCTGCACGGCTTTTGGGCCGTGGCCTGAGCCGCTTGCAGGCGCAACACCGTGACTCCTGGTTTCTGGGCCATGCCACCGGCCAGCGCAGCGGTCACGCTGATGGCGTACGCGAAGGTTTCGAGCGTGGGCGGGTGGAAGGTTATGAGGCGGGTCGCCAGGTGCTGGTGATTCGCGATTCGCGCCCTGATAGCGCCGCAGTACCTGGCCGGGATGACCTGTTGTTCGACGACTGGCGCCTGCCGCTGACCACCGAGCTGAAAAAGCGCTTCAAGGCCGATGTAGCCCAGCGGTTGCCCGCTCAGGCGCAGCCCAGTGCCGCCCAGTGGAAGCTGATCTTCAGCGACACGCCCTCCACCTGCGTGGTGGCTGGGGCAGGGGCCGGCAAGTCTACGTCGCTGGTGTTGCGCATCCTGCTGCTGCGCCATTACCTGGGCTACGAGCTGGACGCGATGACGGTCGTCACCTTCACCCGTGAGTCTCGCAAGGACTTCATCAAGCGCCTGGTGCAGGTGTTCTCGCTGTGGCAGCTGGACCTGCCGCCGGCGCGTGCCCGCGAGCTGGTACGTACCTTCCACTCACGCATCCTGCCGCTGGTCCGCAGCCTGCCGGGCTTCGGCCAGGTGCGTGCATTCGAGACCCTGGGCAACGACATGCCAGCGGGGCGTGAGGCAGAGGCCGAGAGCAACCTGTTCGACCTGCGCCTGAATGACGCCCAGCGCCAGCAGCTCAATCTGTGCTATCGCGACCTGCTCGCCGAAAGCCCGCGCTTTGCAGAAATCATCGCGACCCTGCGGCGTGAAGCCCTGCAGCTCAAACCGCTGGACCCGGACCACCCCGACGTGCAGAAACGCGTGCAGGTGACGCAGCTGGCTGCCCAGCGTGACGAAGAGCTGTGCGACGTGATCGAGGACCTGTGGTTCGCGGCGGGCGTGTGGCCGATCAAGGGTATCGAGCCGTGCCGTGAAACGGTCGACATCCGGGGCAGCCGTTTCCATGTGCATGGCCGCCTGGAAGGCCTGGATGCCTGGGTGGTGCTTGGGTTCGACCCGTCGGAAAGCGCACAGTACCAGCGCCCGGGTGCCAAGCTTGGCGTACGTGCCGAATGGGCGGTCAAGCGCACGTTGCTGCAGGCGTTCTGCGACCGGCCGCTGATCTGGCTGGACAACTATGCGATGGCCCGGCGCCTGGCCGCCTCGCTGGCAGGCGACGCGGTCGCGGGCCCCGGGTTCGAGTACAAGGTCAAGGGCGAACTGGCCCCGGCGCCGTTGCTCGATGCCTTTGTCGGTGCTGCCAACTTCATCGAAAACCTCGGCCTTGAGGTCAGCACTGCGGTGGCGGCGATGCGGTTCCCCTCCGGCGACAGCGACGCATTGTTCTTCGAGGCGCTGGCACTGTACTGGAAGGCCCTCGAGTCGCATCTGCTCGACCAGTCGCCGCCGGTGATGAGCTACAACCGCATGTTCGCCCTGTTCGGTGAGAACAATCCGGAAAACCTGCACCTGTTGCCAGACCCGTTGCTCAGGCCCTTGGCGCATCTGATGATCGACGAGTTCCAGGACGTTTCGCCGCAGATCGTCAGCTGGCTGCGTGCCAGCCTGGCGGAGATCCGCCGCCGCGGACCGGCCATGCACACGGGGCGCAACGCCCAGTCTTCTTCTCTGCTATGCGTGGGTGACGATTGGCAGTCCATCTATGGCTGGCGTGGCAGTTCGCCAAAGTACTTCATGGAGTTCACCAAGGCCTTCCCGTCGCCGGCCAACACGCGGGTGATGCTGGTCGACAATTATCGCTCTCAGCAACTGGTCATCGAGGCTGCCGAGCATCTGGTCAAGGGCGCGCCATCGATCACCGGCAAGAAGGCCCGGGCCGCGGGCCCTGCCGCCGAGTTGCCGGTATCGCCGGTGACGGTGTGCGAACGTGACGAAGCGGTGCTTGGCCAGACGCTGATCGAACATTACCAGCGTGGCGAATCGGTGATGATGCTGTACCGCAAGGGCGCCGACAAAACCTTGATGAGCGAGCACCTGGCCGGCGTGCTGCAAGACGAAGCGGCATTGCCGCCCGAACAGCGGCGTCTTCGCCAGCTGACCTACCACAGCGCCAAGGGGCTGCAGGCCGATGCCGTGTTCATGCTTGGCGATTGCCAGTACCTGACCAGCTCGCCATACAAGAACCAGGTGTATCGCCAGGCTGGCCTTGGCCGTGCCGGTGATGCCCAACCGTTCGACACCGCGCAAAAGGAAGAGGTACAGCGCTTGGCCTATGTGGCGGTCACGCGCGCCGCCAAGCACTGCTATTGGCACGTCGAGGCAGCCAGCGGCGAAGCGGCCGCGGCGCCACGGGCTTCGAGCCAGGTGGATGGCCGGCAGGCGTTCTTCGAAGACCTGCGCGGCCAATGAGCACGGCTTAGCCGGCGAGGGTTTCGGCCTGCCGGGTGAGGCTGAGCAACAGGCCATGCTCGACCTTTTGCTGCTCCTCGTTCAAGGCGCGCATGGCTCGGTCGAATTGGCCCTCATTGATCGGCACACGCCGCAGCAGGCCGTTTTCATCCAGCGGGTTGTGCGGCAGCACAGGCACCAGGGCTTGCAGCACCGAGGCATCCAGACGGGTGACTGGCTCATAGCTGTCGTCCAGGCAATGGAACAGGTAGTCATGGCCCACCCTCCAGAAATCGGTGAGCAGGCTGAAGGCTTCGCCATTGTGACGCTTGAGGTAGTGCACCCAACCTGCCTGCCCGACTATCCATACCAGGCGCCTGTCGGTTACGGCGTCCTGGGCAAGCACAGCGCTGTGCACCCTGTCGATGATGGTGCTGTTGATCCTGGCCGTGTCCCGGTAGAGCATGCCGCGGCTGGGTTCAGGGAAGCCCAGCCGCGTTGCAAGGGATTGGCGCAAAGCAAGGCGGACTTCGATATCGTCGACCAGCCCCCGTTCCAGGTCGACGTCAGGAAAGGCCGCCGGATCATCCAGTGAGTCGTAGCGGGGCAGATCCGTATCGAACACACCATTTTGCAGCGCCTGCTTGCGTAATGTCCTTCTCAGGCTGATGCGGTCGGCCAGTTCATTGACCAGCTCCCGGCGGTAAAGCTTGCGGTAGAGCGCGAGCAAGGTCTTGGCCTGGTCACTGCTGTGGCCTGCGGCCTCGTGGGCCAGCACTTCGATCTCCAGTGCACTGAAGGCATCGGCACCGGCATCACCGCAGGTCGGCGGGTACGCACGGGCGACGTCGGCAAGGCGTTCGCGCAGCGCCGTGTCCCGGCCGGCTTTCTCCAGCAGGGCCCAGAGCCTGCTGCGTAGGTGATCTGGCTCGTGCCGCGCTTCGGCTGACTGTACCAGGCGTTCGAGAATCCCCAGCAGCTCACCGTTTTCGCCTTGGTCGAACAGATCGCTCCAAAGCTGGTCCTGATGTGTGGAGGCGGTACTGCGCCACAGGGATTGCCATTCAGGCATGTCGGGTGCGTGCTCGAAAACCCGGACGCCGCTGGCACGCAGTTGCGCACGGGTTTGCGCTTCAAGCCTGTTGTAATTGAGGTGCCAGCGCCGTTCAGGTAATTGCGCAGCGACATCCCGGGCGAATGGGGTGCGTAGAATGTCTGCGAGGTTGGGCAGGGTGCGAATGCGGTTCATGGACAGGTCCAGGTGACGCAGTTGGTACTGATGCTGGCTCATCAGCTGGGTCAACCCCTCGGGCCATTGCTGCAAGCCGCAATTGTTCAGGCTCAGGGTGCGCAGGCGGCCCATGTAGCTGACGTCGGGGGCGAGACCCAGGGTGTTGAAATCCAGCATCAGTTGCTGGGGATGAACCATGGCCTGGAAAGCCGAGGCCAGGGTTTGGTCGAGGGTAATGGCATTATTTCCAAGGTCCAGCACATCCAGGCGAAGGCCAGCCAGCAAGGCGATGCTGGCAGCGTCCAGTTGCAGACGGTTCCTGCGCAGGTTGAGCTCGCGCAGGCCGGGCATGGCGGCCAACGCCTCATGGGCCAGTGGCGAGAGGGCTGGCAAAGCATTGCCGGTGAGCTGGAGCGTTTCTAGGCCAGGGGCCGACTTCAGCGCCTGGAACAACCCCTCGGCGTCTATGTCCGGGTTGCCGCTCACCTCCAGTGCGCGCAGGCCAGGGAAGCGTGACAGGAAGCCGCCTTCCAGGCGCTCGAGCTCCAGCCCATCCAGCACCAGGGTGCGGACATGGGGCAGTCGTGCCACCAGTGCTGGCAGGGTGCGCAACCGCATGCGGTCCAGCCTCAAGGTGTCCCGGCTGGCGCCACCTTCGCGGCTCCAGGCGGCGAGCAGCTTCTCGGCGAAGTGGGAACGGTCGAAGCGATCGTCCAGGCCAGACGCGTCATCGACCCATCTGCTCAGGTCCTGGCGCAAGGTCCGTTGCTCGGCTTCCAGCCGGCTGATCTGTGTACCCAGGTTGCCCGCCTCTGCGAGTTCGGACTGCAGCGCCCTGAGCGCTCTTTGGTCGAGTTCAGTAAAGAGCGCGGTCAGACGTTGCACCGCGCGCCCGGCGCCGCGGCCACTGAGCGGGTAGCCAATACGGCCGGCGGCGAGGCGCAAAGGTGAACGATAGCCAGGCTTGATTGGCTGCTGGCCAATCAGCGCGGCGCAGTGTTCGCGGTTGGCAAGGGCAAGTTCAAGCAGTTGCTCGGCGCTTGCCTGCGGATGCTGGCTAAGCAGGCCTTCGATCAACCGCTGGCTATCGCTGTTGGCCAGGTGCGGGCGGTACAGACCGATGATCGCGCGGTCCAACCGGGTGCGGGCTTGCAACTGCCGCGCTTCTTCGGCTAACCGTAACGGCACACGTCCGGTTGCCAGGCGTGCACGTTCGGTATGGCTGGCCGCCTGGACGATCTCTTCCAGGGCGCTGTGTGGCACACCGGGGAATTGCCTGCGCAATGGCTGTGCCGCTTCACTGGCTGGCTGGGCATGGTAGTTCAGCATACTGTGGTAAATCGCCTCGCGCTGGCTTTGCAGCTGTTCGCCCAGCCTGGCGTTCAGGGCCGAGCCCCACTGCTGCAAGGGCAGGTCGCCGAGCATGGCACGCACGTGTCGCTCGTCCAGCTGTGCGACGACGGCGTGGCCCAATTGACCATTCTCCAGGTCCGTGCGGGTCAAGCTGATTTCCACCTGGCCAGGGGTGTCGGGCGCACCATAGCGCAGCGCATCGCCCCAAGGTTCGGGGCCGGTGAATACCTTCAGCACGTGATCTTGCGGCCAACCTGGCAAGCGCAGCAGTTCCGGCAGTGCGAAGTTCTTGTGGGCAGCCATTGAAAGGCCGTTGCGCACACGGTGGATCAGGCTCTGCACCTCGTTGTCCAGGCGTAGGCGCAGCAGCATGTCTTCCAGCAAGGCCGGGGGGCGCAGCCCTTTGGCATGCATGCGGCGCAGCACACTGGCGTCTGCACCGGTACTGCGCATCGCCGTGATCAGCTCGCCGCTGTCGAGCCCCCGGCTGGTGAGGCCAAGGCGCTGCAGCACCTGCGTATCGTCCCATTGCACAGGCTGCTCGTGGGCCAGTAGCCAGCGCCCGTCACCCTGGTGGTGTAGCAGTGGCGCGTAGGCGGTTGGGGCGCTGGAGTGGCGGATGCGCCATTGCTGGTCGGGGCCCTGGAACGTCTCGTAGGCCGTGCCTTCCAGCACGACGTAGCGTTTGCCCTCGAGCTCGTAATGCCCGATCGCATCGGGCTGGCCTTCTGTTGGCAGCGTGACCGGACTGGCATAGGGGCCCATGTCCGGGTGCCACAGTTGCAGACGGTCTTCATGCCATACCGCTTGCATGGCATCGACGAAACCTGACGCTTTGATGGCCTTGGCGGCGCCGGCAAAACCTGCGATCGCGGCAGCATTGATGGCCAACGATTCAACCTGGGCCAGTGCTTGCACGGTGTCACCTTCTTCCCAGGCCTCAAAACCGGTGAATACCGAATCCATCAATTGATAAGCGAACACGCCGGTCATTACCGCGTTCAGGCCGGGCACGAAGAACGCGGCGATGTTCAGCACGTTCATGCCCATCTCCAGCCAGTACCGCAGGTGTCTCTGATGAACCTCGGCGTCGACATCGGCTGTGGGGACCGCCAGGACCCTGGCGTCGGCCTTGAGGCGGTCGAGGTGGGCACGGTAAAGGGTGGGCCACCACTCGGTTCGTGTTTGCGCTGGCACGACGTGGAGCTTGGGCGAGGTGCGTGGCCGTTGCCTGCCTTGCTCATCGGTCTCGAACAGTGCGTCCCGCAGCCTGCCCGCCAGCCTGGGCTGATCGCGCCTATAGGCGAGCCCGATCACGGTTTGGCGGAAGGTGCTGTGCACCAGGCGCTGTCGGAAATACTTGGCAGCAGCCTGACGGGAGGGGTATTCGCGCACCGGGTGTTCGCTGTCGCCTGGGAGGTAGACGATGCAGGGGGTGATTGCACCTGGCGTATCGGCGCCGATGAACAGCAGCTCGTGCAACGGAACGTCGAGCAGGCTCAAACGCCAGCTGTGCAGGGGATGGCCGTCGTAAACGGGGTGAGGTACGCCATTGCACAGCTCGCTGATCGCGGCAAGGCCTTCTGCGCTCAGCAGGCCTTTGAGCCAGGCGATGTAGGCCTGCACGCGCAGTTCTTCCTGGCTGGCCCGCATCGACAGCTGGCTGATCTGCCCCTTGAGCGGGCCCTCATAGATGGCCTGCAGGTGGTCCTGATAGTGCTGCCCGAGGTTAAGATCCCGGCAGTGCCCCGCGAATTGCACCGCGGACATACCGGCCAGCGGCGTGTCGTCATCGGGCGCGCGGGTCAGATCGCTGTAAGGCCCGACTTGTTGGGCGCTTTCGAAGTTGTGCAGGGCGGCTTCGAGCAAGCTGCGGGGTTGGCGAGGGCCTACGGGGCGGGTGACGAAGGCCTCTACCTGCAGTTGCCCATCCCCGGGTACGTCCAGGCTGCCGGGGCCCGGCCCGTAATTGATGACCGTCTCGAAGGGCTGAAAGTTGTACTGGGCCTTGTCCACGGCCACGTTGAGGCCCAGCCGGCGGCTCAGCAGCGGGCTGCAGAACGCAGTGATGTCCTTGAAACCGACAAGTGCGTTGCTCAGTTGGGTAACGCAGGTGTCACGTTGCCTGATGAGCGTGCGCAACTGCTCACGATGCGCTGGCAGCGCGGTCGCATACCAGCTGTAAGGCGCGCCATTCTCGTCCACGTAGGGCGCGCGTGCGCGTTGCACGATGCCTCTGGCGTGCGTGGGATGCAGGGTGCGGGCCCATGGGGGCAGGGCCTCGGTGATCAGGTCGTGGTGCAGGGCAATCGCGTTGTGCATGGCATGAGCCTCGTATCTGTGGAGGCGGTAGTCGACACCGCTGGCGAAACGGCCGTGCGGTAGATAGTTGCCCGCAAGGGTCGGTCTCGTGCATGCATGGGTCGGTAAGAGGCCAGCAAGGCAGGCCACGCTGCGAGATGGTGGGGTGAAGGCATGGCGCCAGTGTTCAGCGAAGGAGAGTGCAATGCGTTCGCTATGCAGTCCCAAGGATCACCTGCTTGACCTCGACGGTATCGAAATAGCGGTACGCACGTGGGGCGCCGAAGACGGGATACCGGTGCTGGCGTTGCACGGCTGGTTGGACAATGCCGCCTCGTTCGAGCGGCTGGGCCCGTTGCTCGAGGGTTGCTTCGTGGTCGCCCCTGACCTGGTCGGTCACGGCCGCTCCGATCACCGGCGCCATGACAGCGGTTACTACGTGTGGGAGCATGCCGAGGATATGCTGGCGGTGGCCGACAGCCTGGGGCTGGCGCGGTTTCATGTGCTTGCCCACGGGATGGGTACCGGCATCGCCTCGCTGCTGGCCGCCATGACCAGTGGCATCGCCAGCATGACCTTCCTCGACGGCATGGGGGCGCCGTTCACGGTTGCCGAGAATGATCGCGTGCAGCACCTGGCCCGTGCCTATCGGCTCAAGCGCATGGTGCAACGCAGCCGGTTGCACGGCTTTGCCGACAGCGCCGGGAACCGTTTCGACGATCTGGAAACCGCCCTGCAGCAGCGGCGCAAGCGCATCGATGCCGAACTGGCCGAGGACGCCGCACGGTTGCTGGCCATGCGTGACCTGCTGCAGTTGGCCGATGGCTACTGCTGGCGTCATGACCCCCGGCTGGTGCTGCCCGAACCGATGCCACTGACCGAGCGCGAGGCGTGCGACCTTCTCAGGGAAATCCGCTGCCCGCTGTACCTGATGCTGGGCAGGCAGGGGGCATTTGCGGGCGGTGCTTTCGCGCAGCGCCAGGCAGCATTGCCCAGCCAAGCCAGGGTGTCATGGCACCCCGGTGGGCATCACTTTCACTTGGACGCGCCGGACCGAACGGTGGTCGAGCAGCTGCTACGGACCTTGGCCCGGCATGATGCCGGCCTGCTTCAGCGCCTGGTGAACGAGTAGCGGGGCGGGCCTTGCTGGGCTATGGTGGCCGGGACCTCTGTGCAATCGCCTCAAGGAGCGCCGGCATGAGACCCTTCGCCATCCAGCACATCGACCACCTGGTGCTGCGCGTCAGCGACCTGCAGCGTAGCGTGGCCTTCTACCGTGACCTGTTGGGCTGCACGGTCAGCCGGGAGCGCGAAGACCTGGGGATGGTCCATTTGGCAACCGGTACGGCCATGATCGATCTGGTCACCCTCGATGGCCCGCTTGGCCGCCCTGGTGGCGCTGCACCGGGAGCAGAAGGGCGTAACCTGCACCATTTCTGCTTGCGTATAGCGCCATTCGATGAAAAAGCGCTGACCGCTTACCTGCAAGCGGCAGGCGTTGCAGTCGAGCCTGCCCAGGTGCGCTATGGCGCCGAAGGCGAAGGGTTATCGCTGTATTGCTACGATCCCGATGGCAACCAGGTCGAGCTCAAAGGCCCGGTGCCGGGTCGGGTTTGAAGTAAACGGAATTCGCCAATACTGGCAAAGTGGATATCCCGGCAAAGCCGATTATGCTTGAAATACCTTGCTGCGATCCGAGGCGGTCAGCCTCGTCGTGCTTCGCAACCAAAGCAAGCCCCTGAGGCCTGGGTGCGACGGTGAAATGGGTGTGAGGTACTCCGGCCTGCGACAACCACAATCCGGAGGCAACACATGGCGGTTCTCGACAGCGCATCCACGGGCAGTAGCGCGCCCCAACGCGGCATCACCAAGGAAGAGCGCAAGGTCATCTTCGCGTCCTCCTTGGGTACCGTGTTCGAATGGTACGACTTCTACCTCTATGGCTCACTGGCGGCGATCATCGCCAAGCACTTCTTTGCCGGGGTCAATGAAACCACCTCCTTCATCTTCGCCTTGCTTGCCTTTGCCGCCGGCTTTGCGGTGCGACCGTTCGGTGCCATTGTGTTCGGCCGCCTGGGCGACATGATCGGGCGCAAGCACACGTTCCTGATCACCATCGTCATCATGGGCCTGTCCACTGCGATCGTCGGGCTGTTGCCCAGCTACGCCACGATCGGAGTGGCAGCGCCGATCATTCTGATCGCCCTGCGCTTGTTGCAGGGCCTGGCGTTGGGTGGCGAGTACGGTGGGGCGGCCACGTATGTGGCGGAGCACGCGCCCAAAGGCCGGCGTGGCTTCTTCACCTCGTGGATCCAGACCACTGCGACGCTGGGCCTGTTCCTGTCGTTGCTGGTGATCCTGGCCTGCCGCACGGCCTTGGGCACTGAGGCCTTCGAAGCCTGGGGCTGGCGCATCCCGTTTTTGCTGTCGATCCTGCTGCTGGCGATTTCGGTCTATATCCGTATGCAGCTCAATGAGTCGCCGGTGTTCATGAAGATGAAGGCCGAAGGCAAAGCTTCGAAAGCGCCGCTGACCGAATCCTTCGCCCGCTGGGACAACCTCAAGGTGGTGCTCATGTCACTGCTCGGCGGCACTGCCGGCCAGGCCGTGGTGTGGTACACGGGGCAGTTCTATGCGCTGTTCTTCCTCCTGCAGACGCTGAAGATCGACCCGCAGACCGCCAACCTGCTGATCGCAGGCTCGTTGCTGATCGGTACGCCGTTCTTCATTTTCTTCGGCAGCCTGTCCGACCGCATCGGGCGCAAGAAGATCATCATGGCAGGCTGCATCATTGCCGCCTTGACCTACTTCCCGATCTTCAAAGCGTTGACCGAATACGGCAACCCTGACGTGTTCGTCGCCCAGGAGCAGAACCCCGTGGTCGTCATGGCCGACCCGAATCAATGCGCGTTCCAGTTCGACCCGGTGGGCAAGGCCAAATTCACCAGCTCCTGCGACATTGCCAAGAGCCTGCTGGCCAAGCGAGCGATCCCGTACACGAACGAAGCGGCCGAGCCGGGCAGCGTGGCGCAGATCCGTATCGGTGAGCGGGTGATCCCGAGCTTCGATGGCAGCAGCCTGGCGGCGGCTGACCTGAAGGCACAAAGCGACGCGTTTACCGCAAACCTGACGGGCGCCTTGAAGCAGGCGGGTTACCCCGAGAAGGCCGACCCTGCGAAGATCCACTACCCGATGGTGCTGTTGCTCCTGACCATTCTGGTGATTTACGTGACCATGGTCTATGGGCCGATCGCGGCATGGCTGGTGGAGCTGTTCCCGGCGCGTATCCGCTACACCTCGATGTCGCTGCCGTACCACATCGGCAACGGCTGGTTCGGTGGTTTCCTTCCTACCGTGGCATTCGCCATGGTGGCAGCCACCGGTGATATCTACTACGGGCTGTGGTACCCGATCGTGATCGCGGTGATGACAGCGGTGCTGGGGATTTTCTTCCTGCCAGAGACCAAGGACCGGGATATCACGTGACCTGATGCAGCGCTTTCAAGCCCCATCGCCGGCTGGCCGGTGATGGGGCGGTCACTGAACACAATCAGTCGAAATACCCACGCAGGCTGAAGGCATAGCCCAGATCCACGTTCTGGGCCTGGCCACGGCTCAGGCGTTTGCTCAGCACGAACTCGAATGCCGGTTCGTACAGCCCGTCGCGTACTACGGCGCCGCCCAGTACCTCGACGTCGTACCAGCCATTGTCCAGCTCGATGATCGGCCGCCCCGGCACTTGGTAGCGGGCCAGCAGGTCGCCGAGGGTCTTGTTGGTGAAGTGCTGGAGGATGCGCCAGGTGTACACCATCACCGCACGGTTTTTGACCTGCAGCACATAACCGCCACGCCGGTGTTTCAGTCGGCTGCCGGGCTCGAGCAAGGCGGGGGTATCACCCTCCAGGGTGAAGATGATGTGGTAGGGCAGGTTGTCGATCCCGGCCATGGGTATGACGATGCCTTCGCTCACCGCCCTGTCGCCGCTGTCGGTGTGGGTGAATTCGCTGGCCAGGTCATCAGGCAGGTCGTTGTCATGCTTGAAGCGGTCAAGCAACTGAATGTCCCCGACCAGGAAATAATCGACCAGGTCGTTGAGTACTTCGCTGAATTCGTGGCGCATTGGTTTTCCTTGTTCTGGCGCACCGGGAATAGCGGCAACTGTAGCCAATGGCAGCTTGGCCTGCCATTGCCCACGGTCAATGCTTTTGAGCGATCTGGATCAGGTTGCCGCAGGTATCGTCGAACACCGCGATGGTGACCGGGCCCAGGTCGGTGGGTTGTTTGGTGAACCTCACCCCGGCCTTGCACAGGCGCGTGTACTCGGCCTGAATGTTGCGCACGCCGAACGAGGCTGCCGGAATACCGTCCTGGCGCAGTGCGGCCTTGTAGGACTTGGCCGCAGGGTGGGCATCGGGTTCCAGGAGCAGCTGAACACCGTTGGGCTCGTTGGGTGAAGTGAGGGTGAGCCAGCGGTGCTGGCCCATGGGGATGTCGTCCTTGGGCTCGAACCCCAGTACGTAATGGTAGAACGCCAATGCCTTGGCCTGGTCGTCGACGAGGATGCTGGTGACAACGATTTTCATAGGCTCACACCGTTCCTGTGGCTGTTCACCCTTCAGTAAAGACGTTTTGCAGCCGGGCGTGGCAGAGCGAGAATATGTTCAAGGCATAGGCAAATCCTTCACCCTCGGGGCGCCCTTGGCTGCGGCGGCGCGGTAAAGTGGCAGGATAATTCCAAAGGCGCCCCCACCGGCGCCAGAGAGGTGCCTGTGGCTTCCTATACCCTGCGACAACTCAAATACTTCGTCACCACTGTCGAGGCCGGCAGCGTCGCCGAGGCCTCGCGTCAGCTGTACATCGCCCAGCCGTCCATCTCCACAGCGATCAAGAGCCTGGAGGAAAGCTTTGGTGTACAGCTGTTCATCCGCCACCACGCCCAGGGCGTTTCGCTCACCCCCAGTGGCAAACGCTTCTACGCCAAGACCAAATCATTGCTGCAGATGGCCCATGAGTTCGAGCAGAACGCGCTGGCCGATAACGATACGGTGGCCGGGCAGATCGACATCGGCTGCTTCGAAACCGTGGCCCCGTTGTACCTGCCGCGCCTGATCGCCGGGTTTCGCGAACGCTACCCGGGGGTCGATATCCGCCTGCGCGACGGCGAGCAGCAGGAACTGATCCAAGGCCTGACGGCGGGTACCTTCGACCTGGCGTTCCTCTACGATCATGACCTGGATGGCACCATCGAGGCTGAGCCGCTGATGCCCCCTCAGAAGCCCTACGTGCTACTGCCGGAAAAACACCGCTTTGCCGGCCAGTCGCAGGTGTCGCTGCGTGACTTGTGCCCGGAGCCGATGATCCTGCTGGATGTGGCACCGAGCCGAACCTACTTCGTCAGCCTGTTCAACGAGATGGGCCTGACGCCGAACATTGTCTTCAGTTCGCCGTCGATCGAGATGGTGCGGGGAATGGTGGGGCAGGGGTTCGGGTTTTCGCTGCTGGTGACCCGGCCGCATTCTGAATGCACCTATGACGGGCAGAAGCTGGTGACGGTGGACATCGTCGAGCCGGTGGCGCTGTCGGGGCTGGCAGCGGCGCGGTTGAAGCGGGTGCAGTTGACCAAACCGGCGCAATTGTTCGTGGAGTTTTGCCGCGAGGAACTGGGCAGGATGTAGCTGACCGGGGCGCAGCGCGCCCCAGCCACCTCACTCGATCAAGCCTGATCCGGCACCACCGCGATCACATCGATTTCCATCAGCCATTCAGGCTGCGCCAAGCCCGCCACGACCAGCCCGGTGGAAATCGGGAACACGCCCTTGAGCCACTTGCCCACTTCTTTGTACACCGGCTCACGGAAGCGCGGGTCGGTGATGTAGGTGGTGGTCTTGACGATGTGCGACAGGTCGGAGCCTGCTTCTTCAAGCAGTTGCTTGACGTTTTTCATCGCTTGTTCAGCCTGCGCCCGAGGGTCGCCCAGGCCTACCAGGCGGCCCTCGAAATCGGTACCGACCTGGCCGCGCACATAGATGGTGTTGCCGGCGCGCACGGCTTGGCACAAGTCGTTGTCCAGGGTCTGGTTAGGGTAAGTGGCCTTGGTGTTGAACATGCGGATGCGGGTATGGGTAGGCATCAGTGGGCTCCGAAGGTGCTGACGTTGCTGATCGAGGTAGGTTGCTGCTCATCCGCTTCACGCTGTTCGCGGTCGCGGTAGGCCAGGTAAGTACGCTGGGTGGCGATGTGCCCGGCGACGTGCTTGGCATCGTGCCAGACGCCCCAGATGAACGAGGAACCACGGCGCGACAGCCACGGCAGGCCGAGGAAGTACACGCCCGGTTCACGGGACACGCCGCGCTGGTGCTGGGGCTTGCCGTTGGCGTCGAAGGTGTCGACCTGCAGCCAGCTGAAGTCCACGCCGTAGCCGGTGGCCCAGATGATGCTGGTGACATTGGCTTTGGCCAGGTCCAACGCCAGCAGCGGGTTGCTGATGCAATCCGGGTCCGGCAGGCGCTTGCGTGCTTCAGGCTCTGGCGGCAGGTCCAGGCCGTTGCGTTCGATGTAGGCATCGGCAGCGTCCAGCAGGGCCAGGTAGTTTTCGTCGCCTCGGCGGATGTTGTCGGCCAGGTTTTCCTGGAAGCGTGCCACACCGTTGTCGAACGATTGGGTCAGGCCGACCAGGGTCATGCCCTGATGTGCGAGGGCGCGGAAGTCTACCGTGTGGCCGCCCCGGGCGCCGCTGACGGCGATGGTCACGTGCTCGCGGCCCGGCTTGGCGATTTCGGCATCCCATTCGCCCAGCACGCCCAGCCACCAGCAGAAGTCACGGTTGCGATACGCCCGTGGCGGGCGATCGTGGGCGCCGACCGACAGGTACACCTGGCGCCCGGCGCGCATCAGCTCTTCGGCGATCTGCACGCCGGAAGAGCCGGCACCTACCACCAGCACGGCGCCTTCAGGCAGTTGCTCGGGGTTGAAATAGGCGGCGGAGTGGATCTGGTGCAGGTGCTCGTCCTTGGGCGCGATGGCCGGGATGACCGGGCGCTGGAACGGGCCGGTGGCGGCCACCACACGGTTGGCGCGAATCACCCCCTCATTGGTCTCGACGGTGAAGCCTGGGCGGTCGGCATTGCGCACCACCTTCTTCACTTCGATGCCGGTGCGCACCGGCAGGTTGTATTTGCGCACGTATTGCTCGAAGTAGTCGGCAACCTGGTCCTTGCCGGCGAAGGCGTCGGGGTCCAGGTTGAATTCAAGGCCGGGGAAGCGGTCGTGCCAGACCGGGCCATTGGCGACCAGCGAATCCCAGCGGCCAGTGCGCCAGGCCTCGGCGATACGCTTGCGCTCCAGCACCAGGTGCGGCACGCCGAGCTTGCTCAAGTGTTCGCTCATGGCCACGCCGGCCTGGCCGGCGCCGACGACGAGGGTGTCGATTTCGATTGTGTTCATTGTCATGTCCGAGCCCTTGTTCAGGCGGTTTTTGTCAGGTCGGTTTGGAGGACCGCCGTTACCTGGGGCCAGACTAGGGATGCACGGAAAATCGCGAAATTAGTATTTAACGAGTACTTGCCGATAAAACGGCGAAGGCCTTGATGCGCAAGGGCTACAGCGGAGTTGGCGAGGGTTTTCAGGCGGGTTTGCAGGGCTGTGCACGGCCTTAGTTTTTTCCTGCTCAAGGCACAGGAAAAAGGTGGTTTCGCTCACTAAAAGGTTCTGCCCAGAATGCCTGCAATCGCCCAGAACAACAGGAGCCACTTCATGACCTTCTCCATCATCGGACGCTGCCAGGAAACCGGCCAGGTCGGTATCGCCATCAGTTCGTCGAGCATCGCCGTAGGGGCGCGTTGCCCTTGGGTACGTGCAGGCGTCGGTGCCGTTGCCACCCAGAACATCACCTTGCCGGCGCTTGGTCCGCAGATCCTCGATGCCTTGGAGCAGGGCCAGTTGCCGCCTGCTGCAGCGCTGGACCGGGTGCTCAGCGCCAATGGCTGGAGCGAGTACCGCCAGGTCACGGTGATCGACAGTAATGGCCAGGTGGCGCTGTTTACCGGCAAGCAGGCGTTGGGAGTGCACAATGCGGTGGCCGGTGAGCAATGCGCGGCGGCTGGCAACCTGTTGTCGTCGGTACAAGTGATCGAAGCCATGGTGCAAGCCTTCGAACAGGCCGGCGGGCACTTGGCCGATCGCCTGCTGGCGGCCATGCATGCGGCAATGGCGGCAGGGGGCGAGGCAGGCCCGGTGCACTCGGCGGCGCTGAAGATCGCTGGCGAGCTGACCTGGCCGCTGGTGGACCTGCGCGTGGACTGGGCCGATGAAGACCCGATCGGCGTGCTCGAGGGTTTGTGGCAGGCGTACCGCCCGCAGATGCAGGACTACGTTACCCGCGCGCTGAACCCCACCACTGCACCGAGCTATGGGGTGCCGGGTGATGAGTGAGTTCAGCAGCCGCGCGCTGTTGGCTCGGCTGATCGGCTATGCCACGGTCAGCCGCGATTCCAACCTGCAGTTGATCGGTTTCATCCGCGATTACCTGGCCGAACAGGGCGTGGCCAGCGAACTGTTCCATAACCCTGAAGGCACCAAGGCCAACCTGTTCGCCACCATCGGCCCGGCTGATGTTGGCGGCGTGGTGCTGTCCGGGCATACCGATGTCGTGCCGGTGGATGGCCAGGCCTGGACGGTCGAACCGTTTGCCTTGAGTGAGCGCGATGGGCGCCTGTATGGCCGTGGTACCGCGGACATGAAGGGTTTCATTGCCTCGGTGTTGGCGGCGGTGCCCGCATTCGTTGCAAAGCCGCTGCGCGTGCCGGTGCACCTGGCGTTTTCCTATGACGAGGAAGTGGGTTGCCTGGGGGTGCGCTCGATGCTCGCGGCGCTCGAACAGCGGCCTGACAAGCCGCGGCTTTGCCTGATTGGCGAGCCGACCGAGCTGAAACCGGTGCTCGGCCACAAAGGCAAGCTGGCCATGCGCTGCCAGGTGCACGGCGCGGCGTGCCATTCGGCCTATGCACCCTATGGGGTGAATGCCATCGAGTATGCCGCCAGGTTGATCGGCAAACTGGGCGAGATCGGTGACGCGCTGGCGCTGCCCGAACAGCACGACAAGCGCTTTGACCCGCCGTTCTCGACGGTACAGACAGGCACCATCAAGGGCGGTAGGGCGCTGAATATCGTGCCCGAGGAATGTGCCTTCGACTTCGAGGTGCGCGCCTTGCCAGGCTTCGAAGCGCAGGCGGTGGCCGATCAGTTGCAGGCCTATGCCGAGGCCGAACTGTTGCCACGCATGCGTACCGTGAGCGCCGCCAGTGCCATTCGCCTGGAGCCGTTGAGTGCGTACCCGGGGCTGGCCACGCCTGCCGACAGTGAGGCGGCGCGGTTGGTCGCCTTGCTCAGTGGGTCGGATGAGTTCGGCACGGTGGCGTTCGGTACCGAAGGCGGGTTGTTCGATCAGGCAGGCATCCCTACCGTGGTGTGTGGCCCGGGGAGCATGGAACAGGGGCACAAACCGGACGAGTTCGTCAGTGTCGAACAGTTGCAGGGGTGTGATGCGATGCTGTCGAGGCTGGTGGATTACCTCAGGCAGGATTGAAAAAGGGGCCGCACAGCGGCCCCTGGGGGGTCAGAAGGTCGCTTTGACCTGCAGGCCCACCACCAGCGCGTTGTCGATGTCCTGCCCGGAGAAAGCACCCGGTTCGATGATGTATTGCACATCCGGACGCAGGTTCAGCCACGGCGTCGCCTGGTAGCCATAGCTCAGTTCGATCAACTGCTCGGCGCTGTCGATGTCGGGGAACTGTTGCCCGGCATCGAAGGCGGCATCTTCCAGTACGTCACGGCTGCGCGGGTTCGGCACGGCGCGGCCATAACCCAGCGCCACGGTGTCACGCGGGCGGCCTTCGAACGGCTTGTACAGCACCACACCGGCGCCATACCACTTGGTGAATGGCGAGGCTGCCTTGCTCGACGCCGAGTACTGGCCGAAGGCATGCAGGCTGCGGCCCGGCGAACCGGCATCGTTCCACACTGCCTGGTCAATCAGCAGGTAATGGCCGCCACGGCCGGACACCTCGTCGTCGCTGCCAATGCGTTTGACGTCAGAGCTGTCGTAGTAGTAGCCCAGCTTGTATTCACCCGGCAGTTCACCCTGCAGCTTGTAGATCAGCTCGACCGGCACCACGGTGCCTGTGGTGTGCTTGGGCCCCAGGTGCCAGGCGCGGCTGGAGTTGCCATTGCTTTCGGGGTCGACGTTGAACACCGCCACGCGCAACTGCCACGCCGGCGACAGGTCGTACTTCACACGCACGCCCAGGTGGGCGTTGGGGTAGTTGGCCCAGCCGCTGCCACCGGACATGTTCAGCGGGTGGCCGCAGAAGCCGGCGTTCATGAAGTTGCACAGGATGCCACTGTCCAGGCCGCCGAGGTCGTTGCCCATGGCCATGTAGCCGAGCTTGACGTTGAGCGCCGGGGTGAACAGGGTGCGTTCGTAGCTCAGCTCGGTCAGGCGAGTGTACAGGCCACCGTAGTTTTCCTGGATCGGCAGACGGTTGCCTACCAGGTCTTCCGAGGCGCTGTTGCCGCGACGGTCGTTGATGGTCAGCTGGACCTTGCCGCCGTTGTCCAGGCCATACAGTTTCGACAGGTCGAACTGCACGCCGAACTTGAGGTTCTGCGAATAGCGCGCCGAGCGGTGCAGGCCACCGTGGGCGTTGTACGCGGTCTCACCGCTGTAGTCGCCAGTGACCTTGATGCCGTCTTCTTCAAGCTGGTGGCGCAGGCCGCCCCAGTCTCCGGTCATGGTGCTGCGGGTCATCAGGTCGCCGTCGGCCAGGGCGGCGGTGCTGGCCAGGGCCAGCAGAAGGGGGGAGGTGATGCGAATAGCGGATGGCATTGCTGGGTCTCGAATTGATCTTTCAGGGGCTCATCACCAGCAAGCCGGCTGCCCCAGGCGCTTGCGCCGAACCTGGGGCAGCCGGCTTGCCGGCGATGAAGGCGACGCGGTTTACGGCAGGGCGTAAGAAATCACGTAGTCGCCACGGTCAGTCGACTGACGGGCGCCACCGGCAGTGACCACCACGTACTGCTTACCAGTCTTGGGCGAGACATAGGTCATCGGGCCACCCTGGCTGCCGACTGGCAGGCGGGCCTTCCAGATCTCGTTACCGTTGCTGCTGTCGTAGGCGCGCAGGTAGAAGTCCTGGGTGCCGGCGATGAATACCAGGCCGCCTTGGGTCGACAGGGTGCCGCCCAGGGTCGGCAGGCCGATCTTGATCGGCAGGTGCATGCGGATACCCAGCGGGCCGGTATCTTCAACGGTGCCTACCGGTACCTGCCAGGCCACCTGGCGGGTCTTCATGTCGATGGCGGTCAGGGTGCCGAACGGTGGCGCCTGGCAAGGGATACCGGCAACCGACAGGAAGCGGTTCTTGTTCACCGCATAAGGGGTGCCCTTGAGCGGTACGGCGCCCATGCCGGTGTTCAGCGCTTCACCACCGCCAGCGGCCGCGCCTTTGTTCTGCGACGGGATCATCTGGATCCACAGGCCCAGGCGCATGTCGTTGACGAAGATGAAACCATGGACCGGATCGGTGGAAATGCTGCCCCAGTTCATGCCACCCAGCGAACCGGGGAAGCTCAGCGACAGGTCGGTGCCCGGCGCGGTGTACAGGCCGTCGTAACGCATCTTCTTGAAGTCGATGCGGCACAGCAGCTGGTCATAGGGCGTTGCACCCCACATGTCCGACTCGGTCAGGGTCTGCGCGCCGATCTGCGGCATGCCAACCGATTTTGGCTGGGTTGGGGAGTAAGGCTCGTTCGGGATGTTGCTCGGCTTGACCGGAACTTCATCAACCTGGGTCAGCGGCTTGCCGGTGGCGCGGTCGAGCACGTAGATCTGGCCGGCCTTGGTGCCGATCACCACCGCAGGCACCGACTTGCCGTCGTCCTTGGTGAAGTCGATCAGGCTGGGTTGCATCGGCAGGTCGAAGTCCCACAGGTCGTTGTGCACGGTCTGGAACACCCACTTCTCGTTACCGGTGGTGGCGTCCAGGGCCAGCACCGAAGCGCCGTAGGTGTGGTCCAGCTTGCTGCGTTCGACACCGTAGATGTCGGTGGACGACGAACCCATCGGCAGGAACACGGTGTTCATCGCCGGGTCGTAGGACATCGGTGCCCAGCTGTTCGGAGTGCTGCGCACATAGGTGCTGCCGTCAGCCGGCGCGTTGCGGTCTTGCGGGTTGCCCGGGTCGAACGCCCAGCGCATGGCGCCGGTGAACACGTCGAAACCACGGATCACGCCACCTGGCATGTCGGTCTGGACGTTGTCGGCGACACGGCCGCCTACCACCACGGTGGTACCGGCCATCAGCGGAGCGGACGACAGCTGGTAGTAGGAGTCCGGCACGTCACCCAGGCCAGCCATGAGGTTGACCTGGCCGTTGTTGCCGAAGCCTTGGCAGAACTCACCGGTGTCGGCGTCGACCGCGATCAGTCGGCCGTCGATGGTGTTGGTCAGCAGGCGGCGCTGGCAGTTGGCGCCAGCCGGGACGCTACCGACGGTGATCGGCGAGCTGTTTGGCTGGGTCGGCTGGGCGAGCGGCGCGGTGGCGTCGAAGTAGGCCAGGCCACGGCAACGTTGCCAGACCTTGGACTGGGCGTTGATCTCGTTCTTCCACAGCTCTTTGCCGCTGTCGGCATCCAGGGCGATCAGGTTGTTGTGCGGGGTGCAGATGAACACCTTGTTGCCAACCTGCAAGGGGGTCAGCTGGTCTTCGGCACCGTTGCCGTCGCTCACGGCGACGTCACCGGTGCGGTAGGTCCAGGCGACCTTGAGCTTGTCGACGTTGTCGCGGTTGATCTGGTCCAGTGCAGCGAAGCGGCTGCCACCTTCGGTATTGCCATAGTGGGCCCAGTCCTTTTGCTCCTTGCCGGCTTCGACCGGGGTCATGCCCGGGCCTTTGCCGGTGGGTGCGACGCTTGGATGGGCAACGAACATGTTGCCCACAGCGATCACCAGCACCACGGCCAGCACGCCGGCGATGCCGTAGGCACCACGGCCGGTGCTACCGCCATTGGCACGTACCAGCTGTGGGTAGACGAGCGCCACCACCAGGCCGATCGCACCGAACATGAACAGGCGCGAGAACAGCGGCCAGAACACCAGGCCGGCATCGATCAGCGCCCACAGTGCGGTGCCGACCAGGAAGACAGCGTACAGCCAGGCACCGGCTTTCTTGCGCCGGGCAATGAGTACACCGGCGATGGCCATGGCCAGGCCGCCGATCAGGAAGTACCAGGAGCCGCCAAGGCCCGCGAGCTTGACGCCGCCGGCAGCCAGGAGGAGGCCGAGCAGGGCGATGATCACGCCCAAGCCGACCAGGATGATGTTTGTGACGCCAGAGGCGCGCGGTGTTTCGTTCATGCCAGGGATCTCAGCAGGTGGAATGTGCGCAGTTTAAGCCCTTAGCAAGCTAATTAACAAGTTGGTACATTATGTTCTGAGTCTGATTGTCGCAGGCTTGAACTTGCTGTGTTGTTGCGAAAAGTCTAGATCAGGCAGTGAAAAGTGCATAAAAGCTTCAGCTAATCGGCATCCAAAATTATCTGCCGCGCGAGTGCCTGGCTCCGACTGGGTTGTGCAGCACAAAAAAAGGAACCGCAACGCCAGGGAGAGAAGCGCTGCGGTTCAAGGGGGAGCTGTTTAGCGCTGAGTGGCGGTGGCCATGTTGCCGTTGCCCATCTGGGTGATGGTGGCGGCTTGGTTGGCGCCGCTTTGGTCGACCAACGCCGTGTTGCCGGCGCCGCCCTGTGTCACGTAGGCGACGTTGGCGGTGTCGGCCTGCTTGATGGTTGCGCTGTTGCCACTGCCGTAGAGCTGGGTGGTGAAGCTCTGGTTGGCGTAGCCGGACTGGTCCAGGTTGATGGTGTTGCCGGTGCCCGTGGTGTCGCCGGTGGCATAGTTGTCCATACCGCGCTGGTCAGCGATCAGGATGTTGTCGGTGCCGTTCTGCTCGAAGTACAGCTCGTTGTTACTGTCGGCCTGCTTGGTTTCCATCGAGTTGTTGGTACCTTTCTGGCCGAGGGTGGCCAGTTGCAGGCTACCGTTCTGGGTCAGGTTGACGGTGTTTTCCGTGCCTTTCTGGTTGATCACGGCGGTCTGGTCGCTGCCGAACTGCCCACCCAGTTTCTCGCCTTTCCAGTTGCTGGCCATGACCTTGTTGCCGGTGCCTTGAGTGGTCACGGTCAGGCTCTGGTTGTCGCCGGTCTGGTAGGTGTAGTGCAGGTTGCTGGTGCCGGACTGGGAAATGCTGGTGGTCGAGTTGGTGGTCTCGAACTGATCGGACCAGCTGGCGTTGGACTTGCCTTGTTGATAGAGGCTGGCAGTGTTGTCCTGGCCCAGGCTCTGGTCGATATAGCCTTCGTTGAGCTGGCCATTCTGGTTGACGGTGGCCTGGCTGCCGACTTGAGTGTCCTGCCAGACTTCCACCGAGTTGCCCGTGCCGTTCTGGTCGATGCCGATGAAGCCGCCAGTGCCGTCGCGCTGGTCGCCATAGGCCCAGTTCTGCTTGCCTTGCTGGTAGATTTCGATATTGCCGTCGTTGTGCGTCAGGTGTTCGGCAGCGGCATAGTTGTCCTGGCCGTCCTGGTTCACCAGGCTTTTGTTGTTGCTGCCGCCGAACAGCTGTTCGACGTAGGCTTCGTTGCGTTGGCCGCTTTGCTGGGTGGTTGCCTGGCTGCCCAACTGGGTGTCCTGCCACACGGTCGAGCGGTTCTCGGCGCCTTGTTGCATCTGCAGCGCCTGGTTGTTTTCACCCAACGACTGGCTGGCGAAGGCGTCGTTGTAGGTGCCCTCGGCTTGCTGGGTGATCTGGCTGCCATTTTCGAACAACTGCTCGCCGTAGGCGGCGTTGTACGAGCCACTGGCGGTCTGGTCGATGTAGCTGGTGCTGGTGTCCTGCACCGCCAGGTGGTTGTGGCCTTTGCCGGTCTGGGTCTGGGTGGCTGCGGCGAAAGGCGCGACGGTCTGGCTGACTTCGGCGATGTTCTGGTTGCCGGTCTGCGACTGGGTCGAGGTGCTGTCATCCGCCATGACCTGGCCGGCCACGGCCAGGAGGATAGCGGCACTTAGGGGAGCAAGCTTGAACATGGTGGTGCCTCCAGGTCTATCGGTATTGAGTGATCTGAACATGCTGGCCATTGCCGGCCTGGGTCACGGAACTGCTCAGCCCCGAGCCGGCTTGTACGATGCTGGCGCTGTTGTCGTTACCGATCTGCTCGATGCTGGCGTTGTTGCTGGTGCCGCTCTGGCGGATCGACGCGCTGTTGCCATTTCCCTGTTGGCTGATGCTGGCCATCAGGTCACTACCTTCTTGCAGGATGTAGGCTTCCTGCGCGCCCCCGGCCTGAACGATGCGGCCCAGCAGGGCCTGGCCGTTCTGGTCGAGGGCGGCGCGGTTGCCCGACCCCAGCTGCTCGATCACTGCCATTTGCCCGGCACCTGCCGGTAACAGGCGGATGATCACCGGGTCACCGAGGTCGCTGCCGGCAGCGAGGTCGGCGTTGTCCATCAGATCATCGGCCTGAACCTGGCCGGCGAGGGCGAGGCACAGCAGCAGTGGGTGCACGCGTTTCATGACGTTCTCCTGGCCTTAGCGCACAACGACGTTGACTGTGCGTGTGGTGCCTTGGCTGCTGGTTACGGTTGCCGTAGGCGCGGCAGTCGGGATCGCCGTGGTGCTGTTGCCCACTGCCAGGCGCCAGCGTCCGGTCACCGGTACCGTGACGGTGCCGAGGACCTGCTCACCCGTGGTGGTGCTCACGCGCACGGTGACGGTGTTGCCGGTGGTCACCGACGAGGTACCGCTGATGTCCCAGTTGAAGCGGTTATTGGAGCGCGCCGTGACCGTTGCCGCGGTGACCGCGAAGGTTTCAGCGGCCGGGCGTGGCGACACGTTGACGGTGACGGTGCCGGGGTTGGACAGCGCACCGAGCGAGTCACGCACCTGGTAGGTGAAGGTGGTGGTGAACGCCGCGGTGACCGTCGCCGGTGGCGTGTAGGTCACCGTGCTGCCGTCGGTACTGACCGTTCCGCGGCCGGCAGCGGGTTGCGTGACGTTGTCCACGACCAGTGGCGCGTTGCCTTCCGGGTCGGCGGCGCCTGCCAGTACGTTGATGCTCAGGGGCACGCCCAGTGTCGCGACGGTCTGGGCGGCCACGGTTGGCGGCTGGTTCGGCGCCACGTTCACGGTCACGGTGGCCGGGGTGGACTTCAGGCCCTTGGCATCCATCGCCTGATAGCTGAAGGTGGCGACCAGGGGTTGCGTGGCGCCGGCCGGCGGGGTGTAGGTGACCGACGTGGTGCCGTTGAGCACGACACCGCCAAGGCCGGTACCTGGTTGGGTCAGGTCGCTGATGGTCAGCGGCACGTCACCGTCCGGGTCGCTGTCGTTCTGCAACAGGTTGAGGGTCAGCGGCACACCGACGCTGGTACTGCCGGTATCGGCCTGGGCCAGCGGTGCCTGGTTTTCGGCTTCGACGGGCGCATTGCCGACCACGATAACCGGTTCCACATCGCTGCCGCCATGGGCGGACTTGATGGTGACAGTGGCTGGCGGCTGGCTGAGGTCGTTGACGGTCAGGCTCTGCAGGGTGCCGGATTTGGACAGGCGGCCATAGCCTTGGGCAACCAGATCCGGGACTACCACCTCGTCGCTGGAGCGCGCTTCGATCACCAGGCGCTTGTTGGTCCAGTCGTAGCGCGCAGTGTCCACTTTCACCACGTCTGTCAGCTTGCTCGACAGCGAAGTGGGGCGTGTGCCACCGGTAGCCGTGCTGCCGGTCACCACCACCACTGGCGGCGGCGCGATCTGGCTCAATTGCTGGGTGAAGAACAGCCCGTTGTTATCCGCAAGCAGGCTGAACTGGCAGGGCGAGGGCGGCGTTCCGACCAAGGCCAGGCCGTTGCGCATGCACACATCAGCGTCGTTCGGCGCCTTGGCGAAGACTTCGATCCGGGTGCCGGCACCGTTGCGCGAGTAGGTGGCGCGCTCCAGCGTGACCGGCGTTTGCGCACGCTGGTCAAGTACCTTGCCCGATACGGTGAACACATTCGTCTGGATGGTCCCCGCCGGCCCTTGGATGCGTACGAAGTTGGTGTTGAACGGGCTACCGGTGACGGCCTCGGTGAGGTTCGGGTCGCCGATGAAGGTTTCGCTGGCCCCGGTGTCCGGGTTGACTTCGGTATAAGGGCCACCGACGCCGCGCAGCCACGGCCCGAGGTTGCCATTGAGCGCTCCGCTGAAGACCCCCGGGGCGCCGATACCGATGTCGCGGGTAATGTTGATCGCCCGCCGACCGGCGGCGGTCACGTTGACCGTCTCTACACCGTATGGGTGGGTGATGACATAGGTGCCGGTAGTCGGGACCGAGGCGCGGATGCGGATACGGGCAAAGCTTTGCTGGTCACCATCTACCGGGTTTTCCGCAGCGAAAGCGGCTTCCAGGCCTGCTACGTAGACTTCCAGCTCATAGCCACTGTTGCCAACCTGCGGGATCGAGGTTTCAGCCAGGAACCAGAACATCTCTGGGGGCCAGTTGTCGGGGAACACCAGGGGCAACGCGTCGTCGTAGACACCCGGTTCAGGCAACAGGGTACACATGTAAGCGGGTGCGCCCGGCGCACCCGGGGCCCGCGTGCTGGTAGCGCGCGACTGGCACAGCTCCAGGGACAGGTTGTCGGCGTCCTTGTACCACATCGGGTAACCACCGGTGGCAAAGGTGTAGGGGCCCGGGTCTACCTCCGACAGTGCGGCCCACGCCGCGCTGGTCACAGTGAGGGAGAAACCGGCGGCCAACAGCGCACGGCGTTGCCAAGTGTTCATGCTGCCTCCTTGAAGGCGGAGCCTTTGTCTGTTCATGGCACCAGCACCACGTCTTCGCTGTCGCTACCGCCGTTGGCACTGGTGACCTGCACCGTGGCCGGAGGGATGGGGGAGAGCGAGGTGCTCAGCGTTTTCACTGCACCACTGCCCGCCAGGTCGCCGATCAGCGCGCCGTTTCCGGTGTGGGCGGTGAGGACTGGGGGGCTGGTCTCGTCACTGGAGCTGGCCACCAGGGTCAGCTGGCCGCTGGCCAGGCTGAATTCGGCACGGGTGATGGTCACCAGATCGGTCAGCGGCAGATTGACGGTGGCCAGGCTGCTGGTGGGGATCGCCACACTGTTGTCAGCGGTCAGTGTCAGCGAAGTCGGCAACAGCGGGTTGAGGACGGACTGGGCATACCAGGCGCCGGTACTGTTGGCTTCGGTCAGGCTCAGGTTTGGCGTCTGGCTGGTCAGGGTGACGGTGGCCGGTGGCGGCGGGGCCATGACGAACACATCCTGCTGGGCACGCAGGTCGCCATCCTCGGTATGCCGCGAGTAGGTACTGCGCAGTGGCATCACCGGGGTTGGCCGGGCAACGTCGGAGAGCTTGCCGGAGATCGAGAACAGCTCGGTGCGCAGGTCGATGCCGCCGGGGCCCTCGATACGTACGTAGTTGGTGTTGTACGGGCTGCCGGTGACGGGCTCCTCCAGGTTCGGGTCGCCGATGAAGCGCTCGCTGCCTTCGGTGTAGGGGCCGTTGACGCTGCGCAGGAACGGCCCCACGTCACCTTTGAGCGCGCCGCTGAAATCACCAGCGCCGGCGATGCCGATGTCGCGGGTCATATTGATCGCCCGATCGCCGGCGGCGGGCACGTCGAACACGTCCACGCCGTAGGGGTGCGTGACGATGTAGGTGCCGGCGGTCGGCACATCGACGCGGATACGCACCCGGGCGAAGCTGACCTGGTCGCCTTCGACCGGCTCCTCGGCGGCGAACGCCGCTTCGATTGCCGTGCCGTAACTCAGGTCGATGCCGCGGGCGGCATCGACGATGGCGGCGTCGGCGGTGAACCAGAAGGCTTCATCGGGGAAGTTGCTGGGAAACACGATGGGCTGGGTGTCGTCGAATACACCCGGCGTCGGCAGCAGCGTACACATGTATGCCGGTGCACCAGGGGCGCCGGCGACACGTGAGCTGACGGTCTTGGTCAGGCACAGGTCAAGGGTTCGCCCGTGGGTATCCTGGTACCAGGCGGCGAAATTGCCATTGGCGGGGTCATAGGGCCCGGGGTCGACAGCGTACAGCGCTGCTTGAGCCGGGAGCTGGAGCATGCTGGCGAAAATCGCCACTGCCAGCGGAGTGGGTATCGGTCGGTGCATGAGTCATTTTCTCCTGCAAACGGGCCCATGGACTTGGGGCGTCTGACAGGAGATCGGCAACAGCCGTGCCAAAAGTTTGAAACAAGCTCAAGGCCACGTATTCTCTGGCTTCCAGCTTGGGTGTGGCGGTTTGGTGAGGTGTTTTCGGTGGGTTGTGTTCCCCAGGGTTGGGGGATTGGGGATGATCATTTGCAGGGCAGCGCCGTCAAAGCAATCGAAGCCCGGATCAACGATGCTGCACTAGCCGGCTGCCGGTGACAGGGCTGTTGCAGTCGGCCAATGGCTCACCCCTGCAACAGGTCAGGGCTGTTGAAATTGTTCAAGCGCGGGTCGCCCTCGGGGCATTCCAGGGCCTGCAGCGGCGCCAGCAACAGGGCCTTCTGCAAACTCCGTTCACCCGCCGCCCAGGCCTGCTCCAGCAGCGGCAGCACGCTGCGCGGCAGCACGCTGAACATCGGTTGCCAATACCCGCCCTGACGCACCATGGCCGCACTGTCATTGGCCACTGCCAACTGCACCAGGTCTTCGATCAGGCGGCGGTCGATCAGCGGTGCATCGCACGCCAGCACCACCACCCACGCATGCCTGGCCGCCGTCAGGCCGGCAATCACCCCGGCCAACGGGCCGGGGAAGTCTGCTTGTGCATCGCACACCAACTGGTCGGCGAACGGGCGATAAAGGTTGTGGTTGCGATTGCAGGAGATCACCACATCGTCACTAAGGGGGCGCACCACCCGCTGCACATGCGCCACCAGCGGCTCGCCACGCCAGAGTACCAGCCCCTTGTCACGGCCACCCATGCGCTGGCCACGGCCACCGGCAAGGATCAACGTGGTGAAGGGCGGCAGGGGTTCGGTCATTGGTCTGGTTCCTGAAGATAGGCCAGCGCACCCTCCCACGCTGCAGTGCAATTGTCCAGGCTGACCGGTAAGCGCCACCTGGCATATTTGCCAGTTGTGCTGACAGGGCGATGTTCATTCAATGGTAGTGAGTGGCAGGCAATGCACAGGCCCATTCCGTTACGCCAAGGAACAAGGACATGAATAAAACTGAATTGATTGCCCAAGTAGCAGATAAAACTGACCTTACCAAGGCCCAAGCTGGCAAAGTTGTCGACGCCATGATCGAAGCCTTTAATGAGTCATTGAAAAAAGACGGGGAGATCAAGCTGATTGGGTTTGGCACTTTCAAACGCGATCTACGTTCAGGGCGCAAGGGGCGTGACCCTAGGACGGGTCAAGAGATCGACATCAAGGCAGCCCCCGTTGTCAAATTCAAGGCTGGTAAAAAGTTGAAAGACGCCGTGGCGGAACAGGATCCGAACCGTCATTAGCTGCTCGCGCCGCCCAGTGCAGCGGTGGCCAAGGGGGCTGGCGATGCAGCCCCACTGGTCTCACGTATTGTCGCCACTTGCCTCTTTAGCCCCGGGCGTTTCATGACGGGTGCGAGCCAGGCGCATCACCACCACGAAGAACACCGGCACGAACACCACGGCCAATGTGGCGCTGAGCATCCCGCCGATCACCCCGGTGCCAATCGCCTGCTGGCTCGCCGAGCTGGCGCCAGTGGCGATGGCCAGTGGCACCACGCCGAGGATGAACGCCAGCGAGGTCATCACGATCGGCCGCAGGCGCAGGCGCGCGGCCTGCACAGCGGCGTCAAAGGGTTCCACGCCTTGGTCCACCAGGCCTTTGGCGAACTCGATGATGAGGATGGCATTCTTCGCCGACAAGCCGATCAGGGTAATCAAACCAACCTTGAAGAACACATCGTTGGGCATGCCGCGCAGGGTCACCGCCAGGACTGCGCCGAGCACGCCGAGCGGTACCACCAGCAGCACCGCGGTAGGGATCGACCAGCTTTCGTACAGCGCCGCCAGGCACAGGAACACCACCAGCAGTGACAGCGCCATCAGCAGCGGTGCCTGGCTGCCGGACAGGCGCTCCTGCAAGGACAGGCCGGTCCATTCCAGGCCGGCACCGGCCGGCAACTGCGCGACCAGGCGCTCGACTTCGGCCATGGCATCGCCCGAGCTATAGCCGGCTGCCGGCTCACCGGAAATCGACACCGCCGGGTAGCCGTTGTAACGGGTCAGCTGCACCGGGCCACTGACCCATTTGGCCAGGACGAAGGCGCCTAAGGGCACCATCTTGCCGCTGCTGTTGCGTACGTGGATCTTCAGCAGGTCCTCGACCTGGCTGCGCTGGTCGCCTTCGGCCTGCACCACCACCCGCTGCATGCGGCCCTGGTTAGGGAAGTCGTTGACGTAGTTGGAGCCCACGGCGGTGTCCAGCACCGCGCCAATGTCGGCGAACGATATGCCCAATGCATTGGCCTGGCGGCGGTCGATTTCCAGCTGTACCTGCGGGCTTTCGGCCAGCGAAGCCTCGCGTACGTTCACCAGTATCTTGCTGCTCGCGGCGCCGGCCAGCAGTTCGTCACGTGCCGCCATCAGTGCGGCATGGCCCATGCCCCCACGGTCCTGCAGGCGGAACTCGAAACCGGTGGACTCACCCAGCCCGTCGATAGGCGGCGGCAGCACGGAGAAAGCGACCGCGTCGCGGATCCGGGAAAATGCAGCGCTGGCGCGGTCGGCAATCGCCTGGGCGCTGTCGTCGGCGCCGCGTTCTGCCCAGTCCTTCAGGGTGGTGAAGGTCAGTGCCGCGTTCTGCCCGCTGCCGGAAAAGCTGAAACCCAGAATCACCGTGGTGTTGCCCACGCCCGGCTCCTGGGCGTTGTGCGCCTCGATCTGCGCGGCTACCTGCTCGGTACGCATGCGGCTGGCACCTGGTGGCAGCTGGATGTCGGTGATGGTGTAGCCCTGGTCTTCAGTGGGCAAAAACGCCGTGGGCAACTGGCTGAAGCCGTAGCCGAGCACCGCCAGCAGCAGGCCATACACCAGCAGGTAGCGGCCGCTGCGCTTGAGGGCCTGCACCACCCAGCGCTGGTAGCCGTCGCTCACGCGGTCGAAACTGCGGTTGAACCAGCCGAAGAAGCCCTTGCGTTGATGGTGGCCGCCCTTGGCCACCGGTTTGAGCAGTGTGGCGCACAGGGCAGGGGTCAGGCTCAGGGCCAGAAACGCCGAGAACAGGATCGACACCGCCATCGACAACGAGAACTGCTGGTAGATCACCCCGACAGAGCCTTTCATGAAGGCCATGGGCAGGAACACCGCCACCAGCACCAGGGTGATGCCGATGATGGCGCCGCTGATCTGGCCCATCGCCTTGCGCGTCGCGGCCTTCGGCGGCAGGCCTTCCTCGGCCATGATCCGTTCCACGTTCTCCACCACCACGATGGCATCGTCGACCAGGATGCCAATGGCCAGGACCATGCCGAACAGCGTCAGCACGTTGACCGAGAAGCCCAGCGCCAGCATCACGGCGAAGGTCCCCATCAGCGCCACCGGCACCACCAGGGTCGGGATCAGCGTGCAGCGCAGGTTCTGCAGGAACAGGAACATCACGGCGAACACCAGCAGCATGGCTTCGAACAGGGTGCTGATGACCTGCTGGATGGAGACTTTGACGAACGGTGATGTGTCATACGGGATGTCGTACCGGACCCCCTCCGGGAAATACACCGACAACTCCTGCATCTTCGCCCGCACCAGGGTGGCGGTTTGCATGGCGTTGGCGCCCGGCGCCAGCTGCACGCTGAAGGCGCTGGCCGGCTTGCCGTTCAGGCGTGTGCCGTACTGGTATTCCTGGGCGCCGATCTCGACCCGCGCCACATCGCCGATGGTCACCGTCGAGCCGTCGGGGTTGGCGCGTAGCACAATGGCGGCAAACTCCTCCGGCGTGCTCAGCTGGCCCTTGACCACCACATTGGCGGTGATCTCCTGGGTGCTGCGGGCAGGCAGGTCGCCGATGCTGCCGGGCGCCACCTGGGCGTTCTGGGCGGCGATGGCGTTGGCCACATCGTTGGGCGTGAGGCTGAAACCGATCAGCTTGCCCGGGTCGATCCAGATCCGCATGGCACGCTCGGAGCCGTACAGCTGGGCTTTGCCGACGCCCTTGAGGCGGCGAACTTCGTTCATCACGTTGCGCGCAAGGATGTCCGACAGGGCGGTTTCATCGAGGCTGCCGTCTTCAGAGGTCAGGGTGCCGAGCAGCAGAAAGCCGGTGGACACTTTCTCCACCTGCAGGCCCTGCTGGGTCACCGGGCGCGGCAAGCGAGACTCTACGACCTTGAGGCGGTTTTGCACGTCGACCTGGGCCAGGTCAGGGTTGGTCCCAGGCTCGAAGGTGGCGGTAATGGTGGCGCTGCCCAGGCTGCTCTGCGACTCGAAGTACAACAGGTTGTCGGCGCCGTTGAGCTCCTGCTCGATCAGGCTGACCACGCTCTCGTCCAGGGTGGCGGCGGACGCCCCCGGGTACACGGCATAGATTTCCACCTGCGGCGGGGCCACGTTGGGGTATTGGGCCACCGGCAGTTGCGGGATGGCCAGGGCGCCAGCCAGCAGGATGAACAGCGCGACCACCCAGGCAAATACCGGGCGGTCGATGAAGAATTGCGGCATGGGTCAGGCCCTCACTGGCCGTTGTGCTGGGCGATGGGTTGGCTGCCCTGGGCCGTGTCGACCTGGACCTGGTCACCGGCCTTGACATGTTGCAGGCCCTCGACCACCACACGTTCGCCGGCGGCCAGGCCTTCATTGATGATCCAGCGGTCGCCTTGGGCGTTGCCCAGTACCACTTGGCGTTCGCTGATGCGCGCCTGCGCGTCGACCACCAGCACTTTCGGCACACCCGCGCTATCGCGCAGGATGGCGCGCTGCGGCACGCTGATGCCTTTGGGCTGCACGGCCTGCTCCAGGCGCACGCGCACGTAGCTGCCGGGCAGCAGGTCCAGATTTGGGTTGGGGAACTCGCTGCGCAGGGTGATCTGGTTGGTGCTTGGGTCGACGCTGATGTCCGAGAACAGCAGCTTGCCGGGCAGCGGGTAGGCAGTACCGTCATCCTGGATCAACGTGGCGCTTGCTTCTCCCTTGCCTGCCTGCTGCAACTCGCCTGCGCGCAGCGCGCGGCGCAGGGCGTTGAGCTCGCGGGTCGACTGGGTGACGTCGGCGTGGATCGGGTCCAGCTGCTGGATGGTCGCCAGGGGCGTGGCCTCGTTCTGCCCCACCAGTGCGCCTTCGGTGACCAAGGCGCGGCCGATGCGCCCGGAGATCGGTGCGGTAACCGTGGCGTAACCCAGGTTCAGGCGCGCCCGTTCCAGCGCAGCCTTGGCCGCGGCCACTTCGGCGTCGGCCTGAAGGAAGGCCGCGCGGGCGTTGTCGTACTCCTGGCGGCTGACGGCCTTGTCGTCGACCAGTTCGCGGTAGCGCTGCTCCTGCAGGCGGGCCTGGTACAGGTTGGCCTGGGCCCTGGCCAGTGCGGCGCGGGCGCTATCGTGGTCGGCCTTGAACGGTGCGGGGTCGATCAGAAACAGCACCTCGCCCTGCTTGACGTCGCTGCCTTCGCGGTAGACCCGCTTGAGCACCACGCCCGCCACGCGTGCGCGCACTTCGGCGGTACGCGGGGCAAGCATGCGCCCACTGAGCTCCGTGCTGATGGCCAAAGGTTCAAGCTGCAGGGTTTCCACCCGCACCTGGGGTACCGGGGGCTGGGTAGCCTGCTCTTCGGTATCGTTGCAGCCGGCTAGGAGCAGGGCCAGAAGCGCCGCGAGCGCCACGGGGCGCAGGCGATGGACAAGAATGATAGGCATACGGATCTTCCGATGATGACCGGCTGTATGCTAAGGCAGGCGGGGCGCGGGTGCCTGTTAATACCTGTAGGACGTGTGTGAAAAAGTGTGAAGAAAAATCCTGCACTCCTGGGGATTCTATATTCTTGCCGCACATGCCTCATTGGCCTCCTTCAGCCCGTACCAAGCCCTATGCCAAACATTCTTCTGGTCGAAGACGACAGCGCCCTGTCTGAATTGATCGCCAGCTACCTGCAACGCAACGACTTCCATGTGCGGGTGATCGCCCGGGGCGATCATGTACTGGACGCGCTGCGGCAAGATAAACCCGACCTGGTCATCCTTGACCTGATGCTCCCGGGTATCGACGGCCTGCAGGTGTGCCGCCTGCTGCGCCACGAATCGCAAAGCCTGCCGATCCTGATGCTGACGGCCCGCGACGACAGCCACGACCAGGTCTTGGGGCTGGAGATGGGCGCCGACGACTACGTGACCAAACCGTGTGAGCCGCGGGTGCTGCTGGCACGGGTGCGCACCTTGCTACGGCGCAGCAGCGTCCATGAGCCACGGCTGGACAGCGAGCAGATCCTGGTCGGTGGCTTGCGCATCGACCTGGCCGAGCGCCTGGTCAGTTGGCGCGGCGAAGAGGTGGAACTGTCCAGCGGTGAATACAACCTGCTGGTGGTGCTGGCGCGCAATGCTGGGGAGGTGCTCAGCCGCGACCGAATCCTTCAGCAACTGCGCGGCATCGAGTTCAACGGCACTGACCGTTCGGTGGACGTGGCCATTTCCAAGTTGCGGCGCAAGTTCGACGACAGTGCCGGCGAAGCGCGCAAGATCAAGACCGTGTGGGGCAAGGGTTACCTGTTCAGTCGCGTCGAATGGGAGTGCTGAAGCAGCATGCTGAAGATTCTGGTGCGCCTGTACCTGGTGATCATCGTCGCCTATGCCGGTGCTCTGCTGTTGATTCCAGACGCCATCGTCGGCCTGTTCCATGACCGGTTCATGGCCTACAACCTGGACCAGGCCAAAGGCGTGCAGTCACTGATCGTGCGCCAGTTCCGCCAGGCCCCGCGCGAGCAATGGCCGGCGGTCGAACAGGACCTGGCCGAGGCGTTCGCGCCGCTGCAGGTGAGCCTGTTGCGTACCGATCAGGCCAACTTGAGCGCCCCGGAGCAGGCGCGTCTGGCGCAGGGCTTGTATGCGGTGCGCATCGGCGACTGGGGTTACTACCAAACGGTGCTGGCGCCGCTGGAGGAGGGCTGGCTGGTAAGCCTGCACTCGCCACCGGACCCACTGGACATCAACGTGCTGTCCTGGGGGGTGACCGTGCTGATCGGCGCCGCACTGCTCGGCTGCCTGCTGCTGTGGCTGTGGCCTCACTGGCGCGACCTCGAGCGCCTCAAGGAAACGGCCAGGCGCCTGGGCCAGGGGCAGATGGCCGAGCGCACGCATATTTCCCCGCATTCGAACATCGGTGAGCTGGCCGGTGTGTTCGACACCATGGCCAGCGATTTGGAGCGCCACGTCAATCAGCAGCGTGAGCTGCTCAACGCCGTGTCCCATGAGCTGCGCACGCCGCTCACCCGCCTGGACTTCGGCCTGGTGCTGTTGTTTGACGAAGTGCCGCCCACCAGTCGCAAGCGCCTGCTGGAGCTGGTCGGTCACGTACGCGAGCTGGATGAGCTGGTACTCGAACTGCTGTCCTACAGCCGGCTGTACAGCGCCGACCAGGCCCGTGAGCGGGTCGAGGTGTCGTTGCTGGAATTGGTCGACAGTGTGCTTGGTGGCTTTGCCGAAGAGCTCGATAGCCGGGGCATCCGCTGGGAAGTGCGCGCCGATGATGGTTTGCCCCGTTTTGTGCTTGACCCGCGTCTGACGGCCCGGGCCGTGCAGAACCTGGTGCGCAATGGCATGCGCTATTGCGATCAGAGCCTGCTGCTGTGCCTGCGCCTGGAAGAGGACGGTGCTTGCCTGTTGACGGTCGAGGACGACGGTATCGGCATCCCGGCCGAAGAGCGCGAACGGATCTTCCAGCCGTTCTACCGCCTGGACCGCAGCCGGGACCGAAATACCGGCGGCTTCGGCCTGGGGCTGGCGATCAGCCGGCGAGCCATCGAGGGGCAGGGTGGGACACTGACCGTGGCGCAGTCGGCGCTGGGTGGGGCGCAGTTCAGGATTCGTCTGCCAGCAGCTTGGTAAACTTACACTTTCAATAGCGAATAATTTCTTCGCGGATGTAATAGCGAAGGTAACTTTTCTGAAGTAATAAACGAACTTTTTTCTCGCCCCCCGTAAATGCTCGACCGAAATTTTTAGAATCATTCACGGGGTTAGTTTTTTCCAATGGATGATGAGATTTATGTGCCTTCCTTAATGACGGATTGAGAGGTCCATAGATGTCTGAATTATCCTGCAAGAGCTGTATCCCGGATGCGGCTTTCGGTCAAAGCGGAAAAGTTGAGATTGTCTTCCCCGGTAACGTCGCCAGCGGCGTGCACGGTATGGCGTTGAATAACGGCCGCCTGTTCGTGGTGGCCCGGGTCAGCCACGGCTTTGCGGGCCAGGTCGCCTTTGCCGGTTTGACCGAGCAGGGCCAGGTGGACCCAAGCTTCGGCCAGCAGGGCTTTGTCATGGCGCCGTTCGGTAAAGACCATGCGGCCAAGCCGATCGAGGTCATCGCCAGTGCCGGTGGTGACTTCGTGGTGCTGGCTGAAGACCGTTCGCAGTCGGCTGGCTTCCCCATCCTGGGGCGCTACAAGCCCAATGGCGAGCCGGATCGCAGCTTCGGCGAGGCGGGGGTGGTAACGCTCAAGCTGCCAGGGCTGCTAGCCAACGATGAACCCTTTGGCCTGACCGAACTGGCCGATGGGCGGCTGCTGGTCGCCATCACCCGCTTCGACCATGAGGCGAACAGCGTGGGCCTGCTGGTGCGTTTGCTGGCCGATGGCAGTCTTGACGCCTCGTTCCATGACAACGGCGTGTTTGTCTTTGCCTTGAACGATGCGTCCAACCTGTGGTTCGAGGGGGCCCTGCAGCAACAGGATGGCCGGGTAGTGGTCTGGGGCTCGACCGATGCGGCGGGGTTGTTGCTGCGCCTGGGCCTGGATGACCTGCCCGACGCTGGCTTTGGCGAGAGTGGCTGCGTGCGTCTCACCGCGCCGCGTGGTACCCAGCGGGCCAGCATCGAGTTCTATGACGTGGTCGAGGGTGAGGGCGGCGACCTGGTGGTTGCCGGTGCCACCGACAGCCGGCCTTATCTGGCAGTGGTCGGGCGAGTCACGTCGTCGGGGCAGTTGGATCCGTCCTTCAACCACGGTGATGTGCTGGTAACCGCCGCCAGCAGCTTTGGCTCCCGTTGGGTCCGCAGCCTGCAGCGGGACGGCCGAGTCACGGTCTGTGCTGGCTTGACCGGTATTCCTTACAACGAGCGCGAGACCGAGTTTCTGGTAGGGCGCCTGTTGGCAGATGGGCAACTGGACCCGGGCTTCGGCAACGGTACCGGCCTGAAGCGCACCAACATCGAAGCGGGCGCAGACGTTGCACACTGTGCGTTGAGCCCGGACGATCAGCGCCTGATCCTGGGCGGCACTGCGAACGTGCCGGGTGAGAACAGCAAGGCCTACCTGGTGTGCTACTTCGTTTGACGCGATACAGGCAGGGGCTGGTCAGCCCTTGCCTTGCGGGTCGAGCGCTTGCTTGTCGGCCTCCTGCTGCCAGAGTACGTAGCGGTCCTTACCGGCATGCTTGGCCTGGTAAAGGGCTTGGTCGGCATGCATCAACGCCTTGCTCAAGGTGTCCCCGGCGATGATTCGGGTCAGGCCAATGCTGATCGTCACCGGTTGTGCGTCCACGTCCTTGCGCACCCGTTGGCACAACATCGCGACGCGCCGCTCGGCGTCTTGCTGGTCGAGCCCGGCGAATAAAATGACGAACTCTTCACCGCCCAGCCGGGCAAATTCATATCCCTGCATCGTGGTCTTGATGTGCGCGGCCACGCGCTTGAGCACCTCATCGCCGACGTCATGACCAAAGCGGTCGTTGACCTTCTTGAAATTGTCGATATCGATCATCGCCAGGTATTGCCCCGGCGGCGCCTGGTGCAATTGGCGCTCGGCCTTGACCATGAACGAGCGGCGGTTGGGGATTTCGGTGAGCACATCTACATAAGCCTGTTCGAGCAGCAACCTGGACATGTAGAAGTTGTGCAGCTTGGCCTGGCGGATGCGCAGGTAGCTGTAGATCACCAGGCCGCTTAAAAACACGGCATAGCTGAGCAGCATGGCGGCTTCAAGTTCGTCGAGGTCGATGTTGGTACCGTAGAACGGGTTGAGCATGGCCCAGGTGATGACCATGGCGCAGAAGAAAGACCAGCGCCGGACTGGCAGAACCGAGACGCTGTACAGCACGGTGGATGTGCCCAGCACCAGCCAGACCGGGCGCAGGGCGATAGGCAGGCCTTCGATGACCAGGCGCATGCCCAGGGTGATGACGGTGATGAACAGCAGGTTGAGTACGTCGAAATGGTGGCTCCGGCGGGTGAAGCCCAGGACTATCGTGAGGCTGCACAGCAATGCCATGAACAGGCCGGAACGCCAGGTGAAGCCCTGGTTGCCCAAGTAGCTGACAATCAGGTCGAAGACTAGCCAGACGGCGATGCTGACGCAGAAAATCAGCTGGCAGAAGCGCCGCGAGTTGTCGAATTCATGCTGGCGGAACTCGGCGCGCAGTGCAGCGGGCGCGACCTGCTGGCGAACGTGGTCCTCGATGGTCTTGAACATGCCTGAGTTCCTGCTCAAACGGCCACTCACTCTAATGACAGAACACCGCGAGCCCAAGGCCGATAACGCAGCGCGAATACCGCTTCGGCATGGCATCCGCCGGTCAGCACAGGCTCAGCCGCCTGCGCCCGAAAAGCCTGCCCCGGGCCACTCACCTGGCGAAACGCCTCACGCACCACACCCACGCGGCACGGCAAGGCCTGCTCGTACCCCTGGCGCACCAGGGGCGGCAGCCGCCCGGTGCCGGCGCCGTCCTGCCACCACACAGTCAAGCCCAGCTGCGCCAGTTGATCCAGCCATGCGGCGTTGACCCGCGGCGCCAGCCTGCCGGCACTGAAGGCACTGAGGTGCAGCGGTTTGTCCAGCTGCCGGTTGAATGCCTGCAGCTGGCTGTACAGCGCCTCACGGCGCTGGGCGTCACGAAAGTGCAGGTCGTCCAGTTCCATCGGCAGGTACCACCCCACCACATTGAGGTTCCAGTCCTGGCGTAGCTGCTGATAGTGACTCAAGGAGCGTCCCAACTGAGCCTTCCAGTAGCTGCTCAGCCCCTCGCTGTCGGACTGCTCGATGCGCTTGTAATAATCCGGGTCCATGTAAAGCCCGAGCACCAGCTCCAGGCCTTGGGCGCGGGCTTGGCGCAGGCTGTTGGCCAGCCAGCCCTGGGCGCCGCCAAAATCACTGTCGCCATAGGCGCTCCATTGCACGATCAGGGTCTTGCCACCCTGCGCCGCCGTGGCCTGCCACAGTCGCTGCCACTGGGCCGGGCTGATCTCGGCATCGCGGTTCAGCGGCTGATAGAACAGGCGTTGGTCTGCCAGCGCCGGCAGGCACAGGGCGAGCATGCAGATTGCCAGGAAGGTACGCATCAGAAGGTCATCTCCGCGCCAACCAGCACACCGTCAGCCCGCTGGTAGAGGTTGCCTCCCAGCGACTGCTGATATTCGGCACGCACTTTCAGCGTGCCGCGGTAAGCGTTGTAGCGATCGTCGTCGAACCACCACTGCCAGCGCAGGCCGACACCGGCGCGGGCATCCTGGCGCCAGTCGTTGCTCGGGTCCTGGCTGGAAAATTCGACGAATCCGTATGGCATCAAGGTTTGCGGCGAACTACCAGGCAGCTTCCAGGCATGGCCCTGTTGGTAGCGCGATAGCCAGGCATGGTCGCCGGCACGGGTCCACCAGGCAGCGTCCAGGTAGAGGAAACGTTCGTTCCAGTCGTCTTCGTCGACCCGCCAGTCGTTGCGCCAGGTGCCCTGGTCGAGGAACGACGCCGTCGCGCGCAATAGCAGGTCATTGCTCGACTCGGCATTGGTGCGCAAGTCGCCCCAGTTGCCGCCGACCTTGCTCGGGCTCAGCAGCTCGCCCAGGCTCAGGCCGCTGTAGTGCTCGGTGTCGATCTGCCGCTGGTGGTACAGCTCGGCATACAGGTTGAGGTTGGCCTGGCCGAGCGGTTTGTAGCGCAGGCCAACCCCGGTGCCCATGCTTTGCGCGTAATCGGTGCGGCTTTGGCCACCGAACAGCACCCGGCCGTACACCGACAAGGTGCTGCCGTCGCGGCTGGGTTCTTCGCCCAGGGCGTGGTCCCACATGGCCATTTGCACATTCTGCGATTGCGCCCGGCGGGAAGTGCCGCTGCGCTCGCCGTTTTCGAGGAATTTGTCGTTGGTCGAGGTGCCGGCGGGCGACCAGGTGCTGGCCAGGGAGACACTGTCACGGCGCGACAAGGTTTCGTGGGCGCGACGCTGGCGGTATTTGCGCGCTTCGAGGCTGCCGAACTCATCGTCGGCGTCGACCAGATGCTGCTCCACATCGAGGATCCGGCGCAATTCGCGGCGGGCCGAGGCGCTGTCTTGGGCTTCGTCATAACGCAGGGCGAGGGTTTCGCCAATGCGGTAATCCTCAGGGTAGTCGCGGGTAGCCTGCTCCAGGTACGGGATCGACTGGCGCCGCAGGGTTTTGTCGGGCGAACTGGCCAGGCGCATGCCGTAGTCCGCGCGGTAGCGTGGCTGGTCGGGGGCCAGGCGCACCGCTTCGGCAAGCCAGGCGGTGCTTTGGGCGGGGTCGCCTGCCAGCTGCGCGGTGCTGGCAGCCGCGTAGAAGTGCTCAGCGCGTGGGTTGTGCGCCAGCGCTTGGCGCTGGAAACCCAACGCCGTCTGTGGGTCGCCCTGGCGTTGGGCGATCGCGGCGCCGAGCGCCCAGTTGTCGGCGCTGTCGTGTGCAGCACCATCCCAGTAACGGCGGGCAGCCTGGATGTCGCCGGCGTTCAAGGCCCCGGCGGCGGCGGTCAGGCGGGCGTTGTCAGTCCAGGCGCTGTCCGGCAGGCTGCGCCAGATGGGCAGGGCGGCTTCGGAGTCGCCAGCAGCTTCCAGGGCGTAGGCCAGCGGTAGGCGACTACCCCTGTCGCCCAAGCGTTCGGCAGCCTGGTAATAGACCACTGCTTCACCGGGTTGCTCAGGCATCGCGCAGCGACCCAAGGCGCGGTACTGCCCAGCTTCGGTGGGGGTGGCCGCAATGGCCTGGCGCACGGTGTCGCACTGGCCGGCCTCGGCCAGGCGGCCGAGCAACTGGGCGCGGGTGCTGGCATCCACCCTGGGCACCAGGCTGAGCATGCGCCGGTTGCCCAGCGGGCCGTCGTTGCGTGCATACAGATTGCCCAGGCGCTGCAGCAGCGAAGGCGTCAGACGGCCTTGCCGGCGGTCGTAGGCCTGCTCCAGCAGGCCTCGGGCACGGTCGCCATGGCCTTGCTGCAACAGCAGGAACGTGGCCTGTTCGAGTGCCGCCAGGTCACCGCTTTGACGGTAACGCTGTTCCCATTCGGCTGCAGTACGCGGTTGCGGCGCTGGCGCAGGGTCGCCATAGAGGCGCTGCTTGAGCACCGCATAGGCGCGGGGATCCGCGCTGATCTGGCAGCCCTTGAACTGCGCGCGGGCGACATCGGGGTCGTGGCGTGACAGCCAATCGACGGTGTCCAGGCACGGGCGCTGCAGTTCGTTGCTCAAGCGCCGGACCAAGGCCGCATCGTCGCCTTCACGGGCCAACTCCCAAAGCTGCTGGCGCAGTGCCGGGTCCTGCAATTGCTCGGCGGGCAGGCTTTGCAACCAGCGCTGGGCCTGTTCGTTATGGCCCACGGCGATGGCCCGGTTGGCCATCGCCAGCCGGGTGCGGTCGGCGATCTCGGGCGAGGGAGCGCTTTGCAGGAGCTTGCCCAGGCCCTTTTCATCGAGTTGTTGAACGTACGCATTGGCCAGCCGCTGCCAGTCCTCTGCCGGCAACTGGCCGTGGTCGGCCAAGGGTTGCAGCTGTTCGATGGTCTGCTTCCAGTTGCGCAGTTGCTCGGCGAAGTTGGCCCGCGCAAGGCGCAGCACTTTGCCGTCGTCTCGGGGCGGCAGCTGGTTGAGCCAGTCCAGGGCCCGGCCGGCGCCTCCGAACTTGGCCAGGCTCAGACTGTAGGCTTGCCACAGGCGTACCCGCTGCATGCTGTCGGCCGTGGCTAGCCAGCTTTCCACCTGGCTGGCGGGCGGTGGGTCCTGTTCGATCCAGGTCAGGCGCAGTTCCAGCAGGGCATTGGCGTATTCGGGGCTGCCACCGAGTTGCTCGGCCAGGGCTTGGGCGTCCTTGTAGCGGCGCTGGTGAGCCAGTGCCTCGACCAGCAGTGCGCGGGCCTCGTCATTGTTCGGCACCCGGCCCAGTACATGGCGGGTCAGGCGCTCGACTTCGGCCCAGTTGTCCTTCTTGGCTTCGCGGTAACTGCGCTCCATGAACGGATAGCTGGTAAAGCGCTGAAAATCGGTCATCGGCGCCGCCAAGGCAGGCAGGGCGCAGGAGCACAGCAGCAGGCTGGTGAACGTGAGGGTCAAACGCGGCTTCATGCCACCTCCCTGATCAGGTCGAAAGCAGCCTGCTGCTCGCTGGCCTGTTCGGCGAGCGCCTGCTCCAGCACGGTCTCGGTGATGATGCCGCGTGCGATCAAGTGCTCGCCGAGGCTTTGCTGCTCGGGGTCGAAATCGATCAGCGCCTGGTTGAACAGCGTCACCGGCACCATGCCGCGCACCTGCAGCAAGGCACCGAGCATGACCTGGTGAGTGCTGACCTGCTCGATCAGTTCGGCGTTGTCCTGGTGCTTTTCCAGCACTTCCAGCATCTGCTGGGTCTCAGCATGCTGCCAGGGGCTGGGGTAGTGATAGCGCAGGCCCAGCGTTACCCGTCCCTGTGGCGCCAGCCGGTAGTTGACCGGGCGCTTGAGCTGGCGGCTGATGACTCCCAGCGAGACCTGGCTGACCGGGCTTTCGCTGGCCAGCACCAGGGTGTCGCCCTCTTCGGCTACCGGCAGTACGCCATAGTGCGTCGCCAGGCGGCGTGGCAGTAGCGCGATCAGTTGCCGATCGAGCTTGAACGGGTTCAGGGGGGCCCAGGGCAGGTCGAGTTGTTCGGAGAGGGTCTGCACCAGCTGTTCACTGGTCAACCAGCCACGCAGCAGCAGTTCGCGGCCCAGACGCCGCCGTACCGGGCTGGTGATGGCCTGTTCGAGCTGTGCTTCGCTGATATAGCCCTTGGCGACCAGGCGATGCCCCAGCGGAGTACGGGCCGGTGAGGCGATGGCAGGGAATTCGTGGGTGGTCTTGTCCCAGGCCACCCGGCGCGAATCGCCCATCTCCATCACTTGCCGCAGGGCGCGCAGGTTGGCGAAGAAGTTGACGAAGTTGCTCCACATCATCCGTGGGGCCGACAGCAGCCCCTCACCGATGCCGTAATAGCGGGTGACGAACCAGCCACGCTGGAACAGGCGGTTGATCAGCAGCAGGCCGTTGAGCCAGAGCAGCGTGGTCAGCAGTTGGCTGTCGCTGAGGATCGACATGAAGCGCCAGGATTGCGGAGCAATCACCGTCACCAGCCACATCGCCAGCAGCACCAGCAGCAACAGGTTGACCAAGAAGCTCAGCAGGTAGGCGAACAAGCCTCGGCGGTCGCGCCAGAGGAAGTAGTTGAGCGCGCCTGTTCGGCTCCAGCCCAGGTTGCTGGTGCCCTGAAACACGATGCCGACGATCCAGCGGGATTTTTGCCGGATGGCATGCTGCCAATCGCGCGGGAAGTGCTCGCGCACGCAGATCACCTGGGCGAACTCGCGGCTCATGCCGGGGCGCCATTGCTGCTTGAGGGCCAGTGCTGGGTCGGTGACCGAGTAGCGGGCAAAGATGCACTTCATGCCTTTTTGCTTCAGGCGAAAGCCGATGTCGTAATCCTCGGTCAGGCTCTGCACGTCGAAGGCGATGCCGTCACCGTCCTCGAGCAGGGCGCTGATGGCACGGCGGCTGAAGCAGGTACCCACCCCGGCACTGGGCACCTGACCGGTAAGTGCCTCGCGGACGATCACGTCCTTGCCGTGGTTTTCGGCGAACTCGTCCACGTAATGCCCGGCGGTGAAGCCGCGCCATTGCGGCGCGTACGGGTACACCGGGATCTGGATCATGTCCTTGGCGGGCAGAAGGTAGTTGAACAGCCGCAGCTCCATGGGCGAGATCACGTCCTCGGCGTCATGCAGGATGAAGCCTGCGAACTCGATACGCGCGTCGTTCTGGAAACGCAGGATGGCATCGATGATGTTGTTCAGGCAGTCAGCCTTGCTGGTGGGGCCGGGGCGGGCGCAGACCACCTTGTGGACGTTGGGGTAGTGCAGGCACACGGCATCGACGTCGGCCTGGGTTTGTGGGTCGTTGGGGTAGGTGCCGACAAAGATCTGGTAGTTCTCGTAGTCGATGGTCGAGGCCGCCAGGCGCGCCATTTCACCCACCACGCCCACTTCGTTCCAGGCCGGGACCATGATCGCCAGGGGCTTTTCCGGCACCTCGAACAGGCGCTTCTCGTCGGCCCTGGCGTACTTGTCATAGATACGCAAATGGCGAAACAGCTTGCGGCACCAGTAGCACAGGTCGATGAACAGGTCGTCCAGCCCGAGCAGGAACATCAGTGCGGCGAGGATGATCGCCAGGATCTTGAGGCCAAACAGTACGTAGGTGAGAAAATCGATGAAAGCCAGGCTCATGCGTCATCCCGTTTGCTCAGGCTTTCCTCGAACCAGCGGCTCAGGCGCCCGGCGATGATTTCGCTGGCGTGGCCGTCACCGAATGGGGTGAATACGCGCGCCATGCGCGCGTAGGCCTGGTCATCGTCCAGCAATAGGCTGGTTTCCTTGACGATGCGCTCGGTCTGCGTGCCGACCAGCTTCACCGTTCCGCCTTCGAGCACTGATGGCCGTTCGGTGACCTTGCGCAGCACCAGCACTGGCTTGCCCAGGGCCGGGGCTTCTTCCTGGATGCCACCGGAGTCGGTGAGGATGATGTGGGCGCGGTTCATCAGCCATACGAAGTGCTGATAGTCCTGTGGCGCTATCAAGTGGATGTTGTCACGCCCCGAGAGCAGGCCGTAGACCGCTTTCTGCACTTGCGGGTTGAGGTGTACGGGGTAAACGAACTGCACATCGGGGTATCGCAGGGCCAGTTCGGCCAGTGCCAGGCAGATACGTTCGAAACCGGCGCCGAAGTTTTCCCGACGATGGCCAGTGATCAGCACCATGCGCTGATCGTCCTGCAGGTTGTGCAAGGGCGAGTCAGCGGCGGGGTGCCATGCGGTTTCCTTCAGGTATTCACGCATCCACAGCAAGGCGTCGATGACGGTGTTGCCGGTGACTTCGATATGTTCCAGCGGTACGCCTTCGCGCAGCAGGTTGTCGCGGGCCTTGGTGGTGGGCGCGAAGTGCAGGTCGGCGATCACCCCGGTCAGGCGCCGGTTGGCTTCCTCGGGCCAGGGTTGCTGCAGGTTGCCGGTACGCAGCCCGGCCTCGACGTGGCCGATGGGGATATGCCGGTGGAAGGCGGCAAGGCCGGCGATGAAGCTGGTGGTGGTATCGCCGTGGACCAGCACGATCGCTGGCTTGACCTGTTCATAGGCCTTGTCGATCGAGCCCAGCAGGTCGCGGGCAAGGCCATTGAGGGTCTGGTTCTGGGTCATCACCTTCAGGTCCTGATCGACGCTCAGGCCAAAGGCGGTCAGCACTTGTTCAAGCATCTCCCGGTGTTGGCCGGTCGAGCAGATGTGCAGATCGATGTCGGGCCACTCACGCAGAGCCCTGGCCAGCGGGGCCATCTTGATCGCTTCTGGGCGAGTACCGAATACCATCATGACGGTGTTGGCCATCGTGTAGTTCCTCGTACGATTCCCTGGACGAAGGTGTACGACCTTGCGCCGCCTGCAATGGGTAGATACAAGCAGGCAGGTGCCGGGTTGTCCAATGCACGCGCGTTCGCAGCCAACGGCCTGCGTTGAGCGCATCAAGGCGAGGTCGATTCACGCCGCCAGGCGGCCGAGTTCCAGGGGGGGATGGGGTGGTGCGGAAACGGTCATGCTAGTTTTTCTTGACTGGATGGTCAGTCAAAAAAGTATTTCTGACTTTTTCTTGCTGGCGGCTTCTTGTAACTTGGGAGGCCTTTTCTAGAGGGATCTGAACATGCAAGGCAAGGCACGCAAGATCGTCCAGGCCATTCTCTACGAGGCCATTGCCGTGGCCTGCGTGGCGCCGGCGCTGCAGCTGGCATTCGGGGCCGGCATGGCGCAATCGACCGTGCTGTCGATCCTGATGTCGGGCATCGCCATGAGCTGGAACATGGGCTTCAACTGGGTGTTCGAGCGCTGGGAAGCACGCCAGCCCAAACGCGAGCGCACGTTCTTGCGCAGGGTGCTGCACGCACTGGGCTTCGAAGGCGGGCTGGTGGTGATCCTGCTGCCGCTGGTGGCGTACTGGCTGGATGTCAGCCTATGGGCAGCGTTGCTCACCAACATGGCGTTGTTCGTGTTCTTCTTCGTTTATGCTTTCGTGTTCCAGTGGGGGTTCGACAAGGTCTTCGATGTGCCGCTCTCGGCACAGCAAGCCAAGTGTTGACACGCCGACGTACAGCGGGATAAGTTCCCACCCCATGAACACTTTCCCGCACGTGAACGCCATTATTATTACCGCCATTATCAGTTTGGCGGGCTAGCGCGTACGTGCACCGAACCCGCCCTGGAGGCGGGTTTCCACTCTTCGACTCCTGGGCAACGTGAAAACAGCCAAGGAGTTGCACCCGATGACCAGCCTCAACGTCAGCCCCCGTACCCCGCTTAGCCCTCAGCAGCTGCTGTCGGAGCAGGTGCGGCGCATTTTGTCCGCGCCGGTGTACGACCTGGCCATCGAGACCCCTCTGCAAGCGGCGCCGGCGTTGTCTGCACGCCTGGGCAACCAGGTGTTGCTAAAGCGCGAAGACCTGCAGCCCACGTTCTCGTTCAAGATCCGTGGTGCCTACACCCGGCTGGCGCGTCTGAACACCGCGCAGCGCGAGCGCGGTGTGATCACCGCTTCGGCAGGCAACCACGCCCAGGGTGTAGCGCTGGCGGCCTCGCATCTGGGCATCAAGGCGACCATCGTGATGCCGACCACCACGCCATCGCTGAAGGTCGAGGGTGTGCGTTCACGGGGTGGGCATGTGGTGCTGCACGGTGAAAGCTTCCCCCATGCGCTGGCCCATGCACTGACCCTGGCCGACAGCGAAGGCGCCACCTTCGTCCCCCCGTACGATGACCCGGACGTGATCGCAGGGCAGGGCACGGTGGGCATGGAAATCCTTCGCCAGCAGCCCGGTGCGCTGGATGCCATCTTCGTACCGGTCGGTGGCGGGGGCCTGGTGGCAGGCATCGCCGCGTACGTGAAGTACTTGCGCCCTGAGGTCAAGGTGATCGGCGTGGAGCCTGAGGACTCCAATTGCCTGCAGGCCGCCATGGCTGCCGGGGAGCGGGTGATCCTGCCGCAGGTCGGCACCTTCGCTGATGGTGTGGCGGTCGCCCAGGTCGGCGCGCACTGCTTCGAACTGTGCCGGCATTTTGTCGATGAGGTGGTGACCGTCAGCAGCGATGAGCTGTGTGCGGCAATCAAGGACATCTATGACGACACCCGTTCCATCACCGAGCCGTCTGGCGCTCTGGCTGTTGCAGGCATCAAGAAGTACGTGGCCCGCGAAGGCGCGCAGGGGCAGACGCTGGTAGCGATCGATTCCGGTGCCAACGTCAACTTCGACCGCTTGCGCCACGTGGCCGAACGCGCCGAGCTGGGTGAGCAGCGCGAGGCGATCATCGCCGTGACCATCCCCGAGCAGCCCGGCAGTTTCCGCGCCTTTTGCCAGGCACTGGGCAAGCGCCAGATCACCGAGTTCAACTATCGCTACTACCCCGGCAAGCAAGCGCGGCTTTTTGTCGGCGTGCAGACGCACCCGCTGCACGACCCGCGGGAGAACCTGCTGGCACAGCTGGCCGAGCAGGGTTACAGCGTGCTCGACCTGACCGACAACGAGTTGGCCAAGCTGCATGTGCGCCATACCGTGGGTGGCCATGCGGCGCCGGGGGCCGATGAGCGGGTGCTGCGCTTCGAGTTCCCGGAACGGCCGGGCGCGTTGTTGGGCTTCCTGGAGCGGCTGGGCAAGCGCTGGAACATCAGCCTGTTCCATTACCGCAACCATGGCGCGGCCGAGGCGCGGGTGTTTGCCGCCCTGGAGGTGCCAGAGGATGAGCAGGCAGGGCTGCCGCTGGCACTGGATGAGATGGGCTATCGGTATTGGGATGAAACCGACAACCCGGCTTACAAGCTGTTTCTTGGATGATCGGGCGCTGTTGAGATCGAAGGCCCCGCACGGGGCGCGCGATCTCGACAGCCCCGCAACACCCAGACCATGGGCCGGCACGCCACAACGGCCGGCTCAGCGCTCGCGCATGAAGAACCCGGCCACGAACTTGCGGAATGTCTCCAGGCTCTTGAAGTCGGCGTAGCGCTTGAAGTTCTCGGCGTCCGGTTCCGGCCCCACCGGCTGCTCCAGCAGCGACACCGACAGCACGCGGTCCTGGTCGGAGGTCAGCACCAGTTCATCCATCACCTGGCCACCGATCACCGGCCTGCGCATCTGCACCTTCACCCCCTTGCTGGCCATCCAGTCAATCAACGACACCAGGGCCTTGAGCGGCTCACGTTCCTCGTCGCGGTAAACCGGGAACAGGTGAGCGCGCGACAGCACCGGCACGCTGGCCACGTGGATCAGTTCATAGAAGTGACTGCCTGCGCTGGTGGGCGAGTACAGGGTCAGCGCCAGCAGCGGCCCGGATGCCCGACTGCCGCCCCAGTACAGATGGTGCCCCTGGAAGTCGAAACCGTCCTCGCTGCGGTTGTTGAACAGCTTGCGACCCTTGATCTGGTCGACGCAGTCCAGCAGCAAACCGTGGCGGCGGTGGCTGCCGAACACCGTGGCTTCGCGCAGGCGGGCCTTGAGCATCATCATGTGCTTCATGTCCAGCCGGGTTTCCAGGTAGTTGCTGGCGGGCACGCGTTCGAGCAGCGGGTAACGGCTGGCGACGCTGCGCAGTTCGGCGAACTGGCTGGTCAGGTCTTTCTTCAGGTGCGTGGCGTAGAGGTTCAAGCCGCTGGTTTCGATCCAGGTCAGCAGCAGCGAGAGCAGGCGCTGTTGATCGCGGCGTTCATTGCCATCGCCGGCGCCGCCCGTGCTGTCGCTGGCCTTGCGGAAGTCGCCGAGCAGGCGCAATGGTGTATCGGGCGCCAGCCAGGCGGCGGGCGGGGCAGGGTCTTGCTCATGGTCGGCGCCCTCACGCTCGTCTTTGCTGAACGGGCAGCCGGGTGCATGCTCGGCGGTGCCGGGGTTGTTCTTGAGAAACAGCGTGCCGGTGCTGCCATTGAGGGTGACATTGAGCACCGGCAGGGCGTCCTTGCGGCAATCGCATGCCAGCCACTGGTTGGCGCTGCGCACCTTCATCAGCAACTGGTTAGCCTGTAACAGGCCGGGGCCTGTGAGGGTGCCGGTGGCGAATGCCTGCAGCAGTGCCTCTTCGGCCGGGGTCAGGCTACGTACCTGCGCGGCGGTTTTGTCGATGATTCGCATGAAGCAGCTCCAAGCTACGAGCCACAAGCTTCAGGCAAAGTTGCGCCGCTTTCAACCAATCACTCAGTTGCCGGCGAACAGTGTTGCCGCGCGGGCGCGAATTTCGTCGGGGCTGAGGTCTTCTTTATGGGTGGAGACGAACCACATGTTGCCGAACGGGTCTTTCAACGTGCCGCTGCGGTCGCCGTAGAACTGGTCCTTTACCTCATGCAGGGGGCTTGCTCCTGCTGCGATGGCCTGGGCGTAGACCTTGTCGCAGTCCTCCACGTACAGGTGCAGGCCAACGGCGACACCGTTGAGTGACTGGCTGGGCGCCAGCCCTCCGGCCATGTCGCATGGGTCGGCGAGCATCAGCGAAGAATCGCCGATCTTCAGCTCGGCGTGGCCTACACGGCCGTCCGGGCCCTCTAGACGGAACATTTCGACCGCGCCGAAGGCTTGCTTGTAGAAGTCTATGGCCTTGGCGGCATCCTTGATGCCCAGGTACGGGGTAATGCTGTGTTGGCCTTGTGGAATCGGGCTGGCTGCCATGTTCGACACTCCTCTGAGATGAATGCGAAAGGGGCGGGTTGCGCCCCTTTTGCATAGAGTCGGTCAGGCCGCTCGAAGATCGACAGGTTCGCTAGATCGTTTGTCTATAAGCATGGCCGGGTCAGAAGATGTAATCGGTGGTGAGGAAGGTCGATTGCCGGTTGCGGATGATTTCGCTGATCAGTTCCTTGTTGGCTTCCTGGAAGCGGGTCGCGACCAAGGTACGGATAGAGAACACGCGCAAGGCGTCATGCACCGACAAGGTACCCTCGGCGCTGTTCTTGCGACCATTGAAGGGGTAGGTGTCCGGGCCGCGCTGGCACTGGGCATTGAGGTTGATACGGCCGACCTGGTTGGCAAAGATATCGACCAGGCTGCCGATGGTCTTCGGGTCGTTGCCGAACAGGCTCAACTGCTGGCCGAAGTCGGAATCGAGCACGTAGTCGATCACCGTCTGCAAGTCGCGATAGGGCACCACCGGTACCACGGGCCCGAATTGCTCTTCGTGGTACACCCGCATGTCGCAGGTTACCGGGTAGAGCAGGGCAGGGTAGAAGAACGACCCGCGGCTGTGCCCACCCCCCTCGTTGACCACCCGCGCGCCTTTGGCCGTGGCATCTGCCACCAGGGCGTCGAGGTAATCGACCTTGCCCGGCTCCGGCAGCGGCGTCAGGGCCACCCCTGGCTCCCAGGGCATGCCTGGCTTGAGCGCAGCGAGCTTGCGCTGGAATTTGTCCAGAAACGGTTCGACCACGTCCTCATGGACGAACAGGATTTTCAGTGCGGTGCAACGCTGGCCATTGAACGACAACGCGCCGGTGACCGCTTCTTCGACTGCATTGTCCAGGTCTACCTGGGGCAGCACGATGCCGGGGTTCTTGGCATCGAGCCCCAGGGCGGCGCGCAGGCGGTGCGGGCGCGGGTGGAGCTTTTTCAGATCGCTGGCGGCCTTGTGCGTGCCGATGAAGGCGAACACGTCGACCTTGCCGCTGGCCATCAAGGCACTGACCGTTTCGCGCCCGCGGCCATAAATGACGTTGATCACCCCCGGCGGAAAGCTGTCACGGAACGCTTCGAGGAGCGGGCGAATCAGCAGCACGCCGAATTTGGCCGGTTTGAACACCACCGTGTTGCCCATGATCAGCGCGGGAATCAACGTGGTGAAGGTTTCATTGAGCGGGTAGTTGTAAGGCCCCATGCACAAGGCCACGCCAAGTGGCGCGCGGCGGATCTGGCCGAGCGTGCCCTGTTCGAGTTCGAAGCGGCTGGACCGGCGGTCGAGGTCTTTCAGGGCGTTGATGGTGTCGACGATATAGTCGCAGGTGCGATCGAACTCCTTCTCGGAGTCCTTGAGGTTCTTGCCGATCTCCCACATCAGCAGCTTGACCACGGCCTGGCGCTGTTCGCGCATGCGCGCCAGGAAGGTTTCCACATGCTGGATGCGTTCGGCCACACGCATGTTCGGCCACGCGCCGCGGCCTTTGTCATAGGCCTGTACCGCGGCGTCCAGTGCCGTCAGGGCCGTATCGGCATCGAGCAGCGGGGCGCTGCCGAGGATCACCTGGCGCTCGCCGCCGCCTTCCTTCAGCCATACCGGGCTGCGCACGGTGGCCAGCGGGCCGTCCCAGCGCCTCAGTTCGCCATTGACCAGGTAATCGCGTTGCTCCAGGGGGGCATCCAGCTGCCAGGGGGTAGGGACATCCCCGGCAGCAGGAAACAGCGAATCGAGCAGATGGTCCATGTGTGCTGCACCTCACAAGTCTGGGTAGGTGAATCGCTTCAGCTTCGAGGATGCACCCGCCGAAAGAAAAATACCAGTCTGGCTCAATATTGCCCGCAGTGCGCCGATACAGAATTAATCGAGCGCATACCAAGGCCTATGACTCCGTCCAATACCCCACTACCTGATGAGCCGCCGCCCACCGGCCTGCCGCGCCGCTCCCTTGGCAGCCTGATGCCGGTGGGCTTTGCCCTGGCCGGCATCGCCCTGTCGGTGCTGCTGGGCAACCTGGACGTGCAACGCCAGCCTGGCGGCCTGATGGCCAGCCCTCTGGTCTCGCCGCTGCTCTGGTTCGCCCTGGCCTGTACGGGTTTGACCAGCCTGTTCCTGGCGTTGATCAACCGCAAGCAACGCCAGCTGCAGCAACGCAACCGCGAACTGCGTAGCTCCCAGGCGCAGCTTGAGCGGCTGGCCCATTACGACACCATCACTGGCTTGCCCAACCGCGTGCTGTTCCAGCAACAGCTGGCCGATGCCATTCTCAAGGGCGATGGCCTGGCTGTGCTGATGCTGGACATCGATGGCTTCAAACAGGTGAACGACAGCCTCGGTCATGCCATGGGTGACCTGTTGCTGCAGCAAGCCACCGCACGCTTTTTGCAGGAGCTGGACGCGGCTGACCGGGTATGTCGCCTGGGCGGCGACGAGTTCGTTTTCATGCTGCGCGGCACCCAGGGCCAGGTCAGCCATCAAGTGGGCCATCTGCTGCGTTGCCTGCAGCGGCCGTTCGACCTCAACGGCAGCACCGCCCTGGTGACCGGCAGTATCGGGCTGGCCAGGTGCCCGCAGCATGGCGAGGATGTCGGCAGCCTGCTGCGTCACGCCGATACGGCGATGTATGCAGCCAAAGAAAGCGGGCGCAACGCCTGGCGCCCTTACCACACGGATATGACAGCCCGCCTGCAGCAGCGCCTGGAGCTTGAGCGCAACCTGCGCCGTGCCTTGCAGGCGAACGAGTTCGAGCTGTGGTATCAACCCAAGGTCGACCTGTTCAGTGGCTGCGTGCAGGGTGTCGAGGCATTGCTGCGCTGGCGCGACCCGGTCCATGGCCTGGTGTCACCTGCCGAATTCATTCCGTTGGCCGAGCGTACGGGCTTGATCATCCCGCTAGGTGAGCGGGTGTTGGCCCTTGCCTGCGCTCAGCTGGCCGCCTGGCGTGACGAGGACCGCCTACCCGGGCCCATGGCGATCAACGTGGCGGCGCTGCAGATCGAGCGCAGCGACTATGTCTCCAGCCTGGCCCAGGCGCTGGAGTGTCACGGCCTGGCGCCGAGCCTGCTGGAAGTGGAAATCACCGAAAGTCTGCTGATGGAAAGCCAGCAACAAGCCTGTGAGGTACTGGCCCAATTGCAGGCCATGGGCGTGACCACGGCCGTGGACGACTTCGGCACGGGCTATTCTTCCTTGGCGTATTTGCGAGCGCTGCCGATCGATCACCTGAAGATCGATCGTGCGTTCATCAAGGACTTGCCGGACGATGACGATGCAGTGGCCGTGGCCCGGGCCATCATCGACCTGGGCCACGCGCTGGGCTTCCGGATCACTGCCGAGGGCATTGAAACCCAGGAGCAGTATGACTTCTTGCGCAACGCCGGATGCGACCAGGGGCAGGGCTATCTGCTGGCCCGGCCAATGCCGGCGGCGGACCTTGCGCGCTGGCTGGCGACCCGTACCGAGCGGGGCCGCCAGGGCAGCGCCTGACCCGCCTCAGAGATCCAACAGCAGGCTGGCTGGCGAGTCCAGCGCCAGCTCGCGGAAGGCGGGGTCTGTATCCATCCGCTCCAGGCGGCGCCACAGTGATTCCAGGCCCGTCAGGGTGTCATCGTAATCGGCCGCGTCGTCGATCAGTTGGCGCAGCGCGCGTCGGTAGTGCAATGGCACCCGCGTCCACAGCTGCAGCCGCCTTGCACTGGCGTCGGCCAGCAGTGGCTGGTAGTCGATATCCGACACCAGCAGGTCCGCACCCTGCAGCTGGTAATACTCTTCAATCTGCTCGCGAATGTGCGGCCCAAGCGCCGGGCTTTCCAGGGTCAGGGCATTGGCGGTGTCAACGGGCAGGGTGAAGCCCGGCGCCAGGCGCTGGAACTGGTTCTCGGACAGGTCGATGATCAACGCCGACTCCAGGCGCTCAAGGCCTTGGGGGAGTTCGGTCAGGCCGCAATTGACCATGAACACCGAGCCAAGCCCCGGCAGGTGCTGCAGGTTCGGCGCCTGGAGCAAGGGGTTCTGAGACAGGTCCAGCACCCTCAACCCGGTCAGTCGCTCCAGCGCTGCCTGTGCGCGGGCGTCCCAGCTGATGCGGTTATGTTCAAGGTCAAGCCATTGCAGGTTGCCGGGTACCCGAAGCTCGGGAACCGCGTCGAAGCGGCAACGGCTCAAGGTCAGGCGCTGCAGTTGGGGCAGGCTTTGCAGCCAGTGTGCGGGCAACTCGCTCAGGGCGTTGTTACCGCTGAGGTCAAGGTCGGCGATGTGGCTCAAACCCGTTGGCAGCGTGAGGGACGCCAAGTCGCTGTTTTCAAGCTCGAAGTTTTTCAGGTCGAGGGCGTGGATGCGTTGGCCGGTGGACAGCACACGGATCGAATTCTGCTGCCAGGCGTTGAGAATCTTGCGCACGGCGGGCCGGCGCCTGGGAACGGCCGCCGCCCATCGATCAAGGTCGATGCGTACCTGCCTCAAGGCGTCTTCGCGAATTTGCAGTTCCGTTTCCGCAGAGCGCATCGTGTTACGCCAGTCTGCCTGCAAGCGCTCGACCTGCTCCTGGGTGATGCTGGGGTAAAGCCTGCGCAAGCGCGCCGGCACGCTCCGATCGAAGAACGGTGAACTGGGTACCTGTGGGGAGAGCGGTGCGCCACCGCGCAACCGGTGACGCAGGGCAGGGCGCTTGGCCTGGGGCCCCCAGAGGCGCAGTGGCCATTTCTCCCGCTCGGCAGCGGCCAGGTGTTGCGTATGCTCAGCCAAGGCTTGTGCGCTGCCCCAGGTCGCTTTCAGTTTCGCTGGCGCTGCGCTGTACAGCGCTTGGTAGGCGTCGCGATACACGGGCCCGGCCACCGGGCGCTCGCCCTTGAACACTTCGTACCCCAGGTCAGACCTGAGCAACACGCAACGCTCGCTGGCCTGTTGCGCGCCGATGGCCGCCAGTAGGCGGCCATCGGGATGGGTTTGGCGGATTTCCAGGCGCACGGGGTCTGGCCAGCCGGAATGCCGTTCAATGCAGGCCAGTAGCAAGCGTTCGCTGTCGCTGTCGGCCAGGCGTGGCTGGTACAGGCCCTCCAAGGCCCGGGCCAGGGGTAGATCGCGGGTGATCTGCTGGGCTTGCTGCTGCAGCCAGGCCGGGAGCGTACCCTGCGAGTGCCAATCGGCCAATGCCTCTGGCGAGAGGCGCGCCAGCAGGCGCCTGGCCAGCGGTGGTGTCAACGGCGCATAGGCCTGGCACAGCCGCTGTTCGGCGGCGCTTGCCGTACGCTGGTAAATGCGCGTCAGTGCCGCGCCGCCCAGCTCGGGCATCTGCTCGGCCAGCGTAAGGCGCTCCAAACTATCGGCGAGCAGTGCAGGCGTGGCCTCACCGGCCAGGTGGACTGCCAGCAACTGTGCCCGGTCCACGCCACTGATGACCATGGCCTGCTGCAATTGCACATCGTCCAGGGTATCCACGGGCAAGCCCAGGCGCCGTATGCACTGGCTGTCGGACCAGCCCTGGGGCACCTCGTGCTCCCCCCGCCAGGCGCCCTCGCCGTTGTGTTCCAGCAACGGTTGGTAGGCCTTGGGGTCAGTCGGGTGGACTACCCTCCAGCGCGGGTCGGCACCACGCTGGGCTACTTCATACTGTTGCCCCTCCATGCGGATGAACTGCCTGCCCTGATAGGCTTGCAGCCCTTGCGGGTCGGCTTCAGGTTCTGCAGGTAACGGCTCGGTACGCGCGTAGCCTGTCAGGTCCGCTCGCCAGAGTCGCTTGCTGCCGTCCTGCAGCTTCACCGGTTCGAGGCTTTCCATCAGCGCGCTGTTGAACAGCTTCGGCAGCACCTTGCCTGCTGCATGCAACCCGCCGATCACAGCCAGGTTCAAACCGACCGCCTCGATGTGCTGCAAGGCCAGGTGGCGGTCGCCGATGCTCCACGCCTGGTAACCCTCGAACACCTCCCCAAGCAATTGGCAGGCGACTACCCCTGTCATCAGGGTGCCGACCCCGGGTATGAAGAAACCTGCAATCATCAGGGCGTTCAGGCCGATGCTTTGCCACTGGGCCATGCGCCGCTGGTGCGCCTGCCGGTCGAGCGCTGCGCTAGGCACTGCCAGGGCTGCGGCCTCGGCCTTGAGGCGTGCCACATGGTCGTCGTAGAGAAACCTCAGCAGGGGCGCCTCGATGGGGGCAAGGGTCAGGTGCAGGTCGGCGCCCTCGCGCATCGACCACTGTTGATCCAAGGCACTGGTACCTGTGGCGTCGAGGTTCTGCTGCAGCAGGTCGAAGAAGCGGTAGCACTGCACCGATGACACGTAGCGCTGGAACGCGCGTCGGTACCCCGCTTGCAGCAAGTGGGTGGCCAGATGCGCATGCACCCCTGCAAGGCCAGGGAACTGCAGCAGGCGCTGCTCATCACCCGGCAGGTACAACAGCAACCCCGCCTTGCCAGCGTCGATGATCAGGACTTCGTGCAGCGCGATGCCGAACAGCGATGGCTGCCAGCAGGGCAGAGGTGTATCGCCCAGGAGCGCCTCGATGACGTCACGGCCGGTGCCGGTGATGGTGTGGCGCAGCAAGGCCATGTCGGCGGCAAGCCGCAGGCGATCGCGCAGGGTGTTCATGAAAGCTGCGCGTACTGGGCTCGAGGGTGTTTCGAAGATCGTCTGCAGGTGTTCCTGATACCGCTGCCCAATGTCCAGGTCCCGGCAAGTGCTGGCGAAGCTGCTGGGGGAAAGCGGCAGCGGCTTGATGCGATATGACTCGGACGGCAGGTCGATATCCACCAACGTATCGCTGTCGCCCAGGGTGGTCTGGCCGACGACCGTGGTTGCTTCGAACTGTGCATCACCGGCCAGTACCAAGGCACTGTCCTGGCTGAACGTAGGCTGCTGTTCAAAGTTGTGCAGGGCGGCTTCGAGCAGGCTGGTGGCTGTGTGGCCAGTGACGTAGGTGCCGAACGTGAAGATGCGTTGAATATGGATGAGCTGGGTACTGCGCAGCGGCACCGAGAGTTGGTGCTCGGTTTTGAGTCGTTGTCCGAGCAAGTCTTCGGCAAATTCGGCAACGTTCTGCAGCCCAGCCGTGGCGCGCGCCAGCTGGTAGTGCGAGTTGTCCAGCCGGCGCTGGCTGGCAAGCACTGCTTCGCGCAGATCAGGTGCAGCATTGGCGAACCATGGCAATTGTTCATCCAGGCCTTGTGCGGGCAGCATGCTCTCGCGCAAGCGCTGCCAGTGTTCAGGGTGCAGGGTTCTGGCCCATGCCGGTAGCTGTGCCTGAATCAGTTGCTGATGAGGGTTGTGAGGGGCGAGATCAGTCATCGTCGGTACCTGCATGAGGGAAAGAGCCGGTAGCAGGCACCGTTTGCAGCGCAGCGGTGAGGTAGTTAACTACCCATTGCAGTAATTAATGACTAGAACCGTGCAAGAAAGAAAATTGACGTCATGAAATGAAGGCAGGTGATTGCAAAACGCCGCTTGCTAATGCGCGGGCTTGCATCTTAAATTGTTACTGAATGTTAGGCCGGCAAGGGGCAATGTTGTCGGAATATCAGTCGCTTACGTCACTGTCTTGAGCAATAACCCGCTTCTCTTCCGATAAGGCCGTTTGAATTCAAAGGACGTCGAAGAAGAAATGAAAGCGCACATGATGGCCGTAGCTCGAAAACTCATCTCGCCTTCGCTGCGTTACGAGATCAGAACCGTATCAAACGTGTTACGCGACATGCTGGGGCGGGCGTGCTTCTGGCATTGGGAGGTCGCCCGGTTCAGGCTGCAGCAGGAAAGCCCCTACGAGATTCTGTACATCGGCCGAAAGCAACAGCGTGAGATGGCCAAGCTGTTGATAGGCGGCAAGGCGCAGCAGCAGGCACCACAACCTGAGGGCTCGGCAGGCAGCTTGCCCAGCCGCGTAGTCGTCAGTGAGTTACCCACCCTCGGTGCGCTGTCCGTTCCCCACTACCTGAGTGCCGTTGTACCGCTGGGGCGCTCGCTGGACGATATCACCGCGCGCTATGACAGTGAATTGCGCCGCAGTATCCGCAAGAACCGACCGCTCTATGAGATGAGGCAAACGCTGGCTGATGACGAAATCGCCATGGCCGACCGTGATCTGCTGCGGCCGTATGCCAGCGCACGGCAAGGCATCCATGCGGCGCAGTTTCCCACCGAGGAAGTGTTCCGCCTGGCCAAGGGTGTTGGCCGCCTGGACTTGATCACGTTGAACGGCGAGGTGGTTGCCTGCCACCTTGGCTGTGAGATAACCCGGGCGGGCAAGCGCTACTGGAGCACATTACGTTTCGGTTACTGCGAAGCCGTGTTTTCCGATGCCAAGAAACTGCGTGAGGTCAACTCCATCACCACCTACATGGCATTGGAGTGGGCCTTGGCCAATGGCTTCGACTACTACGACATCGGCCTTTGTCTGGCGCGCCCGGACGATGGGTTATTGAAGTGGAAACGCCGGCGCGGGGGGGATATCGACTCACTGGGCAACCACGCTTACATGTTCATCCGGTTACCCAAGACGGGCGTGGCGCGTTTTCTTTGGGACACGCCGCTGTTTGCGGTCGAAGGCGACAAGTTGACGCTGCACCTCGGTTTGCCGGAAGGGTCCAGTGATGAAGCGCTCGCCAGCCGCTACCACGAAATGGTGTTTGGCGGCTTGCACAAGATATACCTGTATGGGGCTAAAAGTTCGGGGGAATTGTTCTTCGAGAACTTGCGTCAACGCTATGCGAACTTGAAATCACCGCCCACGATGGAAAGGGTGTTGTCCAACTAACTTAGCGTCAAGGCCGGCCTGGATAAGGACGTTACTTTCGATCTTTTTTGGCGCTCTTATAACAGGGGCTTTCCATGGGTAGCGATATTTCTAAGTTCAGTTCGACGCTGATCACCAGCGAAACTGCCTGGACACTGGCGGCCTACAAACACATGGCGAGAAAGCGGCTTGCCCGTAAAGCCGATATCGACATAAAAACGCGCGCGGTTAAAACCTGGGACATTGCACCCGGTGAGACCACCGTCTCCCCACCGGCGTTTTTCCTGCCCAACCAGTTGGAGCGTGTGACCGGCTGGGAGGCCAAGCGGTTTTTCCCTCATGTTCACCCCGCCAGCACCATGCAAGGCGGTATTCGTACGCAGCAAGGCCCGACGCGGGGCTACCTGCTGAAGGATGTATGGCTGATTGACGGGGCTTTGTACAAAGACGATGCCACCCACTGGCTGTCGTTGAAGCCCAGCACCTTTCCGCGGGTAACGGTGGACTACGAAATCGAGCGCGGTGCCGTGTATTGCACGCAAAACGGCAACACGTGGTTCGGCACCTGGTTGATGGAAAATTGCCCGACCTACGCACTGGCGCGCAACGAGGGCATCCCTGTTACCACGGCACCGTCGGCCAGGTTTCCACTGTTCACTCAAGCCCCCGGTTACGAGGCGTGGCTGGACATGCAGCCCTTGCGCTTGCGTAGCGCCTTTTTCAAGGAACTGGTGCTGTTCGATGACGTGAGCAACAACAGCAGCCGGCATCGGCGCTACCGCGCCATGGGCGACAAGTTGCTGTCGCATGTGGACCCTGTGACGCACCCCGGCGTGTTCATTCTGCGCGGCTGTGAAGGGGAATTGCGGTTCATGCGCAATGAACTCGAGGTCGCCGAACACCTGCGCAGGCACCGTGGCTTTCGAGTCATCGACCCACTCAAATGCGATGTGCCGACCATCGTTGCGGCGTGCGCGGGGGCCAGGACGGTGATCGGCGTGGAAGGCAGCCAGCTGGTTCACGGCGTCAACGTACTGCGCTCAGGTGGCTCGCTGCTGACGCTGCAGCCGCCCAACCGCTTCGTCAGCTACTACAAGTACCTGACGGACCGTGACCATCAGCATTTCGGCTTTGTGGTCGGTATGCCGCAGGGCGATGGCTTCACGATCGCTATCGATGAGGTCGAACGTACCCTCGATCTTTTCCCGTCATAAGCGTGACGCGAAGCGCAATGATTCGCACTGTTTCTCGTCTTTGAAACACATCGTTCAAGCCGCGCCTGGGTGTGTCTATCCGCAGGCGAGCCATTGGGAGCCCAGATGAAAAACCTTTTTTTCCGCCATATCAATGCGTTGCTACAGGTTAGCCACCCTGAAAAGAGCCTGCATCTTCTGCATGTCGAAAATTTGACTAATCAGGGGGTGGTCGATTGAGATTTATTATGGTGTCGGAACGTTGACGTAATGGCATCGTGCCCATAAGCTCAAATCAACAGCGATTCATTCCTCCGCCAAAAAACCATAATAAATTTTCCTCTTCGTAGGAGGGGACCATGCGCTCAACACTGTTCATCAAATCCATCTTTTTGTTGGTGTTATTGAGTGGGGCGGCACGGGCGGCTGACTCTTATATGAGCCAGACAAACATTGTTCCCCTGTCGACGGCAGGCTGGGTGTTCGCCTTTGCAGTAATCGGGTTTGTCGCAGTTGCCAACAGAAAGAAAATTTGAGGACGTTGTTATTACAAATACGAAGTACTTATCCGTGGTGCCAGTGAATTGACGCTAGATAACGGATGTTTAGGTCAAATACGGGATCAGTCGCTTGTCAATTTTACAGCTGTTGCTATATTCCAGTAGCTGACGCCCCAGGCGCAAATTGGCAGTGGCAGGCGAAGCGGCATTGCGGTAACAGGGCCTCCTGGATGCTTGAGGCCGTCGCAGCGCGATAACGGCTGCGAAGTGGAGCGAGAGGTTTTGTGTCGTTCTCATTCAGTGCTCTTGAACCTGGGCCGCAAGGCCGGAGGGATCCCTGATGGCGCGTTTGCTGATTTCCATCTTCTGCGTATTGGTGGCTTGGTCCGGCAGCAGTGTTGCTGATCAAGGCAATTCGGCGTATCTGCTCAGCCCCGGTGACCGCGTGCTGATTTCGGTCTGGCAGGAGGACACCCTTCGCCAGGAAACCGTCGTACTGCCCGATGGCAGCATCACCTTCCCACTGGCAGGCCGTATCGATGTGGCCGGCCTGGACGTCACGGCGGTTGCCGCCAAGGTCACCGCCGGCCTGAAACCCTACCTGGCCGATCCCAACGTAAGCGTCGTCGTCACTGGCACGGCGGGCAACCTTGTGTATGTGCAAGGCAAAGTCATCAAGCCAGGGCCGGTGCCCATGGCAGGCCCTACGGCGGTGCTTCAGGCGCTGAGCATGTCGGGTGGAATGGACAAATTCGCCGACGAAAGTGCCATCAAGGTCATCCGCGGCAGCGGCCCCTCACAAAAGGTATTGCCGGTGCGCTACAAGGATCTGGTTTCTGGGCGCGACATGTCCACCAACTTCCAACTTCAGGCTGGCGATACGCTGGTCGTACCTTGACTCTTCCAATATATAAGAACCTCTAGTGCCTATTTTTAGACCAACGCATATTGCAACGGCAATGATGATGTTGCCGTTGTCTGGGGTGGTTCACGCCGCCATTTGGCAGTCTTCAGTCGTGGTGCCCACGTCTGTCGAGTACGACAGCAACCCATTGCTCCTGACGTCCGAGGAGGAAGGTGTGACGCGTACCATCATTGCGCCCGACTACAGCCTGATCGGTCAGTTCGACCGCGACCAGTTGCGTCTGGGCCTGGGTGTCAACGTGCTGCGCTCATCCGACCGGTCGATCGTCGATGACCGAGAAGACCCCAAGTTGAGCCTGGGGTGGCAGCGCGAAACCCAGACCGGAGGCTTCGGTTTGCTGGCGCGTTACGAGGAAAGCTCCACGCTGTCCGGTGCGGTGCAGGACACCGGTGTGGTCACCACCGACGGCACGCAGAAGATGTCCACGCTCGAGGGTAACTGGAGCAGTGCGGTGACCGAGCGCAGCACGCTGGCCAACGTCCTTACCTATTCGCATGCCCGTTATGACATCAGTTCGCTGACCGGTTACGACGAGCTGTACAACACATCGACGTGGACCTACGCCTGGAGTGAGCGCACCGACATCATCACCGGTTTCGACGCCAGGCGTTATGAGCCGCAGGACGATACCACCGCAGTGTCTTCCAACAGCTACAGCCCGAACATCGGCGTCAGGCACCGTTTTTCCGAACGGTTCGAAGGCGAGGTGCATGTCGGCGTCAACAAGACCACGGGGTCTGGCGGCGGGCGCCGTGGTGAAGGTGGCATGTCGCTGTTCTACCGGGGTGAACGTGCCGACGCCAGTTTCAGCGCTGAGCGCAGCACCGTAGCCAACGCCGAGGGCGGCTTTGCCGAGCTCGACATGGTGCGCGGCAGCTGGAGCTACCTGGTCACCGAGGTCGACCGCGTAGGTGTGGATGCCTCCTGGCAGGACAGCAAAGGGGTGTCGCCAAACACCTTGCAAACCTATGGCGTGTGGGCCAGCCGCGCATTCTCACCGGCCTGGGACCTGCGTTTTTCGTTGATGTACAAGCAGCGCCAGCAAGACGGCTTGCCCGATGCTGACGCGACCATTGCCGGATTGACGTTGACGTACAGATATCCCGACATCTGACTCTCGCACGGGTGGCCACCATGAAATCGGACTACGAGCTTTCCCTTAAAGATTACATCGCCATCATCAAGGACCGCGCCTTGTTGCTGGGGGTGAGCATCGTGGTCGTGATTGCGGCAACCATCGGGGTGGCCGTCACGGTGCCGCCCCTTTACCAGTCGACCGGCACCATCCTGGTGGAGTCGCAGCAGATTTCCCCGGAGCTGGTCTCGGCCAACAACAACAGTTTTGCCGATGAGCGTATCGAGGTCATTCGTCAGCGCGTCATGACCCGCGAAAACCTGCTGAAGATCATCGACAAGTACAACCTGTTCGCTGACAAGGGCAGGCGCTTCAGTGAAACCGACAAGATCGAGCAGATGCGCAGCGCGATCGCCGTGGCCACGCTCAGTACCTATGTCAAAGGCCGCGGCGAGGCAACGGTCGCGTTCACGGTTTCGTACGAGGACAAGCGCCCTGAAGTTGCCAAGGAAGTGGCCGACGAACTGGTGACGCTGTTTCTCAACGAAAACATGAAGCAGCGCACCGAACGGGCAACCGAGACCACCGAATTCCTTACCCAAGAGGCGAACAAGCTGGGCGCCGAGTTGGCTGCACTCGAGAACAAGCTGGCGGATTTCAAGCAGGCGCACGCCAATGCCTTGCCTGAGAACCAGCAGTTGCGCATGAGCATGTTGTCGCGCTCGGAGCTGGAGTTCCGCGAGGTCGATCGTGACTACAAGGCCGCCCAGGAAGAGCTGCGTTACCTGGAGCTGGAACTGGCGGCCGCCAATGCGGGGGTGCCCGCGCAGGCGGCTGGCGGCAGGCCTGCCGCGGCGGACCAACCCCAGGACCTGGCCAGCCTCAAGGCTGAGTATGCCCGGCTGTTGACCAGGTACACCCCGGCGCACCCCGATGTGGTGGCCGTCAAACGCAAGATCGACCTGCTCAAGGCGTCGGGCGAGAAGGGGATCGCCGCTGCGGCGGCCATGAATCTCGATGCTGCCAGGGTACGCACCAAAATGGCGGCTACTCAGTCGCGCATCGCATCGCTTGCTGAACAGAAACGGCAGCTGACGGCCAAGATGGAAGGCTATGAGGCCGATATTCTCGAGGCTCCGCAGGTGGAGCGCGGCTTGGTCACGCTGATGCGTGACCATGACAACGCGCGCAAGAAGTACGAGGAAATCCGCAACAAGGAAATGGGCGCGAAGATCACCGAAAGCCTGGAGCAGGAAAACAAGGCCGAGCGCTTCGTGCTGCTGGAGCCGCCTTTGATGCCGGAAAAACCGGTCAAGCCCAACCGCAAGAAAATTGTCGCATTGGGCCTGGTGTTGGCGCCGGCAGTGGGTGGCGGGCTGGTGATGCTGTTGGAAATGCTCAACCAGCGTATCCGGGGTGTCGGTGCCCTGGAAAGCGTGCTGGGCAAGCGCGTGCTGGTGGCCGTGCCGTACATTTCCACCCAGGCCGATGTAGCCAGGCGCCGCAAGTGGCGGGTGCTGCTGGCCATCGCCGGGTTGTTACTGATTGCTATGCTGATGGTGGTCGTCCATGTGTTCTACATGCCACTGGACCTCTTGCTGTTTAAAGCTATGGCTCGGTTTGAATAGGGAAGCGCAGCGATGGACAGAATTACGCCGGCTATCGGAAAGAACATTCATCAGGTTTCTCCCTCTCCCGCTGAAACGCCAAAGGCGCCGCTCGTGCCGCAGCAGCCCGAAGCCTTGGGGCAATTCGACTACGTGCAGACCAAGGTGGTGCCGCTGCGGGCGGAGCACCTGGAACGCAACCGGATCGTCTCCTACAACAAGAACTCGAACATGAGCGGGGCCATCGACCTGCTGCGCACGCAAGTGTTGCAGGCCATGGAAGAAAACGGCTGGCGGACGTTGGCGATCACGTCACCGACACCCGAGGCGGGCAAGACGGTGCTGGCTGTCAACCTGGCCATGAGCATCGCCCACCACACCACCAAGACCGCATTGCTGGTGGACTTCGACCTGCGCCGACCGAGGGTTGGCAGCAGCCTTGGCCTGCCCATGGACAAAGCGCTGAACGAGCTCCTCAAAGGCGAGGCCTGGCTGGAAGAGGTTCTGGTCAACCCGACCTTGCCGCGGTTCGTGGTGTTGCCGACGCGCGAACCGATACCGATGTCCACCGAGATGTTGTCATCGCCCAAGGTCAACAGCCTGATCAGCGACCTGCGCGACCGCTACGACTCGCGCATCTGCATTTTCGATCTGCCACCGCTGTTGAGTTCCGACGATGCATTGACCGTCTTGCCGAAGTTCGACTGTGTGCTGCTGGTGGTGGCCAACGGGGTGAACAGCAAGAAGGACATCGAAGATTGCCTGCATCATCTGGCGACAGCGAACCTGATCGGGGCGGTATTGAACAAGGCGGATGAGCAACCGCGGCCTTACTACTGAGCCTTTGATTGCTGAAGCAAGGAGCTGGCTGACCAGGCTTGCTCCTTGCTTGCGCTTGCCGTTGCGCTCACCTCATTGCCAGGGGTATTGAAGCTCCCATTCCCAGGCGTGCCGCACGATCTGCTCCAGTGAATCGAAGCGTGGTTGCCATCCCAGCACCCCCCTGGCCCGTGCAGCGTCCGCCACCAGCCTGGCGGGGTCGCCATCGCGGCGGGCTGCCTCGACCACGTTGATCTGCCGCCCGGTCACGACCCGGGCGGTGTCGATCACCTCCTGCACCGAAAACCCAAGGCCATTGCCCAGGTTGAACGCCGTGCTTGCGCCACCGGCCAACAGGTAATCCACCGCCAGCGCGTGTGCCGACGCCAGGTCGGCCACATGCACGTAATCACGGATACAGCTGCCGTCGGGGGTGTCGTAATCATGGCCGAACACAGTGATCGCTTCGCGCCGGCCAGAGGCCGCCTGCAGGATCAACGGGATCAGGTGGGTTTCCGGTTCGTGGCATTCGCCCAGCAAACCTTCCGGGTCGGCGCCCGCCGCATTGAAGTAACGCAGGCACACCGAGCGCAACCCGTAGGCGCGGTCGAAGTCCTGAAGGATCTGCTCCACCATCCACTTGCTGCGCCCGTAGGGGTTGATCGGCACCTTGGGGTGCTGCTCATCGATGGGGATGTACTGTGGGTCGCCGTAAACGGCTGCCGTAGAGGAGAACACCAGGTGCTCGATCCCCGCTCGCACCATGGCATCGAGCAGGGTCAGCGTGGCAGCGACGTTGTTCTGGTAATACTTGCACGGGTCGCTGACCGACTCGGCCACCTGGATGAACGAGGCAAAATGGAAAACCGCATCGAAGTGGCAGTCGTCGAACAGGGCATCGAGCGCGTGCGTATCTGCGATATCCAGCTCGACCCATTCGATAGCGGGGCCGGTGGCCACGGTATCCGCTACCACCACTTCATGCCCGGCGGCCAACAGGTGCTTGACCATGTGTGAGCCGATGTAGCCTGAACCCCCGACAACCAAGTACTTCATCCAATCCTCCTGGAACAGAAGCAGCGTCGAATGCCTGGAATACAGGTCTGAATTGACTCTAGATGGCGATATGCCCTATTTCAAGAAAAGCCAGTTGGCCATGCTGCGGCCATTGAAACGGATGATGTAACGCCCCTGTTCGTAGCTCGACGCCAGCACCTGCTCCTGGCCGTCGGGCGTGCGGCCGTAGAGTTTCAAGCCTGCTGGTGCCTTGACGCTCAGGGTGCCTTCGAGCGGCTCGACGTGAAACGGGGTCATGTCGTCGGGCCGGGGCACGGCACGGGTACCCAGTGAAATCAGCAGGCTGCGCGACTGGTTCAACGGCTTGGTATCGAGGCTTTGTACTACCACGCTGGCATACGCGGTTTTCAGCTGCAGCTGGATGTCGCCAAGGTCCATGGCCTGGCCACCCAGCCAGCCGGTCGCGGCCTGGGTCGAGGGCGTGTCGATGGTGTACACGCCCCGTTGCCAGTTGCGCCGCAGTTGCCCGGTGTCGGTGACCGACTCGCGGGCGTTGGCATCGAGCAGTGACTGGTCCGGGTCGTGCAGTACCTGCGCATCGGCGGGAATGGTACTGGCCTGCAGCCACGGCAGTTGCGCCGTTTGGGGCATGGCGATCTGCAGTTGGCCCTTTTCCATGGCGGTGCGCAGCAGCACCGAGGTAGTGGGTGTGATCGCCCTGTTGAACAAGGTCTCTGCAGTGGGTGCGAAGACGTAGCGGGTTGTCGCCAGCTGCACGTCCTCGCGGCGGTAGAGCAGGGCGGCGGCGGGCAGGGTAGCCATCAGCGCCGGGTCGTTGTAGGCATTCCAGTTGTCTGCGCGGCGCCACTGGCTGAAAAAGGCCTGCTGGCTGTAGGCGTACTGCATGATGGCGTCCCAGCCCTGGTGGCTGGCCGTGGCAGCCACATACAGCGGCAACGAGTGGCGATCAGGCAGCGGGAAGGGTTCGGCGTTCCACTCAGTGACCGTCATCGGCAGGCCCACCACCTGAGCGGCGCCGAGCCAGTTGATCAAGCCATCGCTGGTCAACGGGTTTTTCTCCAGCTGCCCGATGCCGCCATAGCTATGGGCATCGATCACGTCACCGGTGGTCAGCGACGGCAGCGAGGACAAGCCGTTGCCGCCCCAGGTGCTGGTGGTGGAGATGGGGACCTTGACCCCGATGTGGCGCAGGTCAGTGATCATGTCGGCGAAGACCCGGTGTTCCAGGTCGTTGAGGAACAGCTTCGAGGGCCCGTGCTCCCAGGCGCGCCAGGTCTTATCCGCCGGCAGGTCCTGGCGGCTGGCGAACGCCTTGGCTTGGTCCATGTACAGCCGGCTGTGGCGGGGCACGCCTTTGTCCGGCAACAGCGCGTTGCCAAAGTGCTGGGTGATGTCGTTTTCGTTGGTGAGCAAAATGGCCGCGATGGCCGGGTCGTCCTTGTAGGCAAGCCCGGTATAGCGGTTGACGTGGGTCATGTAGCGTTCGGCGAAGCGCTTCATGGCCTGGGCAATGGTGACGTTGACGTAGGCATAGCCCTTCACGCCAGCGACGCCTTGCTCTTTGGGCAGCTCATCGAAGGCGTAGATGTTGTCGTTGGCGGTCAGGATGCGCGAGACGTTCATGTCGAGCCAGACATACACGCCTTCGTCCTTGAGGCATTTGATCCACCAGTCGATCTTCCTCAGCGATTCGGCGTCCAGTTGCTCGGTGTTCTTGATCTGCGTGAGGTCGCCGAAGATGTTCGGGCTCACCCACGGCGAGTCATGGTGGTGCAGCCGTACCAGGTTGAACCCCAGTGCCGACAGCCGCTTGGCCTGCGCCTTGATTTCATCGTCCGGCGTTTTGAACAGCGCATAGGCCGACAGGTTGGTGCCCCAGAAACGCGCCGGAGTGTTGTCGGCAAACACCAGTCGTTCACCCGAAGCTTTGACGAAACCACGCTTGCCGGCTGGTTTTTCCCCGGCGTTGAGAAACGAAAGGTCCACCGGTGACGTGCGCCAGTCCAGCTGGTCGTCCGGCCATTGCGTGGGGTCGGCCAGGCCGAAGCGTTCGCTGGGCGTGGGGCCGATGGCGACGTCCCCGGTCACGGTCAGCGCCGCCTCGATCTGTTGGCGGCCAGGCAGAATCGGGTCGGTGTAGAAAAAGGTTCGCACCTGGCTGGTGTCGCCGCGCTCGAAGTAGACCTTGGCCAACGGGGGATCGAAGCGCATTTCCACGTGCGGGCCTTCGCTGTTCTTGCCCCAGGCCCAGCCACGGTTGCCGGGCAACAGCACCGGATCGCCCATTTCCCCGGCGATCAGCGCGGGGTCGAAGCGCCAGACGATGCCACCGCCCATGACATCGTCTTGCTTGCTCTGTGCCTGCAGGTCGAAGTGCCAGGTCAAGGTTTGCTCCTGGTCCTTCTGGATATCGGCCTTGAGGTCGAAATCAAGGTCCTTGTTCCGCCCCGTCAGGGTGTAGCGGTAAGGTCCCTGAACCTTGAGTGTGGGGTAGAAGCCCGTCCAGCTCCAGTCTGGCCCCCAGAAGTCGAAGCTTGAGACAAAGGCCGGGCCGCCGCCGCGCGTCAGGGTGGGCAGGCCGTTCTGTTCGTCGACACTGACAACCCAGTCCGACGCCATGCCGGCCAGCGGCAGCATCAGCAGGCCAACCAGTGCCGTTGCCCGGGCCAAGGGGCAGAATGAAGTGCCGGTCATTGAACTACCTCGGTTGCAGGGTGGCGTTGGCTGGGTGTTCGGCATCGGCAAAAGCGTGCCTGCGTACCATCTGGATGTAGGCGATGCCGAGCCCGGCAATCGACCAGTACACCACCGGGATGACCGTGATGCTGCTGACCGTGAAAATGGTTACCAGAATGCCCAGCAATGTCGCCAACAGCACCCGGCCGAGCTGACGGTAAGGATCATTCCTGTCGGGGAAGGTGCGCATGCTCTTGTTGATGCCCATCAGCACGCAGGCGAAGAACCCTACGAACAGCCCCAGCCCAACCAGGCCGATCCTCAGCGCCAGGCCGATGTAGGTGTTGACGATGTCGATGATGCCTTCGCCCTGGATCATCGATTGCATTTCCGGCGTGTTGCGGAAATCGAACGAACCAAACAACGGGTAGCGCTGAATGACGATCCACGAATTGTCGAGCAAACGCTCGCGGTAGGTGATGTTCTCATTGTCCACGCTGCCGATGAACGGCAGCAGGTCGAGGATCTTGTCGCCGCCAGGCACGACGGTCAGCACTGGAATGCTCAGCACCCCTGCCAGGGCGAGCAGGGACAGGCGCGTGACCGCACGCTTGCCCATGGCGATATACACGACAATCATCACTGCCGCGCCCACCCAGGGGCCGCGAGACAGGGGGGCAAACAGGCCGGCGGCCAGCAGCAAGGCCCCAAGGTTGCGTTGCAACTGGCTGCGCACAAAGCCCTGCACGAACAGGAACAGGCCAATCGCAACCGTAATCACATAGCCCAGGGCAATGGCCTGGCCGGCGGTGACGCTGGCACGCAAGGAACCGCCCCGGCTCAGGTAGCCCTTCATGCTCCATTCCACACCCAGGGCATCGAGCAGGGCGTTGTACAGCAGCCAGTGGCGGGCGTACTCAGCCACCGCCAGCAGCGACAGGACCATTGCCGCAATGACAAAGGCCAGCATCGCGTCCTTGAAGTCACTGAGCTCTCTCAGCCCACGGCTGGCGACGTAGTAGGGCAGGAACACGTCGACATACAGGTACACCGCCTGGCGCAGGGTATCGGTAATCGTGGTCTCGCGCAGGTACAGCAGCCCCATCAGCAACAGGCTGGCGGCCAGCAGCTTGTCGGCCCACAGGCGGCCGAAACGCAGCGTGCCGCTCTGCTTGCTCAGCACCAGTGCGGCGGGAAGCAACACGCACAGGGTCAGGATGCGTTGATGGTTCAGCTCGATCAGGTAGTTGACCACGCCAAACCCGGGCACTTCTTTCGAAGCGGGCGGGATGACGAACAGCAACAGGAAGAACAGCGCCATGGGGTTGCGCTCCCGGCGCCTGGCCGTGAGCAGGATGACGGCGGCAACGGCGGTGTAGATCCAGTAGCTGTGCGCGAAGAAGGCCACCAGTGTCAAGGCGAACCACAGGTTGCGGCGGCGCTTGAAATCGCCCTCGGCAATCAGGTCCGTCGCCGGGCTGCGCGCGAGAAAGAACACCACGCAAGCCAGGAACAAAATGACGATCAGCGCACGTAAATGTTCGGGCATGGGAGAGTTCACCTGTCCCTGGGTGGATGGGCACTAGCATCATGGCTAATTGAAACTATAGTGACTTCTAGCCATTCAGTCAGAGATTCAACTCATGCCGTCGATTGATGTGCAAGCACCTGCCAGTCTGCGCAAGCGTGCCATGGGCGCAGGCGCATGGAACCTGGTCTCGCTGGTGGCCTCGCAGGTGCTGCGCCTGGGCGGCAACCTGATCATGGCGCGGATACTGCTGCCGGAAATGTTCGGGGTCATGGTCATTGCCACGACCGTTTCTGTGCTGTTGCACCTGCTGTCCGATGTCGGCCTGCGGCAGAACATCATTCAAAGCCACCGCGGCGACGACCCCTTGTTCCTCAACACCGCCTGGACGGTGCAGATCGTGCGCGGCTTCACGCTGTTCACGCTGACGCTGCTGTTGGCCCTCGGCGCCTGGTGGGCGCAAGTGGCCGATCTGTGGCCGGCGCATTCCACCTACGCTGCCCCAGAGCTACCGCTGGTGCTGGCGGTGACCGGCATTTCAGCGATCATTTGGGGGTTCCAGTCCACCAAGATAGACGTCGCGGTACGCGCCTTCCAGCAAAAGCGCGTGGTGCTGATAGAACTCGCCTCGCAGGTCGTCGGGTTGATCACGATGCTGGTCATCGGGTATTTCACCCGGTCCATCTGGTCTCTGGTGATCGCCGGGCTGGCCTCGGCACTGGTTGGCACGCTGCTGGGCCACTTCGCCTTGCAAGGCCCGCAGAACCGGCTGCAATGGGACCGTGCAGCGCTGACCGAACTGATCGTGTTCGGCCGCTGGATACTGCTGTCTTCGATGGTCGGGGTGCTGGCGATGTATGGCGACCGCATCTGGTTCGGCGGCACGATGACGGTGGCGCAGCTTGGGGTGTATTCCATTGCCGTGCTGATTCTGGGGTCGATCCAGACCGGCTTGCTCAAACTGGTTGCGTCAGTGGCGCTTCCGGCCTTCAGCGAGGCGGCCAGGGAAGGTGACCATGCGCGGCTGAAAAAACTCTACTTCCACTTCAGGCTGCTGGTCGATCTGGTCATGCTGTTCCTGTGTGGCGGCTTCCTGACCGCCAGCCCACTGCTGATCGGCTGGATGTACGATGATCGCTATGCCGGCGCAGGCCCAATGCTGGCTATTCTGTCGCTGTCGTTCTTCACCTTGCGCTATACCTTGGCACATCAGTTGTGGATAGCCTTGGGCCATACCAAGTACCAGGCCATGGACAACATCATCCGGCTCGTCTCGTTGTGGACACTGATACCGTTGTTGCTGTTCATGGGCGGAGTGAAGTACGCCATTTGGGGTGCCGCTCTGCATACCTTCCCGACGCTGGTACTGATTGTCTATGTCAATGCCAAGCTGAATATCTGGAGTTTCAAGCGTGAACTGGTAGTGCTACCGATGTTGGCGGTCGGTGCAGCGTGTGGGTTGCTGATCACGCGCTTTTTCGAATGGCTCTGAAGCCTTCCCGGCAGGCTGCTCAATAAGAAACCGGGCTAGATAAAACCAACGGCATAGGTCTTGTGATCATGGGGAAGCTACAGTTTCTTGATCGGCAATTGGGTCGTCGCGGCTTTCTTCGCAATGGGGTATTGCTGGGGGCCGGCGTGGCCGTTTTCGGTATCGGCGCCCGGGTTGCGCGCGAACCTGCGCAAAAGGGCGGGTTCGTCGTGATCAACGGGTGGGTCTTGCCTAGCGAATACTTCAAGGACAGTCGAGCATGATCAAGGACTTCCAGGCTGAGAAGACCCTGCGCAAGGCCTACGACGTGTGCATCATCGGTGCCGGCCCGGCCGGCATCACCCTGGCCCTGCAACTGGCGCAGGCGGGGTGGAGCGTGGCGCTGCTCGAAGGGGGAGGGCATGAGTATGAACCACGCTCGCAGAACCTCTACGCCTGCAGCTCGACCGGCCTTGAGCTTTATGCCGAACAGACGCGCCTGCGTTACCTGGGCGGCACCTCCAATCATTGGGCAGGCCGTTGTCGCCCGTTCACGCCTTCGGATTTTGCCGTAGCACCGCCGGTGGGCCTTCCGGGCTGGCCGATCGATTATGCGCAGATCGAGCACTACCTGCCGGCGGCCATGGCGATCGTCGACTTGCCGCACGGGGCTGATTTCAAGCCCGAGAACACCGGCCTGAACGGGGGCGAATTCGACGCTGATTGTTTTCTGCTGAGCCCGCCAACACGGTTCGCGCAAAAGTATGCGTCGGCGCTCACTGAAACGCCTGGGCTGGAAGTGTTCATCAACTGCAATTGTGTCGACCTCGAATTCGATCAGGCCTCTGGGCAGTTGCAGGCAGCGGTTGTGTGCGATTACGACAAACAGCGCGAGCGTGTCGTGGCCAATCAGTTCGTTCTGGCGATGGGGGCGATCGAGAACGCCAGGCAATTGCTCAACAGCGCTTCGCTTGTGAAGGCGGGCGTCGTGAAAAAAGAAGGCCTGACCGGACGTTGCCTGATGGAACACCTGAACATCGACCTGGGCACCTTCATTCTCAAAGATGGCGTGGGCACCGAGCAACGCCAGTATTACACCACCGATGCATTCGTCGCTGAGTACCAGGCCGGCAAGGGCAATGTCTCTGCCACGGTACTGGCCGATGTGCAGACCTACGGTAGAACGGCTGAGGTCAAATACTTTCTGGAAAACCTGGCGTGTCAGATGGGGCTGGCCAGCAAGATCGAGTTCGTCGCCAAGTTCAGCTGCCCCGGCGATGGCGTGCTGACCACGATGATCGAGCAGTTTCCGGATGCGCAAAGCCGCATATCGCTGCTCGACGAAAAAGACGAACTGGGCGTTGCCAAGGTCAATGTCAATTGGGTGCTCAGTGCCACCGACAGGCATACCATCAAGTGCATCGGCGCTGAACTGGCCAAGCAGTTCGCCCAGGCGGGGCTCGGCTTTATCAAGCTCAACGATTACGTCTATGACACCGAACTGCCCTTGAAACTGTCGCCCCATGCCCATCACATGGGCACGACACGCATGGCGGCATCCCCCGAGTTCGGCGTGGTCGACGCCGACTGCAAGGTGTTCGGCAGTGAAAACCTCTATGTAGCGGGCAGCAGCATTTTTGCTACGGGCGGCGCCTCGAACCCGACGATGCCGCTGTTGCAATTCGCCCTCAGATTGGCCGACCACCTCGATGCGAAAATGAGGGCGGCCAGTGGCGCGATGGCTTGAACGGATGAGCAATGAGGGGAAGGGTTGAGTGCGAAAGGGTCAGCATGAACAAGAATGAGACCGGTTCGCCTCAGGGACAGTCCAGGACCGCTTGAAGTGCGAGGGTAGCAGAATGATTGGATGGATTCGCAATGCCATGACGCAGTATGTCTACTCAACAGGACGGGGAGGTTCGGCTTACAAGAAATTCTGCAACCCAACTCCTTTGGAGTGGGGCACCTACCTGGCACGGTGGGGCAAATTCCACTCGGTGGGCAGCAATGTCTATATCAACTGCGGCTGCAATGTAACCGACCCCACGCTGGTGCGTATCGGCAGCAATGTGGGCCTGTCGGACTGTACCTTGATCGGCCACGATGGTGTGGTGGCGCTGATCGAGATCTGTTACGGCAAGCAACTGGATTCGGTCGGCTACATCGACATCAAGGACAACTGCTTCGTCGGGCATGGCGCGATCGTCATGCCGCGCGTGACCATCGGGCCTGACTCGGTGGTTGCCGCCGGGGCAGTCGTCACCAAGGATGTACCGCCTGGCACGGTGGTCGGCGGTAACCCGGCCAAAGTCATCTGCACCACTGAAGAGCTGATCACCCGGGTCGAAGCGCGCTGCAATGCCTACCCCTGGATCGAAACGGTCAAGCAGCGCAAAGGCGCTTACGACCCGACGGTAGAACCTGCACTGGCGCGCCAACGCAGCGAGTACTTCTTCGGAGACGGCAGCAATGGATAGAAAACCCGTCGATGTGATGGTCGTCAATTTCAATACCGCATCGTTGTTGCAGCCGATGTTCGATGCGCTGCGCCAAGCCGGCAGTGAACGGTTGGCCAGCTATCTGGTAGTGGACAACGCATCCGTCGACGATTCGGTGCAGCGCCTGGCCGAGGTCTGCCCCGAAGCTGTGCTGCTGAGCAACACGCACAATGTCGGTTTTGGCCGCGCCAACAACCAGTTGCTGGCGCACCTGCAGGGCAAGTACGCGCTGCTGCTCAACACCGACGCTTTCGTCGCTGCCGACAGCCTGCAGAAAACCATCGATTACATGGACGCGCACCCGGACTGCGGCGTGCTGGGCGTGCGCCTGGTGGGGCGCGACGGTGATCTGCAGCCCAGTTGCAGGTACTTCCCCACGCCCTTGAATGTATTTGTCGCGCGTACCGGGCTGGGGCGCTTTTTCCCCGGGGTGAAGATGGTCGACGAGATGACCTGGGACCATGCCTCGGTGCGTGAATGCGACTGGTTGCCGGGCTGTTTCTACCTGGTGCGTCGTGAAGTGCTCGATCAAGTGGGCCTGTTCGACCCGCGCTACTTCCTTTATTACGAGGAGGTCGACCATTGCAAGCGGGTCAAGGATGCCGGTTGGAAGGTGGTGTTCTACCCGCATACCACCGTCGTGCACATCGGCGGGGAGAGCTCCAAGTCGGTCGCCGAGCTGGAGGCTGCGAGCCGGCAGATCTCCAGCTACCAGATCGAGAGCGAGCTGCTGTACTTTCGCAAGCACCATGGCGTGCCGGGCCTGACCCTGCACATGGTGCTGGTGAGCCTGGGTGACCTGGTGCTGGCGCTCAAGGCACTGCTCAAGGGGCGAGGCTGGGGCGCGATAAAGGCCTGTTGGCTGCACACGCGCGCCACCTGGTCGCTGTTGCTCAGGACCCAGTTTGCCAGCCAACCCACACGGTAGGTGAAGCCATGTTCCAGAACATCCGCGCGGACTTGCGTGCACACGGTGGAGATTGGGGTGCCCAGGGCTTCTGGGTCCTGGTGGTCTATCGCTTTGGCCGTTGGCGCTACGGGGTGCGGCCGGCGCTTCTGCGCAAGCTGCTGTCGTTTGTCTACAAGGTGCTGTTCAAATTCGTGCAGATCATCACCGGCGTCGAATTGCCGTGTGAAGTGGTGATCGGCCGCAATTTCGTCATCGATCATTTCGGCGGCATCGTCATCAGCGGCTATGCGCGATTCGGCGATGACTGCCGGATCCGCAACGGTGTGGTGGTCGGCCTGAAGAACGTCAATGAACCGATCGCACCCACCTTTGGCAACAACGTCGATATCGGCGCCGGGGCCAAGGTGCTGGGCAACATCCGCATCGGCAACAACGTCGCGATCGGCTCCAACGCGGTGGTGCTGATCGATGTGCCGGACAACTCACTGGCCGTGGGCGTACCCGCGACCATCAAGGCGAGAAAACCCAGCGAAGCGATGGAGTTCACATGAACCAGGCAATGGCTGACCGTACACGGGGTGGTTTCATCAAGCGTTGCGAGTGAGGTCCAGGGTGACAGGCATTGGCGTAGTGGTTATCGGCCGTAACGAAGGCCTTCGTCTGGAGCGCTGCCTGGCGTCGTTGGCAGGTCGTGCGGACAAGGTGGTGTACGTCGACTCAGGTTCCACGGATGGTTCCGTGCAACGGGCATCGGCCCTGGGTGTCGAGGTGCTGACGTTGGACATGAGCAGACCTTTCACGGCCGCGCGTGCACGCAACGAGGGCTTCGCCTGCCTGCAAAGGGCCCTGCCTGCCGTGCGCCTCGTGCAGTTCGTCGATGGCGATTGCGAAGTGGATGCCGGCTGGCTCGCCACGGCGCAAGCCTTTCTCGACGCCCACCCGCAGGTGGCGGTGGTGTGTGGGCGGCGCCGCGAGCGCTTTCCCCAGCACTCGGTCTACAACTGGCTGTGTGACCTGGAGTGGGACACCCCGGTGGGTGAAACCAAGGCCTGTGGCGGTGATGCGCTGATGCGTGTGGATGCCTTCGTGGCCGTCGCTGGCTATCGCTCGGCGCTGATCGCCGGGGAGGAGCCCGAGCTGTGCGTGCGGCTCAGGGCGGCGGGGTGGAAGGTCTGGCGCCTGGCTGCTGAAATGACGTTGCACGATGCCGCCATGACACGCTTCGGCCAGTGGTGGCGGCGCAGCGTACGCGCAGGCTACGCCTATGCCGAGGGTGCCTGCCTGCATGGGGCGCCCCCGGAACGGCATTGGCTGCGAGAGTCACGCCGTGCCTGGTTGTGGGGCCTGGGCATTCCACTGCTGGTTGCACTGGCAAGCGTCTTGGCGGGCCCGTGGGCACTGTGGTTGCTGCTGGTCTACCCCTTGCAGATGCTGCGCCTGGCGCGCCGTGGCGGCAGGTCGGCGCGTGAAAACGCAGTGCAGGCGGCCTTTCTGGTGCTGGGCAAATTCCCGGAGATGATGGGCCAGATGAAGTTTGTGCTGAACAGGTACACGGCCGGCAACCCGGCGTTGATCGAGTACAAATGAGATGCCTAAGATGCTCGGATCGTTAGCCAAAAGCGTCCTCACCTTGCAACCGGGCTACTCGCTGCGGGCGCTCAACAACAAGTACAAGCTGGGCGCAGCCATGATCAGGCAGTGGCCGGACTTGCGCACCTTCATGCAGCGCATGTCCGCTGCGCTGGGCAACGAGCGCTTTGCCAGGCTAGGCGTGGACTGCATCGGGGTGGTGCAGTGGCCATACATCAGCAAATGCTGGGATGCCCGTGAGCGGCTCGATGTGGTGGCTTCTCACTATGAGGTGGTCGTCAGCCAGTTGCCGGCACTGTTGCTGTTGGGGCGCGAGGAACGCCGAGTGGTCTGTGACCTATCGGCCTACTCCAAGGATTGCGCTCTGGTGCTGGATCGGCCGATCTGGTTCAAGCGTGAGGGGGAATTGGTGATCAACCTGTTCCAGGCTGACCTGCGCGTGGCGTCGTTGGCGTTCACCCTGTGCCGCACAGAGGGCGAGTTGTGCCTGTTCATTGGCGCCGTGCAAGGTATTCATAAAGGCATCGACAGCGAAACCTCCCTGAACATCTACCGCGACCTGACCAAGGATTTCGAAGGGTTGCGCCCCCGAAGCTTTCTGCTCGAAGCCCTCAAGTGCCTGGCCAGAACGGTCGGGGTCGCGCGCATCCATGCTGTCGGTGATCAGTGCCGGCACCACCGCCACCCCTATTTCGGGGTTGATAAGGCTCAGGACCTGGCAGCCAACTATGATGTGATATGGCAGGAGAGCGGTGCCGAGGCGTCGCTGCGTGAGGACTTCTTCGAGCTCCCCCTGGCGCCTGCCAAGCGTAATCTGGAGGACATCGCGCCGAAGAAGCGCGCCATGTACAGACGACGCAACGCGCTACTGGACGACGTTTTCGCCAAGATAGAAGCAGCACTGCCCGGCACCACCGCGCAAACAGCGCTGCCGTTGCATCCTCAGCTAGCCTGTAGTCAGTGAGCCACAGCATGAGGTAAAGGTCAGGGCGTCGCCGAAGCGGCCCGACCCTATCAGTAAACGGATTTCGATTTGGGGGCGTATGCGCATTGCTTATTTCATCAATCAGTATCCCAAGGTCAGTCACAGCTTCATTCGTCGCGAAATTCTGGCGCTCGAACGTCAAGGCATGGAGGTTCAACGCATCGCCCTGCGGGGTTGGGACGCCGAGTTGCAGGACGATGAAGATATCGCCGAGCGGGGCAAGACCCGCTACGTGCTGCAAGGGGGCCTCAAAAGCCTGCTCAAACCGATGCTGCAGGTAGCGCGCGCCGAGCCGCGGCGTTTCCTTTCAGCGTTGCGCCTGGCGTTGAGCATGGGGTTGCGCGCCGATCGAGCCTGGCCTTATCACCTGGTCTATCTGGCTGAAGCGTGCCGTGTCGTGCAGTGGCTGAAAAGCGCTGCTGCTGAGCACGTGCACGCGCATTTCGGCACCAATTCCACCGAGGTGGTCATGCTGGCCAACACCCTCGGTGGCCCCCGCTACAGCTTCACCGTGCACGGGCCGGAGGAGTTCGACAAGCCGCAATTCCTGCACATGGCAGAGAAGGTGCGCCGCGCCGCATTCGTCGCTGCGGTGAGCTCGTACGGGCGCAGCCAGTTGTTTCGCTGGGTGGCCCATGAGCACTGGGTCAAGGTGAAGGTGGTGCATTGCGGCCTGGAGCGCAGTTTCCATGAAGGCCCGGCCATCGCGCCCCCGGCAGCGCCGCGGCTGGTTTGCGTAGGGCGCCTGTGCGAGCAGAAGGGCCAGCTGCTGCTGCTTGAAGCCGCCCGGCGCCTGTTGGCTGACGGGGTGGCATTCGAACTGGTGCTGGCCGGCGACGGTGAAATGCGTGAGCAGATCGACGCGTTGATCGCCCGCCATGGTTTGCAGGGCCAGGTGCGCGTCACTGGCTGGATCAGCAGCGCCCAGGTCCGGGAAGAAATCCTAGCTGCCCGCGCGCTGGTGCTGCCGAGTTTTGCCGAAGGGCTGCCTGTGGTCCTCATGGAGGCCATGGCCTTGCGTCGTCCGGTATTGACGACCTTTGTCGCGGGCATCCCCGAGCTGGTTCGGCAAGGGGAAAACGGTTGGCTGTTCCCGGCAGGCGAAGTGCAAGCGTTGGCCGAGGCCATGGCGGATTGCCTGGCGCAGCCTGCCCAAGTCCTGCAGCAGATGGGCCAGGCTGCCTACGAGCGCGTGCTCCAGCGTCACGATATCGATTCCGAAGCGGCCAGGCTGGTTCGCTATTTCAAGGCAATTGCATGATTACTTTATTGAGTTGGCTGTTAGGCATCGTGGCATTGCTTGTGCTGCTGCCGGTGCTGGTGCTGTTGGTCCAGGTGCTGTTGGCTTGCCTGCCGGCGCGGCCGGTGCCACAGCTCAAGGGCGCACGGCCACGGGTGGCGGTGTTGGTACCGGCGCACAACGAGGCGCTGGTCATCGCGTCTGCACTGGCAAGCATCGCCGGGCAATTGCGCGAGGGCGACCAGTTGCTGGTGGTGGCGGACAACTGCAGCGACGATACCGCCGCATTGGCGCGGGCTGCCGGCGCGCAGGTGATCGAGCGTCAGGACCCGCACCTGCGTGGCAAAGGCTATGCGCTGGACTACGGCGTACGGCATCTGGCGCACAACCCGCCGCAGGTGGTGCTGATCATCGACGCCGATTGCCAGGTAAGCGCCGGTGCCGTCGAGCGCCTGGCGCACAGTTGCATCGAGTCTGGCCGGCCGGTGCAGTCTTTGTACCTGATGCATGCACCTGCAGGCGCCGGGCTGAAAGTGCAGGTCGCCGAATTCGCCTGGCGCGTGAAAAATCTGGTGCGCCCGCGTGGATGGGCTCGGGCAGGCTTGCCGTGCCAGTTGATGGGGGCGGGCATGGCGTTCAGTTGGCAGGACGTCACAGCGGCCAACCTGGCGACCGGCCACCTGGTCGAAGACATCAAGCTGGGCCTGGAGCTGTGCCGCGATGGCAAACCCCCGCTGTTCTGCCCGGCGGCCACTGTCACCAGCCAGTTCCCGACCAGCCAGGAAGGCCTGAACAGCCAACGCACCCGCTGGGAGCATGGCCACTTGGGGTTGCTGCTGACGGAGGGCCCCGGGTTGATCCGCCGCTCGCTGGCGCAGGGTAACTGGCCTTTGCTGGCCATGGCCGTGGACCTGCTGGTACCGCCCTTGGCGCTGCTGGCCTTGGCCATGGTGGTGGTGTTCAGCGTGGCATGGCTGGCATTTGCGGTCTTCGGCATTGTACTGCCGGCAGTGCTTGCCACCATCAACCTTGCGCTGTTGCTGGCCGCGGTGGTGTTGGCCTGGTGGCGCTTCTCGCGTGAGGTGATCCCGTTTTCCGTATTGCTGTATGCGCCGTTCTACGCGGCGAAGAAGGTTCCCCTGTACCTCGGTTTTCTGCTCAAGCGCCAGGTTGAATGGGTGCGCTCGAAACGGGATGACAGCTGAATGGACGCATGGCCCTGGGTGCGACGCTGGAAGACGATCATCGACAAGCTGCGCGTGGTCGACGACGCCGCTGATGAGCAGCAGGTGCTGCAGGCACTGAGCGCGCCGCGCACGGCCACGGTGTTGGGCTTCGTCAATGCCCATGCCATGAACCTGGTGGCTGCCAACGCCGACTACTGCACCGCGCTGGCGGCAGCGGACGTGCTGCTGCGCGACGGGTCGGGCATCGCGATACTGTATCGGCGCCTGGGGCTGGCGCCCGGGCTGAACATGAACGGCACCGATTTCATTCCCGAGTTGCTGGCTGCGTTCAACGGCAGGCGGGTAGCGTTCTGGGGCACCCAGGAGCCGTACCTGAGCCGGGCCGCCGACCAGGCCGAAGCGCTTTACGGGGTAAACGTCGTGTCGCTGCATGACGGCTTTGCCAGTATCGACACCTACATCGACCTGGCGCGGCAGCAGCAGCCGGAACTGATCGTGCTGGGCATGGGCATGCCCAAGCAGGAGAACGTCGCAGCGCGCCTGGCTGAATTGGGCAGGCCCTGCCTGATCGTCTGTGGCGGAGCGATCCTGGATTTCATGGGCGGCAAGGTCACCCGGGCGCCGGACTGGTTACGCCGCTTGGGCGGCGAATGGGTATACAGGCTGAGCAGGGAGCCCAAGCGGCTGTTCGTGCGCTATGTGGTCGGCAATCCGCTGTTCCTGCTGCGGGCGTTGCTGTTCGGCAAAGCGACCCTGACAGGGCCGTGAGCGAGGCGGATTGAGCCCCGCACTCCCTGCTGGGTACTGCTACAGTGATATCAAGCGGCGAGGGGGTCGTCGCAGCTTTTTTGACTGATCTGGTGTTGGATCTAAGGTTGGTTGTATCGCACGGGTGTAATGGCAACAGGTGGGTCACGCACATAAAAAGAGGCCTCATAATGGTATTCGAGCCTAGAAGCAGCCGTTCTTTGCTGCAGCGAAGAAGTAGTGTGAGTAACGCCATTCAGGCCGGCCTCGATGGCATCGCCGTCACCAGTGTTGCGTGGTATCTGATCTATGACCAGTTTGGGTATATTACTTCAGACTACGTGATCATGCTGTTGCTGCTGATAGGTGCGCTGGCCGTCATTTATGATCACTATGCCATTTATCGTAGTAACGTTGGCCTGTCCGTCAAAGCCTTCCGGTTGTTCAAGGCGTGGTCTGCCACGTTTTGTTTCTTAGTGGTTATCGCGTTTCTCACCAAACAGAGTGAAACCTATTCGCGGCTGTTGGTGGTGCAGTTGTTTGTGTTTGGTTACATCGCCCAGTTGCTCCTGCATATTGTGGTGCGCGAACTGCAAAAGCGCTTCACTGCCCATGCTCGCCAGGACAACGCGTTGATTATCGGCGGGGGCGATCTGGCGAACTTCCTCTACCAGAAAATCAGTAACAATCCCTGGTTCGGTGAGCGGGTGGTCGGTTGTGTGCTGATCGATGAGCAACTCGATGGGCCGGACACGGCCGATGCAAAGTTGCGCCTGCCTGTATTGGGCCGTATTACCGACCTGGACGATCTCATCGCCAAGCACGCGATCCGCACGGTCTATCTGGTGACGCCGCTGGGCGGCTCTGAGCTGATCAACGATGTCTATCTGAAACTCTTGGACAAGTGCATTGCGGTCAACTGGGTGCCCGATATCTTCTCGCTGCGCCTGATCAACCACAGCGTCCGTGAAATTGCCGGTATCCCGGTATTGACGTTGTCGGAAACCCCGCTCACCGGCATGAGCCTGTTCCTGAAGAACCTGGAAGACCGCGTGCTGGCTGCGTTCATTCTGCTGTGTGCCTCGCCGGTACTGCTGGTGGTGGCCGCGATCATCAAGTTCGATAGCCCGGGGCCGGTGTTTTTCCGCCAGGAACGTACCGGGTGGACGGGGGAGTCGTTTCGCATCTGGAAGTTTCGCAGCATGCGCGTCCACCAACCCGACGCTGGTGTGGTCCAGCAGGCGCAGAAGAATGACCCAAGGCTCACCCGGGTCGGCGCCTTCATCCGGCGCACCAGCCTGGATGAGTTGCCGCAGCTGTTCAATGTATTGACGGGCGAGATGTCGCTGGTGGGTCCACGCCCGCATGCGCTGCAACACGATACGTTGTACTCCCAGGACATCGTCGACTACTTCGCCCGCCACAATATCAAGCCCGGCATGACAGGCCTGGCACAGGTGCGTGGCTACCGGGGGGAAACCAAGGACATCGAACAGATGATCCAGCGGGTGAACTCGGACATCGAGTACATCAATAACTGGTCGCTCTGGCTCGACTTCGTGATTCTGGTTCGAACGCTCAATGCCTTTACCGGCAAGCAGGCCTACTGAAGCCGCTACTCGACCACGCGCCATCCAAAGGGGCAGGGATCCATGAACAGGTTGTCTTGGCTGGGCGGGGTTGTGTCGAGGGTAGCGAAGGCCGAGTGGCCGATTTTTCTGTTATGGGCGTTTCTGCTGTCGCCGTTGTTCGTCAAGCTGTTGGTCGAGTGCAATTGCTCGAAAATGGATTTGCTGGTCATCTACACACTGGCCATTTCAGTGTTATGGCTGCTGGCCACGCGGTTCGTTTCAGCCAATCAATTCAAGGTGCATCTGCTGTTGTTGCCATTTTATCTGGCGGCCAGTGTCGATCTGTTCCTGGTTCTGAACTTTGGTTCGCGCTTGACGGCAGCCTATCTTTTTATCGGGCTGACCAATTACAAAGAGGCGACTGATTTTCTCAGTACCTACTGGCATTCGATCAGTGCGGTACTGCTGGTATTCGTGCTGTGTTATGGCGTTGGCTTGGCTGGCTTGTACCGGCGCACGTTTTACAAGAACAAGGCGATTTTTGGCTTGACGATAAGTGCCTTGTTGGTCGGGTATGGCGCCTATTTCTACAAAACCGTCAAACTCAATTCGCTGGGCAAGAGTGCAGTCCTGGACCTGGCAGCCAAGGATCAAAGTACCCCGGTAGGTTATTTGTCGCAAATCGGCTTGACGGTCACGTTGTATGCCGAGTCCAAGCGCTATATCAAACAGCGCCTGGAGTCCGAGGTGAAGATAACTGCAGTGTCGGACGCCGCTGATGTCGAGACCCTCGTGTTCGTCATCGGCGAGTCCTCACGGCCACACAACTGGTCGCTGTATGGTTACCACCAACCCACCACGCCGAACCTCGACAAAGAGGCGGGGGTGTTCAAGTTCGACAGCATGTGCACCACGGCGCCGTATACATCGGTCGCCGTGCCTTCATTGCTCAGCCTGGCGCCGATCAAGCACTGGGACCTGATCGCCTCGACCAAATCCCTGGTTGGCATCTATCGCGCTGCCGGCTACAGAACGTACTGGCTGTCTTCCCAGGAAGTTGACAGTTTTGGCGGGATCATTCCGCAGATTGCTGCTGAGGCACAGAGCCGCCAATACTTTGAGCGCAGCTACGATGGCGCCTTGATGCAAGCCTACGAAGACATCATCCGGCAGGGCGGCAGGCAGAAACAGGCCATCTTCATTCATATCAAGGGCAGCCATTTCGATTATGCCCGCCGCTACCCACGCGAGTTCGGCAAGTTCAAGCCGGCGAGCGACAGCGCGAAGGACCGGATCACCGCAGATTACGATAACTCGATCCTGTACACCGACTGGCTGTTGGGCCGTATCATCGATCAACTCAAAAGCAGCCAGCGCAAGGCGTTGTTGGTCTATTCGTCTGACCATGGCGAGAATTTGCTGGATGACAGCCGCGGTCTGTTGGGCCATGGCATGGGCAATGAGTATGACCTTTCGGTGGCCGCGTTCATCTGGGCTTCCGGCAGCCTGCTGCAGCGGCAGGCGCACGTGCTGCACAAACTCAAACAGCGGGAAGGGCAGACCGTCAGCATTTCCTCCCTTGCCCATACGTTGTTGAACATCACGGGCATTTCCATGCCGGGTTATGACAGCGCCCAAGACCTGTTGAGCGACAACTTCGTCCCGTCCAAATGCCCACATGTGCTGGCCGGTGAGTACGTTCCCTCGTTTGATTTCGATGTGAAGCGCGTTGCAGTGGAATGATCACGCGGGTGTGCGGGTGGTCACGTCACGTGCTTGAACAGGGTGCTGCATGCGAAAGCTGTTGGCCTCTTCCACCAGCCAGTCGTGCACCGCACGAGCGCCCGGCTGGTTCAGCCCGCCTGGCGGGTAATGCACCACATAGCGCTTGTGGTTGGCGATCGGCACACCGAACGGCACGATCAATGCGCCCCGTTCAAGCTCATCATTGAGCAAGGTGCGGCGGGCTATGGCCACGCCGATCCCGGCGATCGCCGCTTCGATCGTCAAGTGATTGCGGTTGAAGGTATGCCCGCGTCGCACGTCCAGCCCTGGCGCACCGATGCCCTCCAGGTAGAACTCCCATTCGGCAAAATCCGAACTGCCGCGCCAGGCGGTGATGTCGTGCAGCAGGGGATAGTGGGCAAGGTCCGCAGGCCCGTGCAAGGGCGGGCGGCCGCGCAGCAGGGCTGGCGAGCAGACGGGGAAGACCTGTTCATCCAGCAGCGGCGTCGAGAGCATGCCCGGGTAGCTGCCATCATTCAGGTCAATGGCCAGGTCGAAGTCGCCTGGGTTCAGCGCCTGCGCGCTGTCTTCGGCCACCAGACGCAACTCGATATCCGGATACCGCTGCTGAAAGCGCGGCAGGCGCGGTGTCAGCCACTTGGCCAGGAACGAGGGAATCGAGCGTACGCGCAAGGTGCCGCGGATTTCGCCTGCATCCAGGCGCAGCAGTTCGGCTTCGATGCTGCCGTAGGCCTCGGCCACGGTCTGCGCCAGGCGCTGTCCCTCGGCGCTCAGCTCAACCCCGCGCGCACGCCGCAGGAACAGGCGGTAACCAAGGCGCTCTTCCAGTTGGCGCATCTGCTGGCTGACCGCGCCGGGGGTGATGTGCAATTCCTCGGCGCACCGGGTGAAGGAGAGGTGCCGGGCTGCACAGGAAAAAACATGCAGCCAGACGAACATCTGGCCGTTCATTTGTCGTCGCATCGTTTAGCTCTGCTAAAGGCTTGCTTAGAAAGCTTCGTTGGTCATCAACAGATGAGCGCGGCAGTATCGCCCAACTTCGCAGTAGCGTTCAATTTATCCAGACAGCCGCGTAACGGTGTTTCAGCCCGGCGCGGTCAGGCATTAGCATGGCTATCAGTGTTTTCGACCTTTTCAAAATCGGCATCGGCCCGTCCAGCTCCCACACCGTCGGCCCTATGCGGGCAGCTGCCACCTTTGCCCAGGCACTGCGCAGCCAAGGCTTGCTGGGCCAGGTGCGGCGTATCGAAGTGCGCCTGTATGGGTCGCTTTCCGCTACGGGCGTGGGCCATGCCACAGACCGCGCCTGCCTGCTCGGCCTGATGGGGCAGTGGCCGGACCGCATCGACCCGGCCACGATCGACTCACGTATCGCTCAGGTGATGCAGGAGCAATGCCTGATGCTCGACGCCAGCCACCCGCTGACCTTCATGTATGCACGCGACATGCTGCTGTTGGACGAGAACCTGCCCTATCACCCCAATGCCATGACCCTGGAGGCCATGGGCGAGCAGGGCAGCCTGCTCAGCCAAACCTACTATTCCGTTGGCGGCGGCTTCATTGTCGAACAGGGTGAAATCGACGCGCCGCACAACCAAGCGGCTGCTGTGACGCTGCCCTACGAATTCTCCAGTGCGGCCCAGTTGCTGGCGCTGTGCAAGGCCCATCAGCTGAGCGTTGCCCAGTTGATGCTGGCCAATGAATGCGCGTGGCGCAGCGAAGCCGAGGTGCGCGAAGGGCTGCTGCGGATATGGGCCGCAATGCGTGAGTGCGTCGACAACGGCCTGCGCAACGAGGGCATTCTGCCTGGCGGGCTTGGCGTCAAGCGCCGCGCTGCCCGCTTGCATCGCAGCCTGCAGGAACTGGGCAAACCCAATGTGATCGGCTCGACTTTGAGCGCGATGGAGTGGGTCAACCTGTTCGCCCTGGCGGTCAATGAAGAGAACGCCGCCGGCGGGCGCATGGTCACCGCGCCGACCAACGGCGCGGCGGGTATCATCCCTGCGGTGTTGCACTACTACATGAAGTTCAACCCCGCCGCCAGCGACGACGATGTGGTGGCGTTCCTGCTGGCCGCTGCCGCTGTCGGTATCCTGTGCAAGAAGAATGCATCGATCTCCGGTGCCGAAGTGGGCTGCCAGGGCGAGGTGGGTTCGGCATGCTCGATGGCTGCCGCGGGCCTTGCCCAAGTGCTGGGCGCTACACCCGGGCAATTGGAAAACGCCGCCGAGATCGCCCTGGAACACAACCTGGGCTTGACCTGTGACCCGGTCGGCGGGCTGGTCCAGGTGCCGTGCATCGAGCGCAATGCGATCGCCGCGGTCAAGGCGATCAATGCTGTGCAGATGGCCTTGCGCGGTGATGGCGAGCACTTCATCTCGCTGGACCGGGTGATTCGCACAATGCGTGATACCGGCGCCGACATGCATGCCAACTACAAGGAAACCTCGCGCGGTGGCCTGGCGGTGGCGTTCGTCGAGTGCTGAGTCAGCCCAGCACCTCGCGCACCCGATACCACAGCATCCCCAATGCCAGCAGCGGCGAGCGCAACGCCTTGCCGCCTGGGAAGGTGAGGTGGGGCACGGCGCTGAAGACATCCAGCCCCTGGCTGTGCCCCACCGCGATCCCTTCAGCCAGCAGCCTGGCCGTCCAGTGCGTCACGTTCAGGCCATGCCCGGAGTAGCCCTGGGCGTAGTAGACATTCGGGTACTGGCTCAGCCGCCCGACCTGTGGGAAGCGGTTGGCGGTGATGCCGATCATCCCGCCCCACTGGTAATCGATGCGTACCTCGGCCAGTTGCGGGAACACCTTGAGCACTTTGGGCCGCATGTAAGCGGCGATGTCCTTCGGGTCGCGCCCTGAATAATGACAGGCCCCGCCGAACAGCAGCCGACGGTCTGCGGTGAGGCGGTAGTAATCCAGGCCGACCTTCTGGTCGCAGATCGCCATGTTCTGCGGTATCAGCGCCTTGGCCACGGCCTCGGGCAGTGGCTCGGTGGCCACCACGTAGCTGCCGGCAGGCAGCACTTTACCGCTCAGGCGTGGCTCCAGTTCGTCGAGGTGCGCGTTGCAACCGAGCACCAGGCTGTGTGCCCTGACCTTGCCCCGAGCGGTGTGCAGGGTGACCGTGGCGCCGTGCTCGATGCGCAGTACCGGGCTCTGCTCGAAAATGCGTACCCCCAGGCTGTGCGCCGCGCGCGCTTCACCCTGGACCAGGTCGAGCGGGTGCAGATGGCCCGACCCCATGTCCACCAGCCCGCCGGCGTACTGGTCGCTGGCAACGATTTCGTGCAGCCGCTCATGCTCGACCAGGCGCGTTTCATGGCTATAGCCAAGCTCCGCCAGGTCGCGTTGCTCGTCCTTGAACGCCGCGAACTGGGCAGGTGTATTGGCCAGCTCGCAGAAGCCCCAGCGCAGGTCGCAGGCAATGCCGTACTGCTCGATGCGCCTGGCCACCAGGGCCACCGAGTCGATGCCAGCCTGTTTCAGGTAGCGCACGCCATCCTGGCCGACGTAGCGGGCAAAACCGCTGACGTCATGGCCGATGCCGCGGATCAACTGGCCACCGTTGCGCCCGCTGGCGCCCCAGCCGACGCGCCGGCCTTCGAGCAGGATCACCGACAGGCCACGCTCGGCCAGCTCCAGCGCGGTATTAACCCCGGTCAGCCCACCGCCGACCACGCACACATCTGCGGTCAGTTCGCCGTCCAGGCTAGGGTAGGGCGCGGTATCGCGCGCGGTGGCGGCGTAGTAAGACGCAGTGTGTTGGGTATCGAATGGCATGGCGCGCTCTCGGCTCAGCGGTTGGACTTGATCTTGCTCCAGGAACGGGTCATGACACGCATGATCTTCGGGCTCGGCGTGCTGGAAATGTACAGTTTGTCCAGCACCTCCTGGGGCGGGTAGATCTCGGGGTTGTTGACCAGCGATTCATCCATGTAGGCCTTGGCGTCGGGGTTGGCATTGGCATAGCCGACCGTGGCGCTGACCTTGGCGATCACCTGCGGTTCGAGCAGGTAGTTGATGAAGGCAAGCGCCTGCTCGGGGTTGCTGGCGTCCTTGGGAATGGCCAGCAGGTCGAACCACAGGTTGCTGCCTTCCTTGGGGATGCTGTAGGCGATCTTCACGCCGTTTTTCGCCTCGACTGCGCGGTGGGCCGCCTGGAACACGTCGCCGGAATAGCCGAACGCGATACAGATGTCGCCGTTGGCCAGGTCCGAGACATATTTGGACGAGTGGAAGTAGGTGATGTAAGGGCGCAGTGCAAGCAGGTGCGCTTCGGCCTTGGCGTAGTCAGCCGGCTTTTCGCTGCGCGGGTCCATGCCCAGGTAATTGAGCATGGCCGGGAACAGTTCATCGGGCGAGTCCATGAAGGCCACCCCGCACTGTTTGAGTTTCTTGAGGTTCTCGGGCTCGAACAGCACCGCCCAGGAATCGATACGCTCGATGCCCAGTGCAGCTTTGACCTTTTCGACGTTGTAGCCGATGCCGTTGGTGCCCCACAGGTAGGGCACTGCGTACTGGTTGCCGGGGTCGTTCTGTTCGAGTTGCTTGAGCAGTTTGGGGTCCAGGTGCTTCCAGTTCGGCAGCTTGCTGCGGTCCAGTGGCAAGAAGGCGCCGGCCTGCGCTTGGCGGGCGAGGAAGTGGTTGGACGGCACGACCACATCGTAGCCGGTGCGCCCGGCAAGCAGTTTGCCCTCCAGGGTTTCGTTGGAGTCGAATACGTCATAGACCACCTTGATCCCGGTCTTGGCCTGGAAGTCGGCCAGGGTGGTATCACCAATGTAGTCGGTCCAGTTGTAAACGCTGACCGTGGGCTCAGCCTGGGCGGCTGCACCGAACAGCAGGGTGAATGCTGCGGGAATCAGGGCTTGCAGATGACGCATGTCGACACCTCGTTGGTCTTGTTCTTTGCGTTGGGTGGTAGGGGCTGCACAGCAGCCCCGAAGATCAGACGCTGAGCAGCAGGAATTCACGCTCCCACGAACTGATCACACGTTTGAAGTTTTCATGCTCGGCACGTTTGACCGCCACGTAGCCCTGGACGAACTGCTTGCCCAGGTAGCGCTGTACGGTCTGGCAGTCCTCCATGTGCTGCAGCGCGTCCTCGATGGTGATCGGCAGGCGCAGGTTGCGCCGCTCGTAGGCGCGGCCCTGTACTGGCGCACTGGGCTCAACCTTTTCGACCATGCCCAGGTAGCCGCACAGCAGGCTCGCGGCAATCGCCAGGTAGGGGTTGGCGTCGGCGCCCGGCAGGCGGTTTTCCACGCGCATGGCGTCCGGGCTGGAGGTCGGCACGCGCAGGCCAGCGGTGCGGTTTTCCTCGCCCCATTCGACGTTGACCGGCGCCGAGGTGTCCGGCAGGAAGCGGCGGAACGAGTTGACGTTCGGCGCAAACATCGGCAGCAGCTTGGGGATGTACTTCTGCAGGCCGCCGATATGGTGCAGGAACAGCTCGCTCATGCTGCCATCGTCATTGGCGAACACCGGTTTGCCGCTGGCGATATCGACCACGCTCTGGTGCAGGTGCATGGCACTGCCCGGTTCATCGGTGATCGGCTTGGCCATGAAGGTGGCCGTGACGTTGTGCTTGAGCGCTGCCTCGCGCATGGTGCGCTTGAACACGGTGATCTGGTCGGCCAGGTCCAGCGCATCGCCATGGCGGAAATTGATCTCCATCTGCGCCGGGCCGTCTTCGTGGATCAGTGTGTCCAGGTCCAGGCCTTGCAGTTCGCACCAGTCATAGACGTCTTCGAACAGTGGGTCGAATTCGTTGGCGGCGTCGATGGAGAACGACTGGCGCCCGCTTTCGGCGCGGCCGGAGCGGCCCAGTGGCACTTGCAGCGGCAAGTCCGGGTCTTCACAACGCTTGGTCAGGTAGAACTCCATCTCCGGAGCGACGATCGGCCGCCAGCCCTTGTCGGCATAGAGCTTGAGCACCTTCTTCAGCACGTTGCGCGGCGACAGTTCGATCGGGTTGCCCTGTTTGTCGAAGGTGTCGTGGATCACGATGGCGGTCGGTTCGATGGCCCAGGGAATCTGGTACACCGCAGTCGGGTCAGGGCGGCAGACCATGTCGATGTCAGCGGCATCGAGCAGGCTGTAGTAGATGTCATCGTCTACGTAGTCGCCGGTGACGGTCTGCAGCAGCACGCTCTCGGGCAGGCGCATGCCACGCTCATGGAGAAACTTGGCGGTCGGCGCGATCTTGCCGCGGGCGATGCCGGTCAGGTCGCTGATCACGCATTCGACTTCGGTGATCCGGTGTTCTTTCAGCCAGGTGGAAAGCTGATCGAAGGGGGCGTTCATACAGACCTCTTGGTTGGGTTTTTGTGGCACTGGTGTGCAGGAGCCTTCCCACATGCCGTGCTGAGGGCTATCTTGGGCGCAGCCCCCATGGGCAATCTATCCACTTTCTTCGGTAATGAATGCACCAAAAGAGTGCAATTAGGACGCAGCGTGACAACGCCCAATGCCTTGCAGGTCCAGGCCTTCCACACCACCGATGTCACCGAGCAGGTGCGCGCCACCCCCGGTTGGCAGCAGCAGTACCGGCAGATGTCACCCGGCAACTTCAGCGGCCAGCTGCGTTGCCTGGGCCTGGATGGCGTGCAGGTGTACGAAGAGCGCCTGAACACGCGGGTCGAGCAGTTTTTCCGTGCCCCCAGCGGCGCGTTGGCGTTCTGCTTCGATCGCAGCGAAAACAGCCTGTACCTGCTCAACGAACAAAGCCGGAATATCTGGATCACACCGGAGAACTACCAGGAAGTCGCGGTGGTGTTCGACCAGGCCTTCCTGGCCAGCCACGGCCTCGACCCGCAGCGCCTTGACGGCTTGTTCATGGTGCCGCTGGGCAGCGGCCAGAATGCGCTGTTCGGCAGTTGGCTCAGCGCTACCCTGACCCGGCTGGGGGAAGCGGATTGCCCGCTGGCGGGGCAAGCGTTGGCCGAGCAGTTGCTCGAAGACTGCCTGTTCATCCTGGATAACGCCTGCCAGCGGCTGCAGGGCGGGGCGCTGGGGCGGCGTGGGGAGGAGCGGGCGATCATGCAGCGGGTCAGCGAGTGGGCGGCCGACTGCCCGGAAGAAACCCTCAACCTGGTGGAGTTGGCGGACGTTGCCGGCGTTTCCCTGCGCCAGTTGCAGCAGGCATTCAAGGCCTTTACCGGTATGCCGCCGGCCCATTGGCTGCGGCTTCGCCGGCTCAACGGGGCTCGGCGTGACCTATTGCGCAGGGGCGGGGTGACGGTGGCCGAGGTGGCCATGCGCTGGTCGTTCTGGCATTTGGGGCGCTTTTCCGAAAGCTACCGACAGTTGTTCCGGGAGTTGCCCAGCGAGACGCTCAAGCGGGGGCGGCCGGTTCGCGGTTAAACCCAGCATTGCTTCGCCAAAGTTGCTATCGTGCCCGCCAGTTTCCACCCGAGGTCCCGATGTTCTACCTGCCTTTGCCCAGCGATCAGGCCGAGCGCCTCGCCAGCGCGCCCCCTGTCACCGACTTTTTCCCTGACGCCAGCGTGCTGCAGGCGGCCGCCGTGCTGTTCGTGCAGAACCTGCCGCGCCAGCCTGCCAGCCTTTCAGCGGACGCACAGGAACGCCGCTTCGCTGAAATCGTGCGCATCGCCAATGAGGTCGAAGCGGCAGCACCGGGCCGTTTTCAGGGGCAGGTAGCGCAGCATTTCGACCGCGAAGCGTTTGCCATGGGCCTTGGCATGCTGGGTGAGAACGGCGTCGCGCTGGTATCACCCGAGGTCGACTACGCTGCAGAGGATTTTCAGGACGACGAAGGCCAGTGGAACTTCCAGTTCGCTGACAGCTACCGGCAACGGGTCACGCCGTTGCACCCGGTGTACCTGCCGTCGTTGGCCAGCGACCTCATGCTCAGCGATCAGCAGAACCGCCTGCTGCGCGAGTTTTTGTCCGGGGTGGACGAGTCGGTGGCGGTGCAGGGCTTTGCCGGGACTGGCAAAACCTTCCTGATTCACCAGTTCGCGCGCCTGCTCGACCCGCAACGCACGTTGCTGCTGGCGCTCACCGAAAGCCAGCTCAGGGCACTGCGGGCACGGGTCAAGGACGCTGAGGCGTACACGGCGATGACCTTTGGCCAACTGGCCGACGAGATTCTCAACCGCGACCTCACCAGCAACGGTTGGCGCCTGCGTGATCCTTACCGGACCAAGTTGTCCTGGCGCCCGCAGGAGGCGCAGGTGGTGAAATGGCTGGCCATCCCTGATATCGGCCCCTTGGCCGCCCGGGACGTGGTCGCCCTTTGCATCAAGGCCGTGCGCAGCTTTTGCCGTAGCGGCGACAGCCAGATGCAGCTGCATCACCTGCCCTGGGCGGGCCCGGGAACCTCGCCGTTGGATCAGGAAGTGCTGCTGGAAAAGGCCAGGCTGTACTGGCAGGAACTGATTCGCCCATCGTCGCGCGAGATCCAGTTGCCGGTGCGTGATTATCATCGGGTCAAACTGTTGTCGCTGACGGCCGAACTTATCGACAGCCGCTATACCCATGTGATCGTCGATGAAGCCCACGAGTTGTCTGCCCCCATGGTCGCCGTGCTGGATCGCAGCCCGCAGTCGGTCATTGCCCTGGGCGATGAGTTGCAGAACCTCAATGGCCTGAGCCCGCACCATGGCGGCTTCATCCGCCAGCGTTACATCGACCATTCATTGCGCGCAGGGCCTGCCATGGACAGCGTGCTCAACCCGTTGATCCAGGCCCACCCGGCGGCCATCCAGGCAGCCTTCAGCGGCAGTGCCGAGCATTACACGCGGGTCAGTTTCTTCGACACGGTGACGGTACCGGCGCAGCCCACGGCGTTGATCGTCGATGACGAGTGGGGGTTGTTCGGTTGGTTCCAGCGCCTTACCCATCAGGGCGTGCCATTCGTGCTGCTGCAAAGCGCACGCAAGGATTTCGAGCTGTTCGTCGAGGATTGCATCGAGTTGTACCGCTACGGCACGCGGCCGCGTCACCCGATGCTGTTTCGTTACCCGAGCTGGCAGGCCCTCGAGCAAGACAAGGGTGAGGACAAGGCGTTCGTTGCCGTGGCCAACATGCTGCGCAAGGGTTACACCCCGGAGCACTTCGCCAAGGCCAAGAGCCGCTACCGCTGGGACAAGGCGCCCAAGCTGTTCCTTGGCCGCGTGCGCGATGTGAAGAACATGGAGTTCGCCCGGGTGATGGTCTCGCCGGAGCTGATGGTTGCGCCGGTAACGGCCGGTAATCGCAACGAGCGGGCCCGGATGCTGGCGGGGCTGTACACCGCGTGTTCGCGGGCGCGGCATGAGCTGATCGTGCCGGGGGGGATGCTGGACTGGGTCAAGGACCAGGTCCGCGATTGAGTGGCCGGGGCCGCTGCGCAGCCCAATCGCCGGCAAGCCGGCTCCCACCTGGTGGACTGCCCCCAAGAAGTTGGACACCAATCCAACCCTTGGGGGATCTATGGGTAAGTACACCGAGCAATTCAAGCTCACAGCGATTACAGCCTACCTGGATGGCAGCAACGGTTTCCGAAAGGTGGC
>NZ_JBIVGN010000014.1:0-32187 GCF_044748705.1 Pseudomonas sp. NPDC089758
AATGGGTTATTCCAGGGCCTTGATGGGCGGGTCCTGGTAGTTTTCATCGATGGCGATGCCCATCTTTTTCAGGCGTGCTTCGGTTTGGGCGCGTTGCTGAGCCATGCAGTTGGGTTTGGTGGCGAACCTCATCATCAGGAATGCTCACTCGTTTGCTGGTCGGCAACTGCTACCTGCGATGGGCCAAGCAGCCAACCCTGGGTCTGCGTCGCGGCATGCCGGTCGAGCACCAGCACCGCCCCCTCCAGGCTGTTGGCCGCCTGCAAGGCCAGCGCCAGCCCGCTCATCTCGATGATGCCGTGCCCGTATTCGCCCGCCAGCAGCGCATGCCCGATGACGTGCTGCTGCAGGTCGCAGTCGGGCAGGCAGTTACTCAGGAACTGGTAAAGATGCTCAAGGCGATAGTCGTCGTGGTGGCCGTCGGTGACCACAGCCTTCACTTCGGCGACTGTGAGGCCACACCGCTCACACAATGCCGCGGCCACCTGCTCCAGGCCACCCGTACTTTTGCGTGACTGTGAGGCGCGGGGCTCATGGGTGTGAGCGACGGCAGGGTAGATATGCCAGCGGGGATTGCTATCGACGTTGGCCAGGTCGATTCGTTGCAACGCGAGCACGGCGATGGCCTCGCCGGCCATCCGCTCACCCGTCAGGCCGCCAGCCCTGGCGATAGTCGCCCAAGAGTCGAGCCCGATGCACAAGAGGTTGGGGGCCTCCAAGTCATTCTGCAGCGCCCAAGGCAGCCAGGTGGAGAACGTTTGCTCCGGGGCAATGAAGCCATGACCGGGCAGATAGTCGAATGGCCACACCTCGAGCACCGCATCGAGCCACGGATCGGGAGCTATATCGGTGGGGGCGAACAGCACGACCTGAACCTGGTCCCAGTCCAGCTCGGTAGCGAAGTCATGCCACTGTCTGAGCATGGCCTGTAGCAATTGCAGCGCCCTCGGCAACGGCCTGACCTCAGCGCGGTCGGTGCCCGCGCGGATACGCCGCACATTGCGCCGATGCCCAGCCGGGCTGACCAGCCGTGGGTCGTGCTCGAAGTCAGCATCGACCTTGCCCAGCGCCTTGCCTGCCTTGGCCTCAGCCGGGGTCAGGTTGGGTAGCCACAGCCAGGCATCGGCCAGCCCGATGCGCGCGGTGTCGTAGTGCGCAACGGGGCGGGGAGGGGGCGCCAGGCGTTGCTCTTGTTCACGGCGTTCACCGATCACATCCCATAGCGAGCGATGGCCCTGGGCAAAGGGTTTCAACATGCTGGCAGTCCTTAGAGTATTCCGGTGTCGCTGTTGGTCGCGATCAGGCTCGAGCCGCAGGCGGTCTTGTCGCCATGACGGGCCACGGGCTTACCGTCGACCAACGTGGTGGTGTCGCCACTGACGATTACGCAAGCACCGTGCGGGCACATCACCTTGTCACCCAGCCGGGCGACCGCACGGCCGTAAACCAACGTTGACGTTGAGCCTTGCACGACCATCCCTCCGCGGTCGGTAGGGTCGTTCAAGAGAATGATCGGACGCATGTCGAAACTCCTTTTCTGGCGGCTAGGACCACAAATCAGTCACGAGGTTGCAAGGTGCCGAGCACATCGCGAATGTTATCGACCACGCTGCTGTCCTTGATCACATCGTTGAGCCAGGATTCCAGCGGCATGTTGCCCCATTTGATGGCTCGTTCGACCAGGTAAGGCACCGGGCTGTGGGGCTCGGCTTGCTTGAAGTACTGCGCCACTCCCTGCAGCAGGGTGAAGGCTTCTTCGCGGTTGAGCGGCACAGTACGCAGCGGTGCATCGGCGGCGCGGTGTTCATACGCGACAGCAGTGGGGGCGACGTCATCGACGCGTTGCTCGGGCGCGGGTTCGTTTGTGGCTGGTGCTGCAGCCAGTTCGACGCCGCGCTCCTTGAGCAAGCGTTCGACCAATTGGCGGGCGTGCACCAGCACGTCGTTCAGTGCGAGGAAGCTAGGCGCATCGTGTACGAATACCTTGGTGACGGCAGCCTGAAGCTGCTGGCAGGCGACCAGGCATTCGCTGATCTGCGCATGCCGTTGGTGCAGATGTTCGGTGTCAGTGAGCACCACCGAGCGCTGGAACAGTTCGGCGTTGATCTTGCCTTCTTCCAAGGCTTGGTGCATTGCCGATGGGTTTTGCCGGGCGAGGTTTTCGACCTGCCGCGATTCTTCATATCTGTGCAGGCTGTAGTTCTGCCCCTGGGTGATCGGCAGGGTGCGCACCACCTGGGTCAGCGTGGTCGTAAGCCATGCGATGCGGGCCGCGCGTTCCTCCACACCCTCGTCGAGGGCCGGGTACAGCGTGTCCCAGAAATCTTCCAGCAGGGCTTGAGCCACTGCCAGGGAAAAACGAACGCCAGGGAACTGTTTCCTGTGTGCCAGGCCTTCGCCGAGCCAGGCCACCAGCATCAAGTCCTTGCTCTGCTCGGTGAGGCCAGCCGCGGCTAGTTGAATTACCTGCTCCCAGTCGGCCTGCTTGAGGTCGGTTTGCCAGTCGCCCTGGGTCAGGTAGTCGGCATCGGCACGGCGAGCCTCCTTGATCTGATCGAACAGGCTGGAAAAGCTCAGGTCCTCACCGGCACCGCCATCAATCGGGGCACGCAAGGCAGACAATGAAAGGTCGTCAAGAATGTCGGACATGGACGGCTCTATCGCTAAGGTAAAAGGAAGGTCGCCGTGCCGTGTGGCACGGGACCCTCTATCCAGCTGCCCGTTACAGGCGGCAGCTCAGGTCAGGCTCAGGCGTAGACCTTGTTCAGCGAACGGTCCCAGCCGCCGGTGACCTTGCCGCCGCCAGCACCATCGGAGCGCTTCTGCTGGGTGTAGGTGGTCTTGATGCGCGAGAAGTTGAACTTGATCTCTTCCATCGGCAGGTCGCTTTCGGACTTGGCTTCGCCGTCCACCGGCAGGTTGCCGAGGAAGTTGACAGAGGAGATCACAACTTCTTCCAAGGTGATGGTCAGGTAGGTCACCTTGTCACCACCGGCGCGGTTTACGTTCAGCACCACTTCCTTGATGTGCTGGCCTTTGCAGCACGCCTCGAAAGCCTTGGCAGAGGCTTTGTCCACGTACTTGCGAATGGTGAAGTCGCTCAGGTTGACACGCTCGGACGACGCACCGCCCGAAGAGCTGGCAGTCGCCGAAGTGGCTTGGGTAGCGCCGTACTGGTACCCCAGCACTTCGATCCAGTCCTTGTGCTTGTCATCCAGTGCTTCGCCTGGGATGCCGTCAATCTTGAGGTATGCGTCAAATGCCATCTGTAAGTTTCTCCATAGGTGTAAAGGGCTTCCTTGATCCAACGATTGGACCTGCCCTGAGTTTGACCCCTGCGTACATGCCGCAGGGGTCGTGTTGAGACCTGGCATCAATCAAGAGCCCGGACCTCGATCTCGACGCGCCTGTTAGGTTCCAGGCACTGAATCAGTTGGGCGCGCGGCGCTTGCATGTTGCAGCGCACCAATGGTTTGTCGCTGCCTTCGCCCACGGCGTCGACCAGCTCTGCAGGCAGCCCTTTGCCTACCAGGTAGGTCTTGATGGTCTGGGCACGTTGCCGCGAGACCTGCAGGTTTCTCTGGCTGTCGCCAATCTGGTCGGCGTGGCCAGTGATGATGATCTTGCCTACGTTGGGGGTGTTCAGCAGCTTGTTGGCAATGCTGCTGAGCTGGCGTTGGCCCGCGGGCTCAAGGCTCTGGAAGTCGGCGCGGCCGAAGGCGAACAGTGTGTCGGACTCCAGCGTGATGGTTTCGATTGCGCGCAGCGACCGTGACAGCAGGCTGTTGATGTAGTTGCGCGAACTGGAAATCAGGAACGCGTTGTTGAGAATGCGCGGTACGTCCGGCTCGTGGATCTGATCGGCATAAAAGGCTATCTGGCGCCCGGCGAACTGGTAGTCATCGGCCTCGCCCGCGGCTTGCGCGGACTGCCCGTCAGCGTGTGGCACCTGCTTGTAGATGGCCGGGTACCAGTAATCGGGAATGCGTGCCTTGAGCACGGCGGGCTGGGCTTGCTCGCGCTGTGCCTTGGACAACATCAGATAGGTATCCAGGGTGGTCTGGCCGAAGGTCGCCACTGATTGAGCACGGTTGTCCACCGGCAGGGCGCGCGGTTCGACACTGTCGATACCACTCACCGCTTCCAGGCGCGGAGCGTTGCGCTGGTAGATCTTGATGCTGCTCAACAAGTACAGAGAGCGGGTCAGGTTATCGGCAGTTGGCTTGAGCATGACCTTTTCAAGTTGGGCGAAATACGCCTCGCGCAGGAACGGCTCGATGGCGTGGCCGGTGTACAGGCCCATGCGCATGGCCAGCGGCACGCCGTCGACGTGGTGGCGGGCATACAGTTCGGCTGCAGCGTGACGCATTTGGTCCAGTGTGTGCCAGTCGGTATATTGCTGGCTGGCTGCCGCATCCTGTTGTTGGGCTACGCTCAGGTTGGCTGCCAGCGACTGGAGGGCTGCCTTGTTGTTGCTGTACGACCAGCCCCAGGCCAGACACAGCAGCAACCCGGCAAGCCCGGCGACACCCACCCAGGTCGCCTTGCGACGGGTTTCGTGGTGGTTGCTGGTGTACAGCGCCACCAAGTGCTGATCGGGGATGATCACTTTGCGGAACAGGCTGGCGATGAACAGCGGCGCGGGTTGGCTGTTGGCGGCAGCGGCGTTGTCGGGTGCAGCCAGGGCAAAGCGTTCACGCACCTGGCGGGCGTACGCCCCCTCGGCTGGATCAGCGGCGTCCAAAGCACTGGTGAAGTAGAACCCGCGCAGCAGTTCGGCGCTCTGATAAGGGTTGGCGCGTAGCAGGTCGGCCACGAAGGTGTTGAGCAAGGGCTTGAGTGCTGCGAGCTCCAGCGGTAGTCGGTACGCAGCCGGGTCTTGACGGGTCAGTTGGATGTCCTGCTGCAGCATCTGCTGGTCGGCCAACGCCTGCCAGTGTTCGACCAGGTCGTCCAGGCCAGTGCTAAAGCGCGTGCCCCAGTCGGATTTTTCGAAACCTTCGTGGGCGAAGGTCTTGCCCATGACTTCGTCGCGCGCTGACGAGTCGAGCTGACGGTAGAAATGGGTGAAACCGGGCAGCAGGTCGCACTTGGTGAAAACCAAGTAGATCGGCAAGCGCAATTGCAGCAGTTCGTGCGCCTCCTGGATGCGTTCACGCAGGCGTTTGGCCAAGCGCTCGCGGCCTTCGGCGGTGGCGTGCAGGATGTCTTCGATGCTGACTGCGACTATCAGGCCGTTGAGGGGCCGGCGCTGGCGGTGCTGACGCAACAGGCCGAGGAAGGCGCGCCATTTGCCGGCCTCTTCCTGGTTATCCATGTAGCGCCCGGCGGTGTCGAGCAGGACCGCTTCGGAGCTGAAGAACCAATCACAGTTGCGCGTACCGCCCAGGCCGGAAACCCTTGCGCCTTCGCGGTCGGCGTAAGGGAACGTGAGGCCGGACTGGTAAAGCATGGTGCTCTTGCCCGAGGCCGGCTGACCGATGACCAAGTACCAGGGCAGGGCGTACAGGGCGTCCTTGTTGGCCCCGGATTTACCCGTGCCTTGTAAGCGCTCGATGCTTTGCAGCAGACGCTCACGTAGCAGGCTTACCTCTTCGCGGTCCTGCGGGTTGGCGTTGAGCACGGCCTGGTCGGCGTCATCGCGCAGCAGCGCTTCCAGGTCGTGGTGGTTGGACACGCCACGGTACATCAGCAATACATACGCGGCGGACAGAAGCACGAACAACCCGATACCTGCGAGCAAGCTATAGAGCGAGGCAAAGCCCAGCGCCACGCCGACGGCCCAGACCAGGAAAATGGCCAGGAAGAACACCACACCGAGTACATACGGTTGGTATTTGAAGAAGTAATACTTGAGCCTGTTCATCAATACTGTTCGTCCCGAGCACTGGCAAAGCGCTCTATGAAATCGTTCAGGGCGAGGTCATCGGCAGGTAGCGCCAATGCGCCGCCTGCCGCTGGCTGTGGCAAAGGGTCCAGCAGGTTGTAGCGCTCAGTGCTGTCGGCAACGCCAGTCAGCACGCGGTAGACCTCATCACTGCCGCGCGACACGAAGCACAGCAGCCCAGGTCGCATGAAGTCGTCCACCAGCACGCTGACGTCGGGCATGCCCCCCGTACCGCGCAGGCGGGATAGCAACGTGCACCAGAGGTCAGCCATCGGCCGTTTGAGGCCGCTCTGCGCTGGCAGTGGCAGGCTGATCGCTGCGAGTTGCTGTTGCTGCAGGGCGGCGCGCAGACGGTAAAGGCTGGCCATGCCGGCTTGGGTGTCGAACTCCGGGTAACTGTGGCGCAGCGGCCGGGCGACGTCGCGCAGGTTGAAATCGTGCAGAAATTTTTCGTGCACACGGCGGTAAAGGTCGAGGTCTTGCACGGTCCAGCCGCGCATCGCCTTGATCCGGGCGAACAGTTCGGTCATGTCGGTGCCTTGTGCTGCCTGCATCAGCAACGGTTTGATCTGCCCGGCAAACAGCTCGCAGAGAATATGCGGGCTGACGAACAGTTCGTCGTGCTCCACCCGGATGCTTTGGAACACCATGAACGGGTACCGCCGGCCACTGGTGTCGCGCGAGCTGATGAAGCCGCCAAGCAGCCAGTGGCCGTTGCGGCTGCGGTAACAGAAGAAACACACCGGCAACGTGTCAAAGCGCTCACGCCAGTCGGCCTGAGACTGCATACGGCCCAGGCCGCTCTGCAGCCACAGGTCGAACTCGCACACCTCTGGCAGGGCGCCGTTGAGGCTGACGAAGTCGGCGCTGGCCGGGACTTTGCCGAAGCAACCGATCATCAGTTCACCCGCGCGCTGTCGTTGAGCACGCTCAGTGCTTTGACCTGAGCCAGGTCGGTCATCTTCACCCCGCCGTAGTTGCGAACGACCAGGCTCACCGGACCGGCCACCGATTGCCAGGTAAAGCGCTGCTGAATGGTGTCCAGGTCGGTGACACGGGCGCTATCGTTCATCTTCAGCAGGCCCCAGCGGCCGGGGTAGTCGAACACCGTGACGCGCTGGCCTTCGAGGGTCACCACGTCCAGGCGTGCCCCCGGTGCGTTGTTGCTGCCAGGCCAGGCGAAGCGGTTCCAGCTTGTGCGGCCGTTGCGGTAGTGCTGCTCCTGGCCGTCGAGAGTGAAAATGATGTCGGTGTAGCGTGCTGACGGTTCCAGCATGATCTCGAACCCGTTCTCGCGGTCTGACAGGCTGGCGATGACCTGGCCAACCGAGCTGGCCTTGTCGATGCTGTCGACCATCTTCGTGTTGACCAATGGGCTGCTGCTATTACCGGTACCCATGCCCAGGCCTTCACCGCCGGCCAAGTTGCCGATTTCGTTACGTTTGAAGGCGGGCAGCAAGCCGCTTTCGGGGTCGACGAAGCGCTGCAGGTCTTTGACCGAGGCTTCGTTATTGCTGTTGGCGACGATTGGATAACGGTGCGCCATGACCTGCTGCCATGGGCGGGCGATATCCTGCGCCCAGGCTTTGGCGATCTGCTGTCCGGCCGGGTCCCGCAGGGTTTCCCAGGTGTACTGCAGGGGCGAATTGAACAGGCGCAGCAGCGAATCGGACAAACTACCGGCACTTGTATCGACGCTGGTTTCGACGTAGTTGCGTACCAGGGTTATCTCCGAAGGCTGGCCTTCGAGGGTTTCGCTGATCAACAGTTTGCTGTTCTTGCCGACGTCCTGGGAGCGCTGGATATTGCTCAGGCGTACCTTCAGTTTGCGCAGCGCGGCCAGATAGCGATCCATCACGGTGCTGTCGGCGCCTTCAGCGTTCTGCGTGGCAAACAGCCGCGATACCGGCTCGAAACGTTTGGCCAGACTGGCATCGTCAACGCGAGGCAATTTGGCGACGATAGCAGCCCCCTGTGCGCCCTGGCCGGCGAAAACGCCCTTGATGCTGCTCCAGAAACTGTCTTCGACGGGACTGGTCGGCGAGGTGGACGCTTGTTTGGGCAGGTCCCAGTCGGTGTTGTGGTTCACAGCCGCGAGCAGGCTCTTGACCGGCGAGTTTTGTACGTCACTCAAGACCGTAAGGCGTTCGCTGGCGTTAGCCATGTCGGTGAAATGACGCACACCAACGCCCTGCAGCAGGGTGAACCAGGCTTCGGCGTAGTCAGATTTGTAACGGGCCAGCAGCTCACGCATGAAGTTGGCTTTTTGCACCAGGCCGTTGCCGCCTTCGCCATCGAGCACCCAGTCGCTTTCGTTGCGCAACTCGCCCGACAGCAGCTTGATCAACTCGGGCTGGACGAATTCTTCCCAACCCTGGCGGGTGTAGAAGGCAGGGACAGATTCGGCGGAGAACAACTGGTTGCGGCTGTTGGTCGGGACCATATCGGCAAGCGTCAACGCTGGGTATTGACGGCCAGACTCCAGTTGCAGGCGCAGGTATTCACGGTCGACCAGGGAGCTGGCGATCATGAACGAGCGCAGGCTCTGCCGTGCATCGGTGACCAACTGCTCATTGCGGCGCAGTGCCGGAGCGCTGCCTTGCTCAAGGTAACGTACATAGGTTGCGCTGTTGGCGGCGATCAGCTCCGGGCTGATGTCTAGCCCTTGCGCCTGCGCTGCCTGTGCCCAGGCGCGGGGCAACTCGGTGGCGACGAAGTCGGCATCCGGGTGCGCCTGTGGGTGGGTCAGGATCAGGTACAGTTTGAGTGCGCTGTAGGCCTCGATTACCGAGGCTATCTGCTGCTCGCTAAGGCGTCCAAGGCTGTCCTCGGACAGCGAAAGCCCCGCAGTGAGTGCAGTGTCCTCAGAGGAGTCGGCGCTCGATATCGAGCGCGCCTTGTCCTGCAGTGCATCGAGCGCGCGTCGGCGGCCTTCCTGGCCGGCCTGGGTGGCTGTCGAATGGAGTTGGCCGAGGGTCGGGCTATCAGTGCCTGCAAAACCGGTCACCAACGGCGCACTGGCGGGGGTCTTGTACACTTTAACGGACTTGGCAGGTGCAGCATTGACGGCGGTTGCCTTGGCTGTGGGACGTTTGCCGGGTGCGGCCAGCGGGGTGCGGTCCACGGTCTCGGCAAACTGGTTGAGGGCGCGCAGTTGCACCTGCAGTTGCTTGCCGATCGGTTCAAGTGCCTGGGTACGCAATTGCTGCAGGTAAGCCTGGCGTAGCGGGCTGAGCAGATCATTACCACTGTAAAGCCCTGCGCCCAGGGCCAAGGGGACACCGTCGCTGTCGTAACCTTCGAATTCGCCGAGGTAGCGGCGCAACTGTTCCATCGCCTGGCCCGAAGCCAGCCGCTCGGCCTGGTCGGGTGCCTGTTCCAGTTCGCTGAGTTCGCCAGCGATGCTGGCAAACACTTGGCGGTTGTTGTGGAACGACACACCTTCCCACGCCAGCAGGGCGACCCCCGCAAGTGCAGCCGCTCCGGCGAGCGCCGGTGTGAGGGCGCGGGTGCGCCCTTGGCGCGAATAATAGAGGCTCAGGTTGCGGTCAGGGAACACGACATTGCGGAACGTACCAGTGATGAAGTAGCTCTTGTCGCCAACCTTTTGTGCGGGCGTGCCGGCAGCCGGGCGAGCGCTCGCTTGCAGCGCGTAGTGCGCGCCCAGTGCATCTTCATACACCGGCGGCAGTTGCTCATCGGTTTGCAGTGCACTGGTGAAATACACACCGCGCACGATCGGGGGGGTACGGCCATCGGCGTTGCGTTCGAACTGCTCTAGGAAGCCACCAAGCACCGTGGACAGCTCGGCAAAGTAGTTCGGGAACTGCAGCAGCTCGACGTTGGCCGTGTTGCCAGCGCCGATCAGTTGGGCGTCTACATGCTCGCGCACACTGGCCAGCAACTGGTTGAAGCGTTCTTCGGCCACTGCACGCAAGCCCTTGCTGCGCAAGTCGGCCAGCGGGAAGGTCATGCCCAGAGGGTGCTGACGCTGGTTATTGTCCAGGCCTTCGAATGCCTGATTGAACCCCGGCAGCAGGTCGGTCTTGCTGAGCATCAGGTACAGCGGCGGGTTGACGCCCAAGCACTCGCTGTACTCGTCAATGCGGTTGACCAGGCGTGCGGCGATGGCTTCGCGCTCGGCAACGGTCGCGCAGATGATCTCTGGCAGGCTGACCACCAGCACCAAGCCGTTGACGGCAGGTTTGCTGCGTTGCTTGCGCAGCAGCCTGAGGAATGACGCGAACTCGCTGGCCGAGGCATCGTCACGCAGGTAGCGGCCGGCGGTATCGATCAGCACCGCCTCCGGGCTGAAGTACCAGTCGCAGTGTTGGGTACCGCTGTCGAAACCACTGGCCTGTGCACCGGCGATCGATGCGGACAGCCCGGAGCGGGTCAGCAGCGAGGTCTTGCCGGAAGCCGACATCCCGATTACCAGGTACCAGGGCAGGTCGGACAGTGCCGATGCACCCCCACCGCCCGCCGAGCGTGCCGAGCGCAGCATGGCGATGGCGTGCTTGAGGCGCTCGCGCAGCACATGTTGATCGCGGAATTCACCTTCGCTGCCCAGCGAGCGGTCAACTTCCAGTTGCACCAGGTTCTCGATGTTCTGCTCTGCACGGATGCGGCGGTATTGGCGCAACACGACCAGCAGCAGGCACACGGCGCTGAACAGCGTCATCGCCACATAGATTTGCTCGCGCGACACCTGCCAGCGCGGCAGTGCGAACCAGCAGGCCAACAAGCCAATGGCCCAGACCAGCGCCAAGGCAAACCAGAAATTTTTCAAACAGCGCAGTAGTGCTTTCATGTCTTCCTGACCGTACCCGAATTAAACGCCGAACAGCCGTCGGACCTGTTCCGCCAAAGCGGCGACTTCCTTGCCCAGCAACCAGTCCAGGGTCAGGTAGACCGCCCCGCAGACCAGTGCGATGAGCACCAGGTAAAGCCACAACGGCACTTCGTAACGCAGCATCTGCGACACCTGGTCGGGCAGTGCCCATTGCGGGGCGAGTGCCTTGCGGGGTGCCCGGTGGCGGGCGATGTCCTGGCCCAGGGTGTTGGCGATGTAACGCAACTGGTCCTTCTGCTCGAGGCTGTATTTGCCTTCGAAACCTAGCGCCAGGCACAGGTGGTAAACCTCGAGCACGTCCAGGTTGCGTTTGACGTCGGTGCGCAGGCTGTCGAGCTTGTCGAAGAAGCCCTGGCCAGCCAGGTGTACGCCGAAGTACTGGAATTGCAGCGGATTGATTTCGATCTGGTTGCGGATTTCGCTAGGGCCTGCGTTCAGCACGCTTTCGTCGAGGAAGGCGCACAATGCGTACTGGGCATCCTTGACCTGTTCGACGCTATAGTTGGCACGGCGTGCATCACGCTCCAGCGCAGGGAAGAACTCGTCAACACTGGCTCGAAGGCGCTTAACATCGACAACCTTGTTGCCCCGGCGGATCATCAGGGCCATGGTCAGGAAGTCCTTTACCAGGTCCTTCAGGGTCGAGGGCTGTTCAGTGGCGGCCACGCCGCCTGGCATTACGGCAACAGTCATTTGAGCACCGCCATCAGTTCGAGCTTGAGATTCTTGAAAGCACTGGGGACGTAGAAGGCGATGGCATTGGCGCTCATCATGCGTTCATACACACGTCCATGGGGTTCGATTGCGAAGTACTGGTTGTCCAGGCGTACCGGAATGGCGTTCGGTGTGCGTACGCAGTGGTTGAGCGTGGCACCGGGCATGGCCGTGTTGACCACCACTTCGATGTCTTCCGGTGAGCCAACCTTGAAGGCTCGGGGCACCAGTTCGAGTACTTGGGCGCCAGGCATGTCGGCGTGGACCGAGAAGTAGAAATCGGCGTCCACCAGGCGTGGATCGTTCAGGCGGCCGACGTAATACGAGGGGCGAGTCTGGTCCAGCGCAATCGGGATGTACTGGTTTGGCACCACGCTGTTGAGCAGTTCGCGCACCAGCCGGTCGAGCTTCATCAGCGAGGCGGCCGGGTCTTGGTGGTCGTAGGCCGGGATGTCGTCCAGCCGGGCGTTCAGCGAGAAGGTCAGCAAGCTGCCGGCCAACTCCGCGAGGAAGCGGTACAGTTGTTCCGGGTGCAGCTGCGGATGCTGCAGCAGGTGCGCAAGACCGGGGTAAGCGCGGTTGACGGTGTATAGCAGCCAGAACAGGCTGACATCGCTGGAGCCGAACTCGGCAATGTGATCAGCGCGTTCGCGTCGCCGGCCGGACAAGGTCTCGCTTTTGCTGTGCAGCAAAGCCAGCAGGCGCTGGGCGATAGTCAGCAAGGTTTCGTGGGCGCCCAGGTGCAATGCCGGGTGGACAAACTGGCTGTCGATGCTGAAGGCGTTGAGGTTGTTACGCTGCAGGTGAAGCAACGGGCAATAGCTGTAGCCGTCAAGCGCATCGCCATCGACCAGCAGCACCACGTTCAGGCGCAGGCTAGTGATTTCGTTTTCCAGATCACCTTCGTTGAGGTCGGGCAGCGTATCGAACGCTTTGCGGTAACGGCGGGCACCGGTTCGCTCGGCTCCGTCCTCAAGGTAATTGGCACTGTAGGGCTCTGCCAGTTTGAGGGCGGCGTACACCTTGAGGCCAGAGCCCTGCATCACCTCCTTGAGGTCGCGGGCGGCCGGCAACGGGTCGTGCTGCGGCGCATCGAATACCGAACCATCAGGGAACACCAGGTGCAGGCGTTTGAGCTGCAGTACACCGCTGCTCAAGGCCTGTTCGTCGACTTCCAGTACCTGAACACCCCAGTGGAACGGCGACGAGCGTAGGGTCGCCTGGGCCAGCTGATGTTGGTGGAACTCGTCCTGGTACTGGAAGTGCTGGGGCAGGAGGAACATCCCCTCCGACCACATCACACGGCTTTTCTTACTCATGGATACCTTCCAGTGAAGAGTCGAATAGGTTGTTCACTGATTTTTTGATGGATTTGTCAGCTGCCTCTTCGGCAGCCTGTTGGGCAGAGTCCAGCGCTTTGGCCTGCAGTTGCTGGGCAACAGACGGTTGTGCTTGCTGGGGCTGAGCGGGTTGCAACGTGGCGATTTCCTGCTGGGAGGGCATCTGCAGCACGTCCTGGCCGCGCTCGGCGATAATCTCGTTGCGGTCCAGCAGAATTCGACCACCGCTGGAAGAGAACAGGATGCCGTCTTTGCGGAAGGCGTCAGCGTTGAAGGCCATCTTCCAGCGCCCTCCGCTTTCATCGCGGAAGAACGCGGCCACTGCGACGTAGCGGGCCTGCTTGGTCAGTGGCCAGCGCTGGATGTCGCCGATGCCTGGCAACACAACCAGCTCGCGGGTATCGAGCAGGGTGTTGCCCAGTGCTTGCTCCGGGTTGGCCAGTAGCGTATCGGCGTCACTGCTGATGAAGCGTTCCAGGCTAGTGAGCTGATAGATACGGGTGACCACCGACAGCGGCGTGCCTGCTACGTCTGGGTTCAGCTGGTTGCCGCCATCAACGGTCAGGGTCACCTGCTCGTCGCTGCTGAACAGCATGTCGCCTGCCCACGTGTCGTCCACTCGCTTGCCGACCCGGTCTGTGACCCCACACGCGCTGAGCGCCGACGCCACGATCAATACACCCAGTAACCTGCCCATTGCACTGCTCCTGAAATCTCGGTCTGGCAGCTCCCGAACGGTGCGGGCTGCTGCTGATGGTCCTTGCGTCACGACTGCATCTCTTACGCCAGGCTGTAGGCGAAGCCACCGGCTTCATCCAGGTCGATGCGCAGGTTGCTGATCGGTTGATCCTCTGCCATGCGCGTGAGTACACGGTCGGCCAGCTCTGGCATGAGGCTGCCCGACAGAATGTTGTCGATGTTGCGCGCGCCGCTGTCGACCTCGGTGCAGCGTGCGGCGATTGCCGGTACCAGGGCCGGGCTGAAGTGCAATTGCGCTTGATGATTGCGTTCGAAGCGCTGGCGGATGCGCTCAAGCTTCAGACCTACAATGCGTTCGAGGATGGCGTCCTGTACCGGGTAGTAGGGGACGATGCTCAGACGGCCCAAGAACGCCGGTTTGAATACGGTATTGAGTTGCTCTCGCAGGTCCTCGACCAGTTGTGCCGGCGCCGGGGGCTGTTCGGCACCCAGGCAAGTACGCATGATGTGGTCAGTACCGACGTTGGAGGTGAGGATGATCACGGTATTGCGGAAATTGATCTCACGCCCTTCGCCATCGTCCAGGACACCCTTGTCGAACACCTGGAAGAACAGTTCGAGCACGTCCGGGTGGGCTTTTTCCACTTCGTCGAGCAGCACCACACTGTAGGGCTTGCGTCTCACCGCCTCGGTCAGCACGCCGCCTTCGCCGTAGCCGACGTAACCGGGGGGCGAGCCTTTGAGGCTGGAGACGGTGTGGGCCTCCTGGTATTCGGACATGTTGATGGTGATGACATTGCGCTCACCGCCATACAGCGTGTCGGCCAGCGCCAGGGCTGTCTCGGTCTTGCCCACGCCGCTTGGCCCGAGCAGCAGGAATACACCGATGGGTTTATTCGGATCTTCCATGCGCGCCCGAGAAATTTTGATGCGTTTGCCGATCTCGTGCAGGGCATGATCCTGCCCGAGCACGCGCTCCGCCATCAGCTGAGGCAGGCGTTGCACAGTGTCGATTTCGTCGCGCAACATCTTGCCCAAGGGAATACCGGTCCAGCCCGAGATGACCTCGCCAATGGTCGCGCCATCTACCAGTGCATGGACCAATGGCTCTTCACCTTGCACATCAGTCAGCTGGTTGCGCAATTCGGCCAGCTCGACGCGATTGTCGGTATCGCTGGCCTCGCTGAGGGTATGGATCTGGCCTACCAATTCCAGCTCACGCTGCCATTGCAGGTTCAGGCGCTGCTGGCGCTGAGTGGCTTCTTCGATCTGTTGGCGCAACTGTTCGAGTCGGCGCTGATGGTCACTGCCTTTGCCCTGTTCCTGCTCCAGCAGGTTGATTTCAGCCTGCAGATGCTCGACCAGGCGCAGGCAGTCTTCCAGGCGCCCTGGTTGCGAACTTTGGCCCAGGGCCACCCTGGCACAAGCGGTGTCGAGCACACTGACGGCCTTGTCGGGCAGTTGCCTGCCGGTGATGTAGCGGCTGGACAGGCGCACGGCCTGAACCAAGGCGTCGTCCATCACCGCCACGCGGTGATGCTCCTGCATCTTGTTCAGTAGGCCGCGGAGCATATAGATGGCCTGGTCCTCTTCTGGCTCCTCCACCTTGACCACCTGGAAGCGGCGGGCGAGTGCGGCGTCCTTCTCAAAGTACTTCTTGTATTCGGCCCAGGTAGTGGCTGCGATGGTGCGCAACTCGCCGCGCGCGAGCGCGGGCTTGAGCAGGTTGGCAGCGTCGTTTTGCCCGGCTTGGCCGCCGGAGCCGATGAGCGTATGAGCTTCGTCGATGAACAGGATGATCGGGTGGAGACTGCGTTTGGTCTCCTCGATCACCGATTTCAGGCGGTTTTCGAACTCGCCCTTGATGCCGGCGCCGGCCTGCAGCAGGCCGAGGTCAAGGGTACGAATGGCGACGTCCTTGAGCGGTGTCGGCACATCGCCCAGGGCAATGCGCAGGGCCAGGCCCTCAACCACTGCAGTTTTGCCGACGCCAGCTTCGCCAGTGAGGATTGGGTTGTTCTGACGGCGACGGGTGAGAATGTCGACCATCTGGCGTACCTCGGCCTCGCGACCCAGCACCGGATCAATCCGGCCTTCGCGGGCGCTGCGGGTCAGGTCTACGGTGTACTGATCCAGTGCTGGTGTCTTGCCGGGCGAGCGCACAGTTGGTTGAGCACTGGCGTCAGTGGGCAGAGCCGCGGTGATCTGAGCTTCGCCACTGGCGCTGATCAGGTCTGCCAGGTTGGCACGCAGGTCGTCCACATTGATCTTTTCCAGCTCGACCGCGTTGGCCAGCAACAGGCGGCGCAGCTCGGGGTCGTTGAGCAATGCCAGCAACAGATAGGCACTGCGGATCTGTTGGGTGCCGTACTCAATTGAGGCAAGGACCCAGGCGCGCTCGATCAGCTGAGTGATGTGAGGCGACAGGGCAGGGGTGCGGGTGTTGCCGGTCTTGAACCCTTCAAGCGCCTGAGCCAGCTGAGACTGCAGGCGCTCGATCACCACGTCGTAGTGGCGCAGCACGGGGCGCAGGTCGTTGTCGTCGGCTTCGAGCAGTTGCAGCAATACATGTTCGATGTCTACTTCGTAGTGACGCTCTGCCAGACACAGCGCGGCCGCGCTCTCGGTGGCACTGCGGCAGGTATCGTTGAGCTTGGCAAACAAGGACTTAAGGTTCACAGCGAGACCCCATCAAAAGGAATACTAAAAATGCCACAGCGAGCAGGCTTGGCCTGGCTGCCGGGCCGCTTCAGCCAGCCCAGCCAACCCAGCGCAACACCGCCTTCGCGGCCCAAGCGGGCAACGGGAACAGCCTCGGGCTTGAGTTGTGGTGCCAGTTCGAAATCGAGGGCGGGACCGAGGTAAAAACGCACCAGCTCGACCAGCTTGCGGTGGTTGTCGGTGCCGGGCAGGAACCGTTGATAATCGGCAAGCTCCAGCGGGCCTATTTCGATACGCACACACGACTGGTAGTCCCATACGCGATTACCGGCGACCGTGCTCTGCCCCAGCTGGGTGTTCTGCCGACCCAGCCGCGTGCATTGCTCTGGTTCCAGCTTCAACCAGCGCCCGGCGAACTGGCGCAGCGTGAAATTCAAGCCGAAGTAGAAGCACAGCATCGCCTGCAGGTTTTGCGCGTTGCGCGGTCGCTGGGTGAACAGGCCTGCGAAGTGGCTGAACAGTTCGTAGCGCAGCCCTGGGGCTGCTTTGTCGAACTTGCGCTTTTGCGCTTGCTCGCCAAACCCCACCAGGTTGAGCAGGTAACGCTCGAAGTCGGAGGTGCCTTTGCGTTCGTGCTCGATGTGAAACCTGTACTTTTGCCAGGCCTGGTAGAACAGCGCGACCATCCGGTGGGAGAACAGGTCCATGAAAGCATGCGCGGCATCGTCGCGGTGCTGAATGTGACGGTTCAGCAGCATCTCGGTGTAAGGCCGTGGCAGGACCCCGGACGGCCCGACCAGGCCCATGAAGGTAACCTGCACTTCGGACAGCGGTTGATCGTTGGCATTGGTGCGTTCGGCCCGCTCGAACTTCAACTCGCTGACTTCACTGACCGGAAAGTTCAGCGACAGCTGCGAGCGAAACCGCAGCGGGTCGTCATGCGGTCGCGTTTCTGGATCAATCCGACCCGCCCTGCTGTAGTGCAGGCGCAGTAACCGTACCAGTTGGAAAAACTCGAACCGGTACGGCTCCGCGCGTGCCTGGTCGATCAGACCAGGGGTTGATCGCCGGTTCTGGCTGGCCATTGTACGATTCTCTTTTCCCGCTGGCGGGTACGAAGGGTAAGTTGGGTAAAGCTGTTGACGGTGCAGTACAGGCCGAAAAAATGGTCCAGGATCTTGCCGAACAAGAAGACGCCACTGCCTATGTACTGGCTTTCGTCGAGCTCCAGGGTAATTCCGACACCGCGTACGAAGTTCGGCCGCGGGTGGCCGATGCGGGCGACTACCGGTTCGCTCTTGATCGAGAGAATGCCAGCGATCTGCTTGCGTACGGCCAGCCCGCGCCGGTAGTTGTAGAGGCTGAGCATTTCCTGCAGGACCTCTTTGCCTTGGGACACCAGCGACAAGTGGTTCAATGACAGGTGGGAAACCAGCCGCCAGCTCAGGCCATCGCCCAGCGGCACCCGGGCAGTGGCCGTGGGCTTGCGCAGCATGCGGATGCTGTCGACCACGCCGTCCTGATCCAGGCTGAAATCGCTCTGGCTACCGCCATAGCTGAGTAGTTGGGGCAGGTCTCGGTTGCTGCAGGTCAGGGCGATACTCAAGGTATCGCTGCTGGTATCGATCAGATCCAGTTCGCGGTCGACCACACGGATCATCATGTCGGTGCCCGGCTGGCTGCCGCGACGCGATGGCTGCCGACGTCCTATCCAGTAGCAGGCTTCAGGCCCCAGCTCGCCGCGGGGCTCGAAGAAAGGATTGCATTCGCTGACTCTGTCGGTGCCAGCGAGTTTACGCACGCGCTGTACGCGATCGATTGACACCACTTCGGCATTGCCTTGCAGGCGTACGTCCGGTGTGACGGGATATTCGTGCTGCGCGTGCGTGAGCTTGATCGGCTCGGCCTGTTGCTTGAACAGGTTGATGATAGGCGTGCAGCCGAGTTTGAAGTTGTTGCGCCCGATGTTCTGCGCCAGACGCACCAGGCGCTCGCCAAGTTCGTAGTGGGCGAAGTAGAAATTGATCTCGATCGTTTGCAGGTCACGGCCCGCAAGGCAACGCTGTAGCCCACCTAAGTCGAAAAACATGAATTTATCGGGGAAGGTGAAATAGTCGTGCAGCAAGCGGTAGCCGGTGAACGAACGGGGAGAATAGTCCACCAGGCCATCGGCAGCCTCGAAACCGACTGCTTGCAACGCGTCAGCAGGCAGGCCGATTTCGCGGCGCTGGCCGTTTTCTGTAAAGCTCAAGGTGGCTTTCGCCAGGTTGTTGAACAGAAGCTCGTACAGTTGCAGCATCAACGTGCTTTCGCCGTCGAGAAAGAACCGCAGCGAATGAATGTCCAACTGGCCGAAGTGCAGGTCGGTAGTAGCTGCCAGGCCAATTTTCAGGTGCGCTACCAGGTCGGCGCTGTGGCCGTTGAACACTGAACGCTCGAGCTCGGCAAACGAGGCGTCCTGCACGACGATAGGCCACAGTTGCACGGGATAGCAGGTGCGGAACCGGCATGCGACGCCATCTACGCTGCGTGAGGTGATCTCGGTATGGCGGGCGATGTCATAGCGCGTCGTCAGCGCTGCCCGGTTGCCAGCAGAGAATTCGGCGATCGACAGCGCCGGCGTCGGGCGCAAGTAGTGCGGGTACAGGACCTCGAGAAAAGCCTCGACGATTTCCGGAAACTCGTCATCGAGTTTTTTATGGATACGTGCAGACAGGAAGGAAAACGCTTCGATCAGGCGTTCGGTGTGGGGATCTTCGCAGTTGTCCCCCTCGATCAGCAGGCGCGAAGCGATTTTTGGATACTCGCGCGCAAATTCCTGCCCAAGAAAGCGCAGGTGCGAGAGTTCCTTTTCGTAATAGGGCAGCAGGTCGTCTAGCATCAGTTGAGGTTCTGCACTTTGTATTCTTGGGTATTGACCTGCAATACCGCGTCGAAGGACACCTGGCGTGTGGCGTCCTGCAGTTGCAGCACGGCATCGACTCTGAAAGTCAGCATGCGGTGGCCTACCTGCTGGTTCATCAATTGCACGCGTACAGCGCGAAAACGTTTGTCACCCACGCTGATGGCACGCTCCAGCTGGGCCTGGATCAACCGCCGATCCTCCGGGTTGAGCACGCCTTTGCTGGTGAAGTCCGGCATGCCGTACTCAAGGATGGTTCCCGCCAGTTGAGGGTGGCTGCCGAGCCGGTCGGCAACCAGGCACTGGCGGGTATTGACCAGCACCTCAAGGTCGCGGATCAGGCTGGCTTTGTAGTCGGCCAGAGAGCACAGGCGCTTTGAGACCGCCTCGCTTGAGTGATGAGGAACATCATCAAGCAAGCGATCCAGCAGTGTTGGCACCAACTGATAGTGACGGCTCATGGGTGTACTACGCCTTCCTGGCCTGGGATCGATCAGCTACGAGTAGACTGCGGAAGTTCGGCGACCAATCGCAGAGACGCGGTCAATTCATCAAGCTGGTAGTGCGGGCGCAGGAATGCCACGGCCTTGTAAGCCCCGGGCTTGCCTGGCACTTCAACCACCTCGACGCTGGCATCGCGCAGCGGGAATTTGGCCTTGGCCTCCTGGCTTGCGGTGTCGTCGAGTAGTACATAGTCCGCCAGCCATTCGTTGAGGAAGGACTCGACATCCTTGCGCGAAGCGAAGCTGCCGATCTTGTCGCGCATGATGGCTTTCATGTAGTGAGCAATGCGCGAAGTGGCAAAGATGTATTGCAGTTGCGCCGACAGGCGTGCGTTGGCATTGGCGATGTCGGTGTTGTATTGCTTCTGCTTCTGCGTCGACTGAGTGCCGAAGAAAGCGGCGTAATCGGTGCCTTTGCAATGGACGAGGGGAATGAAGCCAAGGTCCGACAGCTCTTTCTCACGGCGGTCGGTAATGGCGATTTCCGTTGGGCACTTGAGGGCTACTTCACCGTCATCGGTCTTGAAGGTGTGGGTAGGCAGGCCTTCAACCAAACCGCCGCCTTCCACGCCGCGAATGGCGACGCACCAGCCGTAGCGGGAAAATGCATCGGTCACGCGAGTGCCCAATGCGTAAGCAGCGTTCATCCAGAGGTACTTGTTGTGGTCGCGACCGTCGACGCTCTCTATGAAGTTAAACTCATCGACGGGAACGGTGTCTGGGCCGTATGGAAGGCGCCCAAGCACGTGGGGCAGCGTGAGGCCGACGTAGCGCGAGTCCTCCGACGAGCGGAAGGACTTCCATTTGGCGTATTCGACTGTGTCGAAAATCTTTGCCAGGTCGCGCGGCCCGGACATGTCTGTGAATGAGTCCCAGCCGAACAGCTCCGGTGATGCAGCGGAGATGAAGGGGGCGTGCGCTGCGGCGGCGACATGAGAAATTTCTTCGAGTAGATACATGTCTTCCGGGCTGCGGGTGAACTCATAGTCACCCACCAGCATGCCGAACGGCGCGCCACCGAAAGTACCGTATTCTTCTTCGTAGATTTTCTTGAACAGCGCGCTCTGATCAAACTCGGAGGCCGCTTTCAGATCCCGGACCAGATCTTTCTTTGAAGCGTTGAGCAGTTGGATCTTCAGCGTGGTACTGGTTTCGGTTTGGTCGACCTGGTACTTCAGGCCCCGCCACGAAGCTTCCAGCTGTTGGAACTCACGGGCGTGCATGATCTCGTTCATCTGCTCCGTAAGCATTGCATCGATTTCAGCGATGCGTGCATCGAGCACCGCGATCAGATCCTTGCTAGGCGTCAGCTCACCTTCCAACACCTGGCCGACCAGCTCACCGATCAAGTCTCGGGTACGGCTACGCTCGGTGTCGGAGCGGGCAACGCGGCTTTCCGAGATGATGCTGTCGAGCAGCGAGGCCTGCGGGGCGAAGGTTTCCACCTCGACCAGGTCGGTGTCCTGTTGTGGCAGTGTTTGCTTGTCGGTCATCGTCTGGCTCCTGCTTACTCTTTGCCATCGGCGGCGGGGACGGCGGCTTCGCGACCGAATTCCTTGCCCAGGGTTTTCAGCTTCTCGGTGTTCTGCAGCACGTCCATCAGCAGCTCTTCGAGCTTGTCGTTGCCGCCCATCTTGTTGCGCAGGTCGGCCAGCTTGTTACGCACTTCCAAGAGCTTGCGCAGCGGCTCGACTTGCTTCACCACGTTCTGCGGCTCGAAGTCTTCCATGCTGTTGAAGTTCAGCTCCACGCCCAGCTGGGTGCCGTTCTTGGCCAGGGTGTTGTCGACGCGGTAGGTCAGGCGCGGCTTGATGCCTTTGAGCACGCCGTTGAAGTTGTCGCGGTCGATGAAGACGAACTTGCGGTCCTTGAGCTTGGGCAAGGGCTCCAGCGGGTTGCCGGAAAAATCACCCAGCACGCCAACGACAAAGGGCAGCTCCTTTTTCTCGATCGCATCACCGATGTCCACGTCGTAAGTGATGTGAACCCGCGGCGCGCGAACGCGGTCGAGTTTGTGCTGGGTACTTTCCTTCTTCGCCATCGTGTTCTCCAGTGCGAGCAATTCGCTGCGAATCATGGCGCGGCCCGGCGGGGCCTGCGCGTTACAGTCCTTCGATCGTCAGCAGCAGGCGCTGACGGATTTCGTCGTTCATTTCCAGAATGTTGTCGCGGCCCACAAGCTCTTCGAAACTGGTGTTGCCGGCAATTTGCGTGCTGCTACGGATGACCGAATCGTCGGGAAGTTCCGAACGCACCGGCGAGCTGATGACGCAGAAGGGCAGGTCGCCCATGCCTTTGAGGCGTTCGAAGCTCAAGCCAAAGCGCAAGCCTTCGAACAGGCGGCCAAGGCCAGGCGACTTGCTCAGGCAGTAGAACAGCACCAGGTAATGCACCACGAAGCGGTACAGCTCGGCGCTGCTGCGGTTGGGGTCGTTGATGACATTGCGAAAGCGCGCCAGCTCGAAGCCCTGAAAACCCACGACCCAGCGCACAGGGCTGGTGACGCGGATGACCTGCCCGCTGGGGGCCAGGACCTTGTCGTATTCCAGGGGGAACAATTCGGGGGTGGTGCTGATGAGGTTGAGCGGCACTTCCAGTTCGCTGACCAGCTGGAAAGGCGTGGCCGAACCGATGCGTTCGTACAGTTCGATAAGCGACTGGAAGTGGCCTTGGGTTTCGCGCCCGCTGCTGCGTTGCGCCCCCTGCAGGTATTCGCCGAACAGCGTTTGCGGACGGATCAGCGGCGCCACGGTAGCGAGGTAATCGGCCGCCTGCGCCTTGAGCGCATCGGAGATTGCCCGCGTCTGGCTACGCAGCTTGATCAGTGCTTCGACATCAAACGTCTGTGTCATCGGTACATCGTCCATGAGCCTTTTGAATCGTCCTGATACGCCGCTGGCGTGGACTGGAAACTCGGTACTGGCACATGAATATCGTGTTGCCAGTAATGCCGTGTAGGGCACCCCGCGTTGGAAGAAGTTCCTGCTGGGGCCGCGATTTTTTCCCTGTTTGTGACGCAGTGCAATGATGTCGCATTGATATCGGGCAGGGGTTTTGAGTGCGTAAAATCTGGGCTTGGGCCCGTGGGGAAGGGGTTTTAGGCAGAGGAAAACGGCTGAAAAATCTTCTGGAAAATAATTTTAAAAAGGTGATGTAAGTCGCATTTTGGGTTGGCCCAGTAGGTGCTGTGAGGGCTTTAGGACGCCGCTTTCAATGATGGCAATGCGACGGAATACGCCGCACGTGGCGGCCGGTGAAGAGGTTTTTTATGATCCAGGAGCCGGCATATGTGATCTGCTTGTTCGACAGGATGACTGGCACGGGCTGGGCCCGTGATCGCCGGCAAGCCGGGTCCCACTGGAGGGAGGTGTGGGCTTTGGATATTTGACTCAGACCGCTATTGGCACGCTGGTCGCAACCGCTTGTGCGTCATCAGCTCCGACGATTGTGACACCGCTTGCTTGGCTCTTTTCCAGCATTGATGAGATTTGTGCAAGGGCAGTCCACCCATGTGGGCCGGCTTGCCGGCGATCAACGGCTGAGCCAGTGACATCCCCGCTCGACCGTGCCGTTCGGCGGCAGGTTGGGGCGTAGCTATCTACCGTCCACCTGGACGCAAATAGTCTTGTTACCCACAACTTTGCACGGCCAGTGGTCGTTGATGTAGGAATCGGGCGTAAAGCATATGCGCTCATCGTTCACCCAGAACATCTGCCATCCGGAGCCTGAAATACGTAGCTTTGGGCAAGACCAGTAGCCCTTCGCAGAGAGTGTGGCCGTGGTCGCGATGATCATGGCCGGGGCAGCCCAGCACATTATGGCGACCATCAACTGCAACGACCGGATTTCGAAGGTGTGAAGCCTGGATTTTGTGGGCGGGTCGAATTTCTGACCGGTCCATGCCGCGAAGGCGCAGACAACGAGCAGGTAGGGCGTTCCTGGAATCGCCGCGAGTACGAAAAAACTCATGAGCGGCGTTTCCACAACGGGTGCATTTCTGTAGAGGCGGCCATACAGCGGCAGCAGTTCGGCCCACAACACGTAGAACGCAAGTGCGCACACCGCTAGCATGCACAGGGCAACGCCGATGGCCACGCAGCGAAAAAGCAGCGGGGACCTGACATGGAGTTCGGGATGAGATTTCATGATGACGTCAGCGTTCCTTGCTGTGCTTGATCGTTGATTATGCCAGAGCCTGTCTGGCGCTGTTGTCAGTAGTTGGCCAGGTCAGCAATATGGGCCCATGGATGAGAGTAAGCCTTTGCAAGGAGCCAGCATGATCGACCTGAGAAGCCCGGACGCAGTCCTGAGCGAATACGCCCAGCGCTATATCGACTTGGGCCCCGACATATCCCCCCAGTTACAGCAGCGTATGGAGTACATGTACGATCTAGGCGCGCCCATATTGCCACGTATCAAGCCACCTGGCTTAGCGACAGGCCTTGCACGCTCTTACCCGAGCAAGCACTCGACCGCGCACAGGGCGCACTGCTAGGCCTGGCAATCGGTGATGCGGTGGGAACCACACTGGAGTTTCAGCGCCGCGGTCAGGGGCAGGTTACAGACATGGTCGGTGGTGGCCCATTCCGCCTCGCGCCCGGCGAGTGGACCGACGATACCAGCATGGCGCTGTGCCTGGCCGACACCTACGCGGCCAAGGGTGGCTTCGATTTTGCCACTTTTGCAGATGCACTGGTGCGCTGGTACCGCCAGGGCGAGAACAGCGTCAGCGGGCGCTGTTTCGACATCGGCAATGTCACTCGGCGCGCGCTCGAAGGGTGGGAAGCTGAGGGGCTTGCTTGGCAAGGGAATACCGAGTCCTCGTCTGCTGGCAATGGTTCGTTGATCAGGCTTGCGCCCACTGCCATTTTTCGTCGCCACTCGCTCTCGGCGACCTGGCGAGAATGTGCCACACAGAGCCTAGTCACACATAGCGCGCCCGAAGTACTGGAGTGTTGCAGCCTGTTCGGCGCGCAGTTGTATCTGGCGCTCAATGGCGCCGACAAACACGAGGCGCTGGCAGCCAAAGTGCGCCCGCTCAAATCTCGGCCGCAGATCATCAATGCTGGCGAATACAAGCTCAAATCACGAGAGCAGATTCGCTCTTCTGGCTATGTGGTCGACACCCTCGAAGCAGCGCTCTGGGCGGTTTGGCACACTGACAATTTCAAGGATGCGATTCTGCTCGCGGCCAACCTTGCCGACGATGCCGACAGCGTGGCCGCCACGGCGGGGCAGTTGGCGGGTGCATTGTACGGAGTATCGGGAATGCCGCCCGAGTGGGTAGCCAAGGTTGCCTGGTCGCAGCGTATTGGCCACCTGGCAAGACGCTTGTTCGAGTATTCGCCGGCAACTGACGAACTCGATGAACTGGTGTATGCCGACAACTGATGCTCAAGCCTTCCTCTGGTGAACGGCTCGCGGCACGGGATCTTGCGCCACCTCATTGAGGTATGAATCACTCCCAGGTCGGCTGCTTACTACAAGGGGCTTCGGGCAGGGGGCGAATAGGGTGATTTCTTAGCAGGTAACAAATAGGCTTATGTTTACCACAGATAGATTTTTTGCAAAGATTTGGTCGGCCTGGACGCTGGTCGTAATAGTCACCGTGCTGATGATCGGGCTAAACCCAACGTTTTTCGCTATACCGGTATTTATTGGGGTGGTCGCAATGACACTGTGGTGTATCCATTGTGCTTATCGGACTGAGTACTTCGTAAGCTTCGCGAAATTGCGCATGTTTTTCAATATGTCGTGTGCGCCAATGTTCGCGTCGTTGCTGACATTGGGTATTACGTACAAGAAAATGAAGTTAAGTACGTCAACGTCGTTGATGTTAGGGCTCGCGCCCGTCGTGTTGGTGCTGTTGGCCTACGCTGTGGCTTATTACTGCCGCAGCAAAAACGACATCCTCCATTACAGAGGGGACCGCGTTGAATCCATAGAGCCGCCTCAGAAAGTTAGTTGGTGGCAGGCGGGTTTGGCCGCGGGTTTGAGCAGCATAATGTACCCACTGATGAAAAGTCATGACGTGCCAGCCACCGGGTTAATCTATTGCTTGATGCTCCTCTCCGTGTATATGGTTTTTATAATCGCGACAAGATCAGTGCGCTCAGAGACCTGAAGACGCTTGAGTCGAAGGAAAACCGACATTACATTTTCATGGACATTGAGGCTATTCAGAGCATGCGGGCTGCCTCGTGCCTCGGTAGGCTATTTGCCGTGCGTGCGCGCTATTTTCCACTGTTGCGGGGGAGTTACTTACTGACCGATGTCCTTTAGTTAGCACCTCCATAATTGGTTCCGCCATCGTTGGGGATTGGCGTTCGCAGGAATGCAGGCGTCACTATCCGGCTCGCTTGAGCGATGAAGTGACTGGCAAACTCATCATGTACACACAGAGCTGGCCCATCAAACTCTGCCACACGAGAGGCCAGCCTGAAGATTGGCTACCTAACGACGCATCCCGAGCTCAGCATCATCCAGCAGCGCCTTGGCCAGCGCGCTCAGGTAGTAGGACGCCCAGATCAGTTGCGGATTTTCATCCATCACCCCGGTGATGGTCAGATCGCGCACGCAACCCATCAGCTCCGAGGCTTGCTCCCTGGCATCCTGGCAGGGGATGCCTGGGGCGATGCAGAACAGCGGGCGGGTTTGGCCCTCAGCCTGGTAGAACATGGTTTTGCCGGGTGTGGTGTATTCGTTTGTGCCGTCTTTTGGCATTGGTTAGCTCCCTGAAAATGCGGGTGCCTGGGCTGGCCCATTCGCCGGCAAGCCGGGCCCACACGGGTTCACCACGCGCCTAAGGGTCGTCTACAACCTCAGGGGCGGCGCCGTGCGAGTGGTTAGCCTTTGAAAACGCCAGAACAGGCCTGACATGATGCGGATTAGTGCAGCGTTCTCGGCTCTGTCGGCATTTGCACTTGCACCAAGGCCACCTCAAGCAACTTGCGCAAGGTTTCGAGCTCGTGCATGGAGGTCATGATCAACAAGGAGCAGGGCGATTTGGGGTGCATCATCATCGCCTGCTGGGCGACGGCCTCGGCACAGAGTGCGTAGTCCGCAGCCATCATGAGTGTGTCTTCCAGGGAGTGGGGAGTGTGGGGTGGATCGGGGACTATCTTCAGCATAAAACCCTCTCAGTGCCTGCAGGGCTGCCGCAAATCCGCTGTCAAACGGAAAGGGTGGCAGCTGTTCGTGGGTTGACAGACCGAGGGCACTGAGAATCCCGGCGCACACAAAGGTGCCCCACGTACAGCTGCCATAACAGGCATTGCACATGCTCTCAGTGACTCACGGTCTGTCAAAACCGTATCGCCGAATTGGCAGCGACCGGCCGAGACTATGACCCACGTTTAGCGCATGCAACGAAAAACAGGCGCACGCATTATCTTTGGGAAATGGACTACAACAAAGGGAATTAATCTGATCCTTTCAGCCGTTTTCCGTAGGAAAACATCCCCGGCACCGTGATGTTCCACCACGTGAAACCACATTCAATTGTGCTCCCGCCCCACTCGCGCTTATCTGTTCGCAACCACGACCTGCCTCAACCGTCGTGACCTCAAAACGAACAACAAGAACGGGACCCACCCGCGCGAGGAGATTCCCCATGCAGCAGCACCAGCACATCCTGGCCTGGCTCACCGACGTGGCCAGCGACCTGCGCGCCATCCGCCACGATATCCATGCCCATCCCGAACTCGGTTTTGAAGAAAGCCGGACTGCGGCCCTGGTCGCGCAACTGCTCCAGGAGTGGGGCTACGAAGTGCACACCGGCATCGGCAAAACCGGTGTGGTCGGCGTGCTACGCAACGGCAGCAGCCCACGCAAACTGGGCCTGCGTGCCGATATGGACGCACTGCCTATCGTAGAAACCACCGGCGCTGAATACACCAGCCGTCACCAGGGCTGCATGCACGCCTGCGGCCATGACGGCCACACCACCATGCTGCTCGGCGCGGCTCGCTACCTGGCGGCCACGCGCCAGTTCGACGGCACGCTGACGCTGATCTTCCAGCCGGCCGAGGAGGGCCAGGGCGGGGCCGAGGCGATGCTGGCCGATGGGCTGCTGGAGCGCTTCCCGTGTGATGCGCTGTTCGGCATGCACAACATGCCGGGGCTGCCGGCGGGGCACCTGGGTTTTCGTGACGGGCCGATGATGGCTTCGCAGGACCTGCTGACCGTGACCATCGAAGGCGTCGGCGGGCATGGCTCCATGCCGCACCTGACGGTCGACCCATTGGTGGCGGCAGCCAGTGTGGTGATGGCGCTGCAAACCGTGGTGGCGCGCAATATCGATGCGCAGGAGGCGGCGGTGGTAACCGTGGGCGCCCTGCAGGCAGGCGAGGCGGCCAACGTGATCCCGCAGCAGGCGCTGCTGCGGTTGAGCTTGCGTGCGCTGAACGCCGAGGTGCGGGCGCAGACCCTGGAGCGGGTGCAGGCGATCATCGTCAGCCAGGCCCAAAGCTATGGCTGCAGCGCCCGCATCGAACACCGCCCGGCGTACCCGGTGCTGGTCAACCACCCCGACGAAAATGCGTTTGCCCACCAGGTCGGCGTCGAGCTGCTCGGCGCCGAGGCGGTGGATGGCAACACCCGCAAGCTGATGGGCAGCGAAGATTTCGCCTGGATGCTGCAACGCTGCCCCGGCGCCTATCTGTTCATCGGCAACGGCGTACAGCGCCCGATGGTGCACAACCCTGCCTACGACTTCAACGACGACATCCTGCTGACCGGTGCCGCCTACTGGGGCGCCCTCACCGAGCGCTGGCTCAACTAGGCAGCTTCAAGCTTCAAGCTTCGAGCTTCAAGCTGCAAGTAAAGGCCGCGCATGGCCCGCTTCTGCTTGCAGCTTGCAGCTCGCCGCCGTTTCTGGCCAACAGATTGATGGAGTGTCCCGCATGCAGACTTCACACACAGGCGCGTCGCGTACCCGGCAAGTGGTCGCGGCGGTCATCGGTAACGCCCTGGAGTGGTATGACTTTATCGTGTACGGCTTTCTGGCCAGCATCATCGCCCGCCAGTTCTTTCCCTCCGACGACGAGTACGCCTCGCTGCTGATGGCCTTGGCCACCTTCGGCGTGGGCTTTTTCATGCGGCCGGTGGGCGGGGTGCTGCTGGGTATCTATTCCGACCGCAAAGGGCGCAAGGCGGCGATGCAACTGATCATCCGCCTGATGACCGTGTCCATCGCCATGATCGCCTTTGCGCCCAGCTACCTGGCCATTGGCATGGGCGCGCCGCTGTTGATCGTGGTGGCGCGCATGCTGCAGGGCTTTGCCACGGGCGGGGAGTACGCCAGTGCCACGGCGTTTCTGGTAGAAAGCGCACCGGCCCACCGCAAGGGGTTGTATGGTTCGTGGCAACTGGTAGGGCAGTGCCTGGCGGTGTTTTCGGGCGCGGCCATGGTCGCGCTGGTGACCCACGTGTGCACACCCGAGGCGTTGGACAGCTGGGGCTGGCGAATTCCGTTCGTGATCGGCTTGCTGATCGGGCCGGTGGGGCTGTGGATTCGCAAGCACATGGAAGAGCCCGAGGCGTTCCTCGAAGCGCGCAAGCAGGCCAAGGGCAAGGCGCCGAGCTTGTGGCAGGTGCTGCGTGAGCATCGGCGCAGCTTGCTGGTGTCGATGGGGCTGGCCTGTGGGGCGACCGTGTCGTTCTACGTGGTGCTGGTGAACATGCCCACTTTTGCCCACAAAAACCTTGGCCTGCCACTGGACCAGGTGCTGCTGGTGCAGATGCTGGCCGTGGGCCTGATGACCGTGGTCATCCCCCTGGCCGGAGCGCTGTCGGACCGGCTTGGCCGGCGCCCGGTGCTGATGGCCTTTACCTTGGCATTTTTCGTCATGGTGTACCCGCTGTACGTGTGGGTAGCCGCAGCGCCGTCGATCGAGCGCCTGCTGGTGATGCAACTGCTGCTGTGTACCGCCATCGGCGGTTTCTTCGGCCCGGCGCCCACCGCCTTGGCCGAGCAGTTCCCGATCGAGGTGCGCTCCACCGGGGTGTCGGTGGCCTATAACGTGGCGGTGATGGTGTTCGGCGGCTTCGCGCCGTTGATCGTCACGTGGCTGAGCAAGGTGCTCGGCACCCCGGTGGCGCCGTCGTTCTATGTGCTGTTCGCTTGCTTGTTGACGCTGCTGGGCACCTACTGCCTGAAAGAAGTCCCCCGCGCTGGCAAAGCTGCCGCTTTCAACCTTGGAGTGAAACCGTGAACCCGTTAGCCATCGACCCGATCGTTGCCCTCGATGCCCAGGCGCTGTCCGAGGCGATCCACGCGCGCCAGGTGTCGTGCCGTGAAGTGATGCAGGCCTACCTGGGCCACATCGAGCGCTTCAACCCACAGGTCAATGCGCTGGTGTCGCTGCGCGAGGGCGCGGTGCTGCTGGCCGAGGCCGAGGTGCGTGACCGCGAATTGGCCGCCGGCCAGTCGCGCGGCTGGATGCATGGCATGCCGCAGGCGGTCAAGGACCTGGCCGCCACGGCGGGGCTGCGCACGACGCTTGGCTCGCCGCTGTTTGCTGAGCAAGTGCCGGCGCATGACGCCATCAGCGTGGCGCGGGTGCGGGCGAGCGGGGCGATCTTTGTCGGCAAAAGCAATGTGCCGGAGTTCGGCCTCGGCTCGCAGAGCTACAACACGTTGTTCGGTACCACCACCAATGCCTATGACCACAGCCGTGTGGCAGGCGGCAGCAGTGGCGGCGCCGCAGCGGCGTTGGCCATGCGCCTGCTGCCGGTGGCTGACGGCAGCGACATGATGGGCTCGCTGCGCAACCCGGCGGCGTTCAATAACGTGTTCGGCCTGCGCCCTTCACAAGGGCGGGTGCCTTACGGGCCAACGCCGGAGCTGTTCGTGCAGCAGCTGGCCACCGAGGGGCCGATGGGGCGCACGGTGACGGACGTGGCGCGGTTGCTGTCGGTGCAGGCCGGGCACGACCTGCGCGCGCCGCTGTCGCTCAGTGACGGCCCGCGTGACTTTGCCGCCGGTTTGCAGCGCGATTTCAAAGGGGTGCGGGTGGGCTGGCTAGGCAACTTTGACGGCTACCTGCCGATGGACGAGGGGGTGATGGACCTGTGTCAGGCGGCCTTGGCAGACTTCGCCGAGCTGGGCTGCGAGGTCGAGGCGTGCCAGCCAGGGTTTGACCCGGGGCGTTTATGGCAATGCTGGCTCACCCTTCGCCACTTCCTGGTGCACGGCAACCTGGGCGCGGCGTATGCCGACCCAGGCAAGCGTGCACAGCTCAAGCCTGAGGCGCAGTGGGAAGTGGAGGGCGGCCTGCGCCTGACCGCGGCGGACGTCTACCAGGCTTCGCTGGACCGCAGCGCGTGGTACCTGGCGTTGGGCAAGTTGTTCGAGCGTTACGATTATTTGCTGTTGCCGGCTGCTCAAGTGTTCCCTTTCGATGCAGCCGAGCCGTGGCCCAAGGTGGTTGGTGGGCAGGCGATGGACACCTACCACCGCTGGATGGAGGTGGTGATTGGCCCGACTTTGGCCGGCCTGCCGAGCATGAGCGTGCCGGTGGGGTTCAACGCCGCCGGGCTGCCGATGGGCCTGCAGATCATAGGCCCGGCCCAGGCGGACCATGCCGTGCTGCAACTGGCCTATGCCCATGAGCAACTGACCCACTGGGTAGCGCGGCAGCCGCCTGGCTGCCTGCAGCTGCGCTGAAAGCCCTGGGCAGGCCCGTATCTTGCTGGGCATGATGACCATCCACGCACAGACACGGAGGTCGAACCCATGGGTATTACCGCAGACAGCGGGGGCGTGCGCTCGGTGGAGCGGGCACTGGCGATTGTCGAACTGCTTGGTGAACACCACGCGCTGGGGCTCGAAGAGCTGCATTACCTGACGGCACTGCCCAAAGCCACGGTATCGCGCATGCTCGCCACCTTGCAGGAGCAGGGCTGGGTCTACCGTGGCCTGAGCGACCGCCGCTACCGCTTGTGTGCCCGGCGCCTGTTTGGCGACCGCCAGCTGCGCTTCAAGCGCACACTGGTGGAACGCGCCGCGCCGCTGCTGTTGGAGCTGAGCGAGCGCACCGGGCTGGTGGCGGACCTTTCTTCTTTTGACGGCGAACGGCTGGAGGTGATGGAAAGCGCCATTGCGCAGGTGCTGCGCAAACGCTACCCGCACACCTGCCAGCTCGTTGGGCACCATGCCAGCTTGTTTCACTCGGCCATGGGCCGGGCGTGCCTGAAGGAGCTGGCGGCGGATGAGGTACAGCGCTTGGCGGCGCATGAGCGGGTGCGCGATGAGGCGCTGTTGCGCGATATCGAGGCTGATGGGCACAACGGCTTTGGCCAGCGCACCGAAGGGTTCTGGGAATACCCGGTGCGCTTGCCGTTCCTGATCCGGGCGATTGCCCTGCCGGTGCGGGTGGAGGGGCGGCTGGTGGGCAGCATCGCGCTGCACTGGCCGCTGGACCTGGCACCGGTGGAGCGGGTGCAGAGCTTGCACCTGAACAGCTTGGCGGCGACGGTGGGGCAGATACAGCACGCGTTGCTGAATTGAGGCGGCTGTTCCGGCCTCATCGCCGGCAAGCCGGCCCCACAGGGACCGCGCAGTGCTTGAGCTCTGTGCTGTACCTGGACTGCCCCATGGCATTGGATTGGTGTCCAGATTCCTGAAG